>NZ_JBFTLH010000003.1:0-425833 GCF_056396345.1 Cupriavidus sp. 05T42
GCTGTCTATTTCATGGCGTTTGGCGATCTCACCATAGCCTGCCTGACCGTCCAGGTAGCTCTGGATAACTGTCAGCCTGAACTGCTCCGAGTACCGATACATGAAAACACCCCAAAAGTTGGTGTCCAACTTTTGGGGTGCAGTTCAGTGCACACGCGCCGGGGCTTTCTCATTGCAGGGTTTCCCACGGCCGCGCCATGACGATCGGGGAGATCTGACATCGTTGTGTGCCGCGATGCCTTTCAGCGATGAAAACGTCCGCTCATCGTTGAAAAACACAACAGCCGATGCTCATGGCGCGGCGCGCGGCGGCATATCCTTCCCATCTTCAAGCATATGCCGCGCTAGCCTGGACGACCCTGCCCGCCATCCAGACCGCGGAAAACGTTACTTCATCAATCCGTTACTTGCAGCGTTACTTGCCAAGCTCGTGGCCAATCACGCCACCCACCACGGCACCACCCACGGTGCCTAGCGCGCTGCCGTTGGTCGCTTCGTGTCCAACGACGCCGCCCGCGACGGCGCCGGTTGCCGTGCAGCCCGAGAAGGCCCAACAGCATGCGCCCACCGCGAGCGCGCCAGCCAGTCGTTTCCACATGGTTGCTCTCCTGCATTCCGCGGGCCGCGTCGCATTGCCTAGGTCTTGCAGATTTGCGATGCGGCGCTTCCGCCACGACTCAAGAATAGGCGGGGCGCTGGGCGCAGCCATTCCGGCGCGCGCCGATTGGGATGTAGGAATTGTCGGACGGCGGGCGGGCCGGGTCGGCCTCGTGTCAAGCCCTCGGCAAGCTGGGCGCAAGCCGGGTACAGGTCGGATATCAGCGCGCAAGCAGGGAAAACGGGGGAGGCGGGCCTAGCGCAATCCCGCTAAAGTCTGGCCTCCATCCGCCGATAACCTTACTGATAACGGGAATTGCACGCTCGCGCGGCGCCACCCCTCAGAATTCCGGCTCTCCAAGCCACTGCTTCGTCACGCGCCACCATGATTTCCCCGAGCTACGACGCGCTTCTCGTCTTGTTTTCCCTGTTGGTGGCCATCCTCGCGTCCTATACCGCGCTGGACCTGGCCGGCCGTATCGCCACTGCGCGCGGACGCTATGCCCATATGTGGCTGGCCGGCGGCGCGGTTGCCATGGGGCTGGGCATCTGGTCGATGCATTTCGTCGGCATGCTGGCCTTCCGGCTGCCGATTCCACTGGGCTACGACCCCGCCATCACGGTGGGCTCGCTGTTGATTGCCATCGTCGCCTCGGCCTTCGCGCTGAAACTGGTCTGCCAGGAACACCTGCCTCGCCGCCGGCTGGTGATGGGCGCGCTGGTGCTCGGCGCCGCCGTGGCCAGCATGCACTACACCGGCATGGCCGCGCTGCGCATGCAGCCGGGCATCCAGTACGTGCCGTGGCTGTTCGTGCTGTCGATTGGGATCGCGGTGGTGGCGTCGGGCGTGGCGTTGTGGATTGCCTTCCGGCTGCGCCGGAACATGCCGCGCATCCACCAGTTGCGCCTCGGCGCCGCCGTGGTGATGGGCGGGGCCATCGCCGCCATGCACTACACGGGCATGGCAGCGGCCCAGTTTCCGCTCGGCAGCGTGTGCGGCGCGGCCCGGGACGGCGTGGACAGCGGCTCGCTGGCGCTGCCCATCCTCGTCGTCACGGTCTGCGTGCTGGCGGTGGCGCTGATTACGTCGGTCCTCGACATGCGGCTGGAAATGCGCACCGCCATGCTGGCACAGGCGCTCGGCGTGGCGAATAAGGAACTCGAATTCCTCGCCCTGCACGACAAGCTCACCCATCTGCCGAACCGCGCGCTGCTGGACGACCGCTTCGCGCAGGCCATCCAGGCCGGCGCCAGCCAGCATGCGCGCTTTGCCGTGCTGTTCGTCGATCTCGACGGATTCAAGGGCGTCAACGATACCTACGGCCATCACGTGGGGGACGGCCTGCTGGTGGAAATCGCCCGGCGGCTGCGCTCGGCGGTGCGCGCCGATGACACCATCTCGCGTGTGGGCGGCGACGAATTCGTGTTGCTGGTGCGCATCGACGAACCCGAGGACGCCGGCGTGATCGCCGAAGGGCTGCTGGAAGCGCTGCGCGAGACCGTGCAGGTGGCCGGCCATGCGCTGCATGTCTCGGGCAGCATCGGCATCGCCCTGCATCCGGCGGATGGGCAGGACCAGGACGCGCTGATGTCCAACGCGGACGCGGCGATGTATCACGCCAAGGCCGCCGGCCGCAACGCGTACTGCTTCTTCGAACGCTCGATGAATCACCAGGCGCGCACCCAGCAGGCGCTGATCCAGGATCTGCGCGGCGCGCTCAAGCACGGGCAGCTACAGCTGCACTACCAGCCCAAGTTCGCGGCGGCGGGCGGCGAGCTGGTCGGCGCGGAGGCGCTGCTGCGCTGGAACCATCCCGCGCACGGCATGCTGATGCCGGACCAGTTCATCACGCTGGCGGAGAAGACCGGCGCGATCGTGCCGATTGGCGCCTGGGTGCTCGACGAGGCGTGCCGCCAACTGGCCGAGTGGCACGCGCTGGGCCATACGAGCTGGTCGATGGCGGTCAACCTGTCGGCGCTGCAGTTCTGCCATGCCGGCATGGTCGAGTCGGTAGGGGAGGCGCTGGCGTGCCACGGCGTGCCGCCGGCCAGCCTGACGCTGGAGATCACGGAGTCCACGGCCATGCGCGACGTGGAGGCCAGCCTGGCCATCCTCACGCAACTGGACGACATGGGCGTGCGCATCGCCATCGATGATTTCGGTACGGGGTATTCGAGCCTGCTGCACCTGAAGCGGATTCCGGCCAGCGAGCTGAAGATCGATCGTGGCTTCGTGCGGGATCTTGCGGAGGATACGGAGGATGCGGCCATCGTGTCCGCCATCGTGGCGCTGGGCCGCACGCTGAAACTGCAGGTGGTGGCGGAAGGTGTGGAAACGGCCGCGCAGCGGACCTTCCTTGCCGATCTGGGCTGCGACGCGCTGCAAGGCTACCTGTTGGGCCGCCCGATGCCCGCGTCGCAATTTCCCGGCGTGGAGCAGGCGGGCTGAAGCCGCCTGCGCGCGAGGGAGGGGTGTCGATCAGGCGCCGCTGTCGAACGCGTCACGCGGGCCGGTAGCGCTGAACGCACCGTCCACGAACGGGCTGCGGGTGTCGTGCACGGCGCGGGCGCCGTCGGAATAGACATCGCGCGCACCCACACGGGCCCCGTCGGTGAACGGGTCGGTCGACCGCGGCGCGGCGTTGGCGAGACCGGCGGTGCCGGCCAGTGTGGCGGCCAGTGTGGCGGCCAGCGCAGCGTAGGCGATGGTTTGTCGGATGGTTTGTCGGATAGAAGGCATAGTGAGACTCCGTTGCGTGTCCCAGGGAGGCGGGAAACTGCGTTGGGCCGCGCTGCGTGGCGCCGTTCTTGACGACGCGCACCGGGCTGATGGCGACCATGGCAGGCAGTCTAGAAGCGGGCCCCCGACGCCAAGATGACCCATCCATGACAATGCTGTCATGCAGCAATTCCAGCGGTGTGACGATGTGCCGCCGCACGAAATGCGGCGGGGGCGGAGCAAACACCCTGTAGAATCCGTACTGGCCCAGCCGTTCAGGGCCATTCCCCCAAAAAGGTCTTTCACCAGCCCGCCCATCTTGCGGCGGGCGCCGCACGATAGTCATGTCCGAGTCTGATGCAGCCAAACTAGCCGCGGTAGCGTGGATCCGCGAGCAAATGGATCGCCATGGCCTGACGTTCGACGATCTGGTCGAAGCAGGTTGCTTTGCCGATAGCGAAGACGGCGACGCCGTCACCGTGGAAACCGACGTACCCCCCACCATCGCCGCCCAACCCGAAGTTGCGCGCGTACGGGTGCTCTACCGCAATGCGATGGGGCAGACGTGGGACGGTACCGGCGAATATCCCGACTGGCTCCAGCGCGCAGTCAACGCGGGGCAGTCGATCGATTTTTATCGCGTGGACTGAGCGCCACGCGGGCAGGGTTCAGCAGTGGGGGGCCGGGCGCTCGACCGGCAGCGGGACGTAGGCCGCTGAGGTCGCGAACGCCGCCGGCGAGGCCATCGGCATGGAGTGTCGATGATGCTCAAGCGCCACACGCGGCAGTTCCGCGAGCACGGGCAGGGGCGCCGGCAGGTTGGCCGCGCTGGTCGCCTCGGTGCACTGGGCCGCTTCCGTGTTGGCGATGGCGGCTTCGGCCTCGGCCTTGATGGCCACATGCCGTTCCGACATCGACAAACCGGCCACTTCCGCTACGCTGGAGTCCACGACCGCCGCGCTGGCGCCGGAAACGGGCAGGGTGGACAGGGCAAGGCACAGCAGGGAGAGGGCAGGCAGGCGTTTCATTGCGGGATCTTGGGGGCGGCGCGCCAGACGGGACGCACAGGTGGCGTCCTTTCATCATGGCAGCCCGCATTGTACTGGGATTCCACCCGTCAGAACGCTGGCGCCAAGATGACATTCCTGCAATCTTCGCCCATTGCGTACCAACCTCGGCTAGTGTCGTGGATTCCCCCCGCAACCCATGGCTGTTGTCAGTGAATTCCCATGCGCATCCTGATTGTTGAAGACGAACCCAAGGCCGGCGACTACCTGCTCAAGGGCCTCACGGAATCAGGTTTCGTGGCCGATCTCGCCCGCGACGGCGTGGACGGCCTGGGCCACGCACGCGAGCAGCACTACGACCTGATCGTCCTCGACGTGATGCTGCCCGGCATGGACGGCTGGCAGGTGCTGCGCGAACTGCGCCGCGACAAGGACACCCCAGTGCTCTGCCTGACCGCTCGCGACGAATTGTCCGACCGCCTCAAGGGCCTGGAACTGGGCGCCGACGACTACATGGTCAAGCCGTTCGCCTTCGCGGAACTGGTGGCGCGCATCCGCACCATCCTGCGGCGCGGGCCGCTGCGCGAGAGCGAGTTCATGGAAGTGGCCGATCTCCAGATCGATGCGATCCGGCGCCGCGTCTCGCGTGCCGGGCAGAAGATCGATCTCACATCGAAGGAATTCGCGCTGCTGCAACTGCTGGCGCGGCGCCGGGGCGAGGTGCTCTCGCGCTCGCTGATCGCCTCCCAGGTCTGGGACATGAACTTCGACAGCAATACCAATGTGGTGGATGTGTCCATCCGCCGGCTGCGCGCCAAGGTGGACGATCCGTTCCCGCGCAAGCTGATCCACACGCGTCGCGGCATGGGCTACGTGCTCGACGAATCGGACGAGGGCTGAGCGGCGATGGCGCGTCGCTGGCGACGAATGCTGGGCCGCCTCTCCGGCGCGCTCCCGGTTTCCCTCACGGCGTCCCTGACCACGCGGCTGGCGCTGGCCTATGGCCTGACCACGGCGCTGATCCTGGTCGGCGTGGCCGCCTACCTCTCCAGCGCGCTCGACAGCCAGCTCCAGGCGCGCGACGAGAGCGAACTGGTTGGCGAGATCCTGCTCGTGCGCCACTTGCTGCGCGAGGTGGGCGACGAAGCCGATATCCGTGCCGACACCCACCGCTTTGCCGATATCGCCATGGGCCATGAGGGCCTGATCCTCGTGGTGCGCACGCGGCAGGGCGAGCCGCTGATCACGCTGAATCCGCGCAACGAGTCGGTGCCGCCGCTGCGCGTGCTGCCGGCTAACGCCGCGCCGGACAAGGGCATGCTCCAGACCTGGTATCCGCGCAACGGCGTGCCGTCGCGCGGCATGGCGGCGCTGGGCGTGCTGGGCAATACCGACCGCGCCGTGGAGATCATCGTGCTCAGCGATGCCGGTTACCGCGTGGCGCTGATGAGCGAATACCGCAGCCAGCTACTGGGCGCGGTGCTGTGCGGCGCGCTGGTGGCGGCGGCGCTGGGCTACCTGCTGGCGCGCCGGGGCCTAAGGCCGCTGCGCCGCATGGCCGGCGACGCGGCGGCGGTGACCACCAGCCGGCTGGCTACGCGGCTGGACGTGGGCGGCGCGCCCGAGGAGCTGCGCGAACTGGCCGGCGCCCTCAACGGCATGCTGGCGCGGCTGCAGGACAGCTTCACGCGGCTCTCGGCATTCTCGGCCGATCTGGCCCACGACTTCCGCACGCCGATCAGCAACCTCGTGGGACAGACGCAGGTCACGCTGGCCCAACGCCGCAGCGCCGCCGAGTACGAATCGCTGCTCGAATCGAACCTCGAGGAATACGAGCGGCTGGCGCGGATGATCGAGAACATGCTGTTCCTGGCCCGCGCGGACAACGCGCAGGTGGCGTTGGGGGCATGCGAACTCGACGCCCGCGCAGAACTGGACAAGGTCGCCGAGTACTTCGAGGCCGTGGCCGCCGACCGCGACGTCACGCTGGCCGTGTCGGGCGTCGCCACGGTCACGGCCGACCGCACGCTGCTGCGGCGCGCCATCATCAACCTGCTCGACAACGCCCTGCGCCACGCGCCGGCCGGCAGCACCGTGCGCGTGGCGGTGGGGCGCGGTCGGCCGGGCTTTACCGACATCCGCGTGGCCAACGACGGCCCGGCCATCGCGCCGGAGTCGTTGCCGCACCTGTTCGGGCGCTTCTACCGCGCCGACCCGTCGCGCCGCAATTCGGCCACCTCCACGGGGCTGGGGCTGGCCATCGTCGATACCATCATGCGGCTGCATGGCGGCAGCGTCACCGTGCGCAGCGATGCGGTACAGACCGAGTTCGAGATCGACTTTCCGGACGCGTTGACCGGCAGCAAGGCCGGCGCATAATTGACGGCGCCCGGATCTGGGCAACCCACGTGACGTAAAGGAGACCGATATGCAGGTACAACCGTATCTCGATTTTGGTGGCCGTTTCGACGAGGCGATGGCGTTCTACGGCAAGGTGCTCGACGCCAAGGTGACGTTCCTGATGCGCTACAAGGAAGCGCCGCCCGGAGAGGCGCCTGCCTCGCCGGCCTGGGGGGACAAGGTGATGCACGCCAACATCCAGATCGGCGACAGCCAGATCATGGCCTCGGACGGCAGGGAAGGCCAGCCGTATCCCTTCTCGGGCTTTATGCTGTCCGTCGGCTACGTGCCCAACGCGGAGGGCAAGCGCATCTTCGAGGCGCTGGCCGAAGGCGGAAAGGTGCTCATGCCGTACCAGAAGACATTCTGGGCCGAAGGATTCGGCATGCTCGTCGACAAGTTCGGCATGAGCTGGATGGTCAACTGCGAGCACTAAGAGCAGGCCCGGCGGCGCCCAATCCCCCGCGCCGATGCGCCCACCGGTACAGCACCGGGAGGACAAGCAGCGTCAGCGCCGTCGATGACAGGATGCCGCCGATCACCACCGTGGCCACCGGGCGCTGTACCTCGGCGCCCGTGCCGGTGGCGATGGCCATCGGCACGAAGCCCAGCGACGCCACCAGCGCCGTCATCAGCACCGGCCGCAGGCGGGTCAGGGCGCCGGTGGTGACCGCCGCGTCCAGTGGCTGGCCGCCGTCCCGCAGGGTGCGGATGAACGACAGCATCACCAGCCCGTTCAGCACCGCCACGCCAGACAGCGCGATAAACCCCACCGCCGCCGAGATCGACAGCGGCATGCCACGCAGCCAGAGCGCCAGCACGCCGCCCGTCAGCGCGAACGGAATGCCGGTGAAGACCAGCAGGCCGTCGCGCAGATTGCCGAACATGGCGAACAGCAACCCGAAGACCAGCAGCAACGCCAGCGGTACCACGATGGCGAGCCGTTGCGTGGCCGATTGCAGCTGCTCGAACGTGCCGCCCCAGGCAATCCAGTAGCCGGCCGGCACCGTCACCCCACGCTCGACGGCGCTCATCGCCTCCGGCACGAAGCTGCCGACATCGCGCCCGCGCACGTTGGCGCTGACCACGATGCGCCGCTTGCCGTTCTCGCGCGATACCTGGTTCGGCCCCGGCGCAATCTCCAGCGTGGCGATCTCGCCCAGCGGGATGTAGCTCGTGCGCGCCTCGGCGCCCTTGGTTTCCGCGGCCGGCAGCGGAATCGGCAGGCGCCGCAGCGCCTCCACGTCGGCACGAATCCCTTCCGGCAGCCGCACGCCGATATTGAAGCGGCGGTCGCCCTGGTAGAACAGGCCGGCCTCCCGCCCGCCCACGGCAATTGCCACGGTTTCCTGCACATCGGCCATGTTCAGGCCGTAGCGCGCGGCGCGCGCGCGGTCGATGTCTACCGTGAGCACCGGCAGCCCGGAGGTCTGCTCCACCTTGACCTCGGCGGCGCCGGGCACGCGTTGCAGCACCTCGGCGATGCGCTGGGCGGTGGCGGCCAGCACGGCGTTGTCGTCGCCATAGAGCTTCACCGCCACGTCGCTGCGCACGCCAGAGATCAACTCGTTGAAGCGGAGCTGGATCGGCTGCGAGAACTCGTAGCGGTTGCCGGGCAGCTGCTCCAGTTCGGCTGACATGGCCGTGCGCAGCGCGTCGTACGAGCGGGATGGATCGGGCCACTGGTCGCGCGGCTTGAGCATGATGTAGCCGTCCGAGATGTTGGGCGGCATCGGGTCCGCCGCGATCTCTGCCGTGCCCGTGCGCGCGAACACGCGCTCCACCTCGGGAAACTTCGCCTTGAGCCGGGTTTCGATCTGCTGCTGCATCGCCACCGACTGGGTCAGGCTGGTGCCTGGAATGCGCAGCGCCTGCACGGCGAAGTCGCCCTCATTCAGGTTGGGGATGAACTCGCTGCCGAGCCGCGTGGCCACCAGCCCGCTCAGCAGCACGGCCACCACGGCGCCGGTCAGCACCACCGGCGTATTGGCCAGCGCGCGCGACAGCGCCGGCGCGTACCAGCGGCGCGCCCAGCCCATCACGCGGTTCTCCTTCTCCGCCACGCGGTCGCCAATGCACAGCGCCACGGCGGCCGGCACGAAGGTCACCGAGAGGATCAGCGCACCCAGCAGCGCCAGCACCACGGTGTTCGCCATCGGGTGGAACATCTTCCCCTCGACGCCCGTCAGCGCCAGGATCGGCACGTAGACGATCATGATGATGAGCTGGCCGAAGACCAGCGGCCGCCGCGCCTCCCGCGCCGCCGCGAACACCTCCTCGAAGCGCTCGGCACGCGTCAGCGGCCGTCCGGCGGCCTGCCGCGCATGGGCCAGCCGCCGCACGCAGTTCTCGACGATGACCACCGCGCCATCGACGATGATGCCGAAGTCCAGCGCGCCCAGGCTCATCAGGTTGGCGCTGATGCCGGCCGCCACCATGCCGGTGAACGTGAACAGCATCGACAGCGGGATCACCATCGCCGTGATCAGCGCCGCGCGCAGGTTGCCGAGGAACAGGAACAACACCGCCACCACCAGCGCGGCGCCTTCCAGCAGGTTCTTCTTGACCGTGGCGATGGCCTTGTCGACCAGCACGGTGCGGTCGTAGACCGTCACCGCCCGCACGCCGGCCGGCAGCGACTTGTTGATCGCCACCATGCGCGCATCCACCGCGCGCGACACGGCGCGGCTGTTCTCGCCAATCAGCATGAAGACCGTGCCGAGCACTACCTCCCGCCCGTTGTCGGTGGCCGCGCCGGTGCGCAACTCCCGGCCCAGCCCCACATCGGCCAGATCCCGGATGCGGATCGGCTGGCCCTGGGCGGTGCCGACGATCACGTCGCGGATGTCGTCGATCGACTTCACCTGCCCCGGCGCCCGCACCAGGTACTGCTCGCCGCGCCGCTCGATATAGCCGGCGCCGACGTTGCCGTTGTTGCGCTCCAGCGCCTGCACCACGTGCTGGAGGGACATGCCGTAGGCCGCCAGCTTCTCGGGGTTCGGCGCCACGAGGTATTCCTTGGCGAAGCCGCCGATCGTGTTGATCTCGGTCACGCCCGGCACGGTGCGCAGCTGCGGCTTGATGAGCCAGTCCTGGATCTCGCGCAGGTCCGTGGCGGTGTAGGGCGTGCCGTCCGGCTTGCGCGCGTCGGGCTCGGCCTCCACGGTCCACAGGTAGATCTCGCCGAGGCCGGTCGAGATTGGCCCCATCTGCGGCGCCACGCCGGCTGGCAGCTGCGCGCGGGCGTCCTGGATGCGCTGGCTGACCAGTTGCCGCGCGAAGTGGATATCGGTGCCGTCCCGGAAGATCACCGTGACCTGCGACAGCCCGTAGCGTGACAGCGAGCGCGTCTGCACCAGCCCCGGCAGGCCGGCCATGACCGTTTCGATCGGATAAGTGATGCGCTGCTCGGATTCGAGCGGCGAGTAGCCCGGCGCCGCCGTGTTGATCTGGACCTGGACGTTGGTGATGTCCGGCACGGCGTCGATCGGCAGCCGGCCGTAGTTGTAGAAGCCCAGCGCGGCCATGACCAGCACGGCCAGCATGACCAGCCAGCGCTGGGCGATGGCGAAGCGGAGAATGCGTTCGAACATGTGTGGTCGCTCCGCTCAGTGGGCGTGCTCGGCGCCAGCCTTGCCCTGTTCGGCCTTCAGCACGAAGCTGTTGGCCGCCACGTAGCGCGTGCCGGCGGGCAGGCCGTCCGTGACCTCGATGCGCTGGCCGTCCGTGCGGCCGGTCTTGACCGTGCGCGCCGCGAAGCCGCCGGGCACCGCCACGAAGACCTGCGTGTGGCCATCGTCGGTCTGCAGGGCTTCGGCTTCGATCACCACGGGGGCGTCCACTTCGCCCGTATTGACGCTGACCGTGACGAACAGCCCGGGGCGCCAGGCCATCTCGGGATTGGCCAGCGTCACACGGGCGGTGGCCGTGCGGGTCTGCTGGCCGAGCAGGGCGCCCACGTAGGAGACCTTGCCGTCGGCGGTGCCGTCGAACGCGGTGGAAGTGACGCGTACCGCCTCCCCGAGCCGCACGTGGCCGAGATCCTTCGGCGCGATCACAAATTCGGCCCAGACCGTGGTCAGGTCGGAGAGGGTGAAGACGGCGGTGTCGGCGCCCACGGCTTCGCCCAGCGACAGGTGTTTCTCGACCACGATGCCGTCGAACGGCGCGCGCAGTTCGAAGCGGTTGATGCCGTCCGCCGAAGGCTTCGCGCCGATGGCGGTCAGCTTCTGCGTGGCGTTGCGCACGGCGATTTCGGCTTCCTGCAAGGCCGTGCGGGCGGCGAGGTAGTCCTGCTCGGCGGAGACTTTGTCTTCCCAGAGCCGCTTCTCGCGCGCGAAGGTGCTGCGCGCCAACTCCAGCCGGCGCTGGCCGGCCAGCCATTCACTGCGCAGTTCGGACAACTGCGAGCTGGCGAAAGCCGCCAGCAAGTCGCCCTTCTTCACCCGCTGGCCGAGGTTGGCCGCGACCGCCTCCGCCACGCCCGCCACGCGCGGCACCACGTGCGCGGTGCGATCCTCATTGAAGCGGATTTCGCCCGGGAACTGCACCGTGCTGCGGATGCGGCCCGGGCCGGCGGTACGTAGCACGAGGTTGGCGTTGGCGATCTGCTCAGGCGTCATGGCGATCAGGCCGGGGGCGGCGGCTGGGGCCTGAGGCGCCGAGGCGGCGGGTGCCTGATTGCCGTGATCGCCGTGATCGCTGTGGCTGCCGTGGCCGTGGTCGTCATGCGAACCGCTCTCGCGGCCCACCAGCAGCAGCGCCAGCGCGGCGATCAGGCCGCCGATGACGATGGCCGCGATGGCCATGCCTTGTTTTCGTGTGAGGGTCATGGGAAATCCTTGCGGCGCGTCAGCGGCCGAGAATGCGGTCGATCGTGGTGGCGGCCTGCCAGGCATTGGCCACCACGCCGAGATAGCGGATGCGCGCCTGGAACAGCGTGCGCTGGGCGTCCAGTACTTCGAGATAGCTGAACTTGCCGGCCTCGAAGCCCTGCGTGGCGGCCTGATAGGCGCGCTGGGCGGCAGGGAGCACGGTGTCGCGTAGCGTCTGCGCTGAGCCGCGCGAGACGGCGAGTTGGCTGGTGGCCTGTTGGAGGTCGTGGTCCAGCCGGAGCCGCGTGGCGCGATAGGTGTCCGCCGCCTTGTCGGCCTGCCGGATCGCGGTGTAGAGGTTGCCCTGGTTGCGATCGAACAGCGGCAGCGGAATCGCCACGCCGAGCACCGGGTAGTAGCCACGGTCGGACGCGTTTTCGCGCTTGGCGCCAAGGCTCAGCGTCACATCGGGATACTGGCGGCTGCGCTCCACGTTGATCTCGGCCTGCCGGCGCGCCAGTTCGCGCTGGCTGGCCACGGTGGCGGGGGCGGCGTCGAGCGCTTCGCGCAGGACGAGGGCGTCCGGGCGCGCGGGCAGCGTATCGAGGCTGCCGTCCGCTTCGGCGAACTGGGGCGACGGGTTGCCCCACAGCGTGGCCAGCGCCTGCCGCGCGGCGACAAGCGCCGCATCGGCCTCGGCGCGCTCGAGTTCGGCATTGGCCAACTCCACGCCGGCCTTGGTTTCTTCCACCGGCGAGACCTTGCCGGCCGCCACGCGGCGCGCGGCCACGTTGGCGCCGCGCCTGGCGATGTCGACGGCACCCGCTGCCAGCCGCACGCGCTCCTGGGCCACCAGTACGTTGAAAAAGGCGCCGATGACGCTGGCGCGGAGGTCGGCTTGCGTAGCTTCCAGCTGCGCTTGCGCCAGTTCACGGGTGCGCTGGGCCACGCCGATCCGCGCGGCGCGCTTGCCGCCCAGCTCCACCGGCAGGTTCATCTGCGCCGTGGTGGTGCGGGTGGACTGGCGCGTGTCTTCCATCAGCACGGCCACTTCGGGGTTCGGTATCACGCGCGCCTGGGTGATGCCGCCTTCGGTGGCGTCAAGCTCGTGGCGCGAGGCGGAGAGCGTGGGGTTCTGCGCGATGGCCAGCGCCAGCGCGGTTTCCAGCGTCAGCGGGCCGGGTGGCTCCTGGCCGGCAGGCGGTGACACAGGTGGCAAGGCAAGCTGCGCGGCGGCATGGGGCAGGAGGCCGCACCACGCCAAAGCGGCGGCCATTGCCCAGGGCAATACAAGGTTTCTCATCGAATTTCACCGTTGCAAACAGGGAAAACCGGCGAGACGTCAGGCAGTCAGGGAAGGGGGATTGTCCGCGTCTCGCCGCTCAGGCGGGACGGGACCACTGGGGCCGGTCTGGGGCGCGCGCGGGGATCGAGCCGAAGCCCGCAACACGCGGCAGGTAGCGCACGGTGACGAAATGGTAGCTGCCGGGCAGGATGGCCTGCGCAATCACCCCGTGCGAGCCGGGGAAGTGGCAGGCGGCGCAGTCGGCGTCGGGCAGTTTCGGGGCCGGCTTGGCGGCGTCCTGATGGGCATCGGCGCCAGGATGCACATGGCTGTGATGCCCGATGTGCCAACTGGCGCCGTTCGCCGGCGTGCGCTCCTCATGGGCGCAATACGCCGCAGCACCGGCCCAGGCGAACTGGATCGGCAGCAGGATGGCGAGAAAGACGAGGAGCAGGCGACGCATGGCGGCCGATTATACGGGGCTGCCGCGCGGGCGCACGTGACAACCGTGTCATCTGTGGGGCTTCGCCCCGAAGGGTTGACCTTGTAGCGACTACAGGGTCTTCAATGACATCCATATCAGACCAACGCTCACCGCCATGGCTCGCCATACCGACGATCACGTGATGCCTCATGCACATGCGCACGACCACGATCATGCCCACGATCATGCCCATGCCCCTGCCGCCGAGCACGCCTGCTGTGGCGGCGGTTGCGGTACGGCAACGGTGTCGATGCCGACGCCCATCCGTAAGCCGAAGGCGGCCCCGGCCGGTACGCGCTCGGCCGCCTACCGCATCGAGGCCATGGATTGCCCGACCGAGGAAACGCTGATCCGCAACAAGCTTGGCGGCATGGCCGGCGTGGCTGCGCTCGACTTCAATCTGATGCAGCGCGTGCTGACCGTCCACCACACGCTGGATTCGACTGAGGGCGTGGTCAAGGCGATTGCCACGCTCGGCATGCATGCCCAGCCGCTGAATGCCGACACCCAGGCTGATGCGCCGGTCGCCGCCCCCGAAGCGCCCAAGCCCTGGTGGCCGCTGGCGCTGGCCGGCGTGGCGGCGCTGGGCGCCGAGGTGGCGCATTGGTTCGAATGGGGCCTGCCGTATGCGCCCGCCGTGCTGGCGCTGGCCGCCGTGCTGGTGTCGGGTCTGGGCGTCTACCGCAAGGGCTGGATCGCCATCCGCCACGGCAACCTCAATATCAATGCGCTGATGAGCATCGCCGTCACCGGCGCCATGCTGATCGGCCAGTGGCCCGAGGCGGCGATGGTGATGGTCCTCTTCGCGCTGGCGGAGCGCATCGAGGCCGCCTCGCTGGACCGCGCGCGCAACGCCGTGCGCGGGCTGATGGCGATGGCGCCCGAGCAGGCCACCGTGCAGCAGCCGGACGGCACCTGGCTGGCCGTGATGGCGCGCGACGTGCCCGTGGGCGCCGTGGTGCGCCTGCGCCCCGGCGAGCGCGTGGCGATCGATGGCCGCGTGCTGCGCGGCCAGTCCGCGCTGGATCAGGCGCCGATCACGGGCGAGAGCGTGCCGGTCGACAAGGCCGTGGGGGATCCGCTGTACGCCGGCTCGATCAACCAGTCCGGCGAACTCGAATACACCGTGACGGCCCCGGCCAGCGATTCCACGCTGGCCCGAATCATCCACGCCGTGGAGGCCGCGCAGGGCAGCCGCGCGCCCACGCAGCGCTTTGTCGATCAGTTCGCGCGCATCTACACCCCGGTGGTGTTCGCGCTGGCCGTGGCCGTGGCGGTGGTGCCGCCGCTGCTGCTGGGCGGCGCCTGGCCCGACTGGATCTACAAGGCGCTGGTGCTGCTGGTGATTGCCTGCCCGTGCGCGCTGGTGATCTCCACGCCGGTGACCATCGTCAGCGGGCTGGCCGCCGCCGCGCGGCGCGGCATCCTGATCAAGGGTGGCGCCTATCTGGAACAGGGCCGGCACCTGAAGTGGCTGGCACTCGACAAGACCGGCACGCTCACGCACGGCAAGCCGGTGCAGACCGATGTCGGCCTGCTGGCGGATGACCTGCCGCAGGCACGCGCGATTGCGGCGAGCCTGGCCGCGCGCTCCGACCACCCGGTCTCGCGGGCCGTGGCTGTGGCGGCCGAAGCGGAAGGCATCGCCCCGCGCGCCGTGGACGATTTTGCCGCGTTGCCGGGGCAGGGCGTGCGCGGCGGCGTGGCGGGTGTGACGTACTTCCTCGGCAACCATCGCCTGATCCACGACCTCGGCGCGTGCTCGCCGGCGCTGGAGGCCCGGCTGGAGGCGATCGAGCGGCAGGGCAAGACGCTCGTCCTGCTGGCGTCCGCCGGCGCGGATGGGGCGAACCCGCGCGCGCTGGCGCTGTTCGGCGTGGCGGATACGGTGCGCGACACCAGCCGGCAGGCTATCGAGGCACTCCACGCGCTAGGCGTGAAGACGCTGATGCTGTCCGGCGACAACCCGCACACGGTGCAGGCGATTGGCGCGGCGGTGGGGATCGACGAGGTGCGCGGCAATCAGCTGCCGCAGGACAAGGCAGACGCCATCGCGGCGCTGGCCGGGCAGGCGCACACGCACGGCGGCGGCGTAGGCATGGTGGGCGACGGCATCAACGACGCCCCGGCGCTGGCGCGCGCCGACATCGGCTTCGCCATGGGCGCGGCGGGCACCGATACCGCCATCGAGACGGCCGACGTGGCGCTGATGGACGACGACCTGCGCAAGATCCCCACCTTCGTGCAGCTTTCCCGGCGCACGGCGGCCATCCTCAAGCAGAACATCGCGCTGGCGCTGGGCATCAAGGCGGTCTTCCTCGTACTGACCGTGATGGGCCTGGGCACGATGTGGATGGCCGTGTTCGCCGACATGGGCGCCAGCCTGCTGGTGGTGTTCAACGGGCTTCGGCTGGCGCGGGGCGTGCGTTCGTGAACCTGTCCTCCAGTTCGTAACCGGTACTGCGCCCGCCGGTCGGTTGAGAAGCTTCACTTGCCGCTCGTTCAACGGCAGCATCGCCCAGTGACGCCAGAAGCGCGCCTTGGCCAGTACCGCGTCAAGGTTCAGGTGGGCGTGGTCGACTGCACGGTCCATTTGAGGAACAGGTGGGACTCGTCTTCGAGTTGATCGGCCGGCGGCGCCTCGAAATGCACGCGCTGGCGGCCAATGGGGCCCGAGACGACCTCCGCATCCGCAACTTATTCGCCGCAGGATATGCGGAGATTAGGGGGCTAATCTCCGCAAACCTACGGCTGGATGATCAGTTCCCCGCTGCGGCCGGCAATTTCGCCCCAGGTGACGGGCAGTTGCGGCAGGTCGGACCGGTCGAGGTGGCGGTAATAGGTGGCCATCGACACGAGGTCGTGGCCCTGCGCGCGCCAGCCGGCCAGCAGGCGCTCGAACACGGGTGCCAGCTTGCCGCCTTCCAGCTCCGTGTGGAGCGTGAAAATGTGATCGCCGGGGCCGTCGGTCAGGCGCAGCAGCGCGTGGTGGACGTTGTCCTCGGTGAGGTCGTCCACGCCGATCAGCTCGTCGAGCGTGGGTAGCGTGGTCGGCATCTGCACGTGGCGGCAGGGCTTGCCCGCTACGGTGGGGATGTACGGCGCGGTGCCGCGTCCGTCAGAGGCGTAGGCCATGCCCCAGTCGTCGATCTGCAGGAAGGCGTCGTCGTTCATCTGCCAGCCTGCCGCGCCGTGCGTGGTGGGCGGCGTGCCGAAGACCTCGACGAAGCGGCGGTGTGCGTGCTGCATCTGGCGGCGCGTCCAGGCGGCGTCGCGCGTGCGTACGTTGTCCTGCCAGTAGACGTGGTCCCAGGTGTGGATGCCGCACTCGTGTCCGGCCGCAGCGGCGGCGCGCATCTCGGCGGCGCCCTTGCGGCCGATGTCGGGCCCCGGCAGCAGCACGCCGTACATCAGCGTGCGCAGCCCGTAGTTGGACACCACCGACGTGCGCGACACCTTCTTCAGGAAGCCGGGCCGGAACACGCGCCGCAGCGCCCAGCCCGTGTGGTCCGGGCCGAGGCTGAACAGGAACGTGGCCTCCGCCTGCACGGCGGCGAGCATCGACAGCAGCTTGGGCACGCCTTCGCGGGTGCCGCGCAGCGTGTCCACGTCGACTTTCAGGGCAATGCGTGCCATGCCGTGCTCAGTGCGAGGCGTCGACCAGCGTACGCGCCTCCACCACCTTGTCGCGGTAGGCTTCGAAGATGCGGCGCAGCGCCTGTTCCATGTTCAGCTTCGGCTGCCAGCCCAGTTCTTCCATCGTGTTGTCGATCTTCGGCACACGGTGCTGTACGTCCTGATAGCCCTTGCCGTAGAACTCGCCGGAGGACGTCTCCACGATCTTGGTCTTGCGGGCTTCTTCGGCGTACTCGGGGTAGTCGGCAGCCATCTTGAGCATCATCTCGGCCAGTTCGCGCACCGAGTGGATGTTGGCCGGGTTGCCGATGTTGAAGATCTTGCCGCTGGCCACGCCGTTCTTGTTCTCGATGATCTGCATCAGGGCCGAGATGCCGTCCGAAATATCGGCGAACGCGCGCTTCTGGGCGCCGCCATCGACCAGCTTGATCGGCTCGCCCCGGACGATATGGCCCAGGAACTGCGTCACCACGCGCGAGGAGCCTTCCTTCGACTCGAAGATCGAATCCAGCCCGGCGCCGATCCAGTTGAACGGGCGGAACAGCGTGTAGTTCAGCCCTTCCTCCATGCCGTAGGCGTGGATCACACGGTCCATCAGCTGCTTGGAGCAGGCGTAGATCCAGCGCGGCTTGTTGATCGGGCCGTAGACCAGCGGGGACGCTTCCGGGTCGAACTCATCGTCGGCGCACATGCCGTAGACCTCGGAGGTCGACGGGAACACCAGGTGCTTCTTGTACTTCACGGCCGCGCGGACCATCGGCAGGTTGGCCTCGAAATCGAGTTCGAACACGCGCAGCGGGTGACGCACGTAGGTGGCCGGGGTGGCGATGGCCACCAGCGGCAGCACCACGTCGCACTTGCGGATGTTGTACTCGATCCACTCCTTGTTGATGGTGATGTCACCTTCGGAGAAGTGCAGGCGCGGATGGTTCACGAGATCGCCGAGGCGGTCGGAGGCCATGTCCATGCCGTAGACCTCCCAGTTGGTGGTCTCGAGGATGCGGCGCGTGAGGTGATGGCCGATAAAGCCGTTGACGCCAAGAATCAGGACTCGCTTGGGATGCATGGTTTCAGACAGGAACAGAAAGGTAAGCAGGAAAGCCGGTCAGCGCGACGTCGGGCTCGGGGTGGGCACGTTGGTCACCACCACCCGGCGCCAGTCGCGCGCCACCACGTACAGCGGCAGCGTGGGCGACAGCGCCAGATAGTTCTCCGGCGACATCACGGCCATGGCGGGCTGGCCGTTGCGCCAGACCTTGGCGAACGCGGCCATATCGGGCAGCCAGCGCTCCGGCTCCACCTCGGTGCCGAAGGACAGTTCGTCCGCCTCCGCCACCATGGTCAGCGGGTGCTGGACGTAGAACGGCAGGGTGTGATCGAGCATCTTCACGCCATAGAACGGCATGCCCGGGGTGAGCTTCTGCTGGACCAGCGGGGCGATGTCCGCGCCGGACGCCGGGCCGCCCACGGTTTCATGGCCGACCAGCGCCACCGTGAAGCCCAGGTACATGCCGAGCGCATACACGGCCACGCTGGGCAGCACGCCGCGCCGCAGCAGCCAGCGCGCGGCGGCAATGCCCAGCAGCATCACCACGAACGCCGCCGCTGCCCAGATCGCATAGGCGCGATAGAAGGCGTTCGGCGTATGGTTGGCGTTGAGCGTGGCCACCACCGGGCTGGCCAGCAGGCCGCACGCGGCCACGATGGCCATGCCGCCGAGCTGGCGCCGCCAGGCGCGCACGTCGAGGCGGTCCAGCGCCACGCCGGCCAGGATGCCCATCGCCGGGATCACGGGCACGATGTAGCCCGGCAGCTTCGAACGCGACAGGCTGAAGAACACGAAAATGGCGATGGCCCAGATGCCCGCCAGCAGCGCCGGGCGGAAGCGCTCCGCCGCATCATCCGGCTCATCGACCGGCGGCGTACCGATGGCACGCCACAGGCGCGGGAACAGTCCCACCCACGGCAGGAAGCCGCCCACCACCAGTGGCAGGAAGTACCAGATCGGCCCCGGCCGCGAGTGGACGCCCGAGGTATAGCGCTGCCAGTGTTCGTGGATAAAGAAGAAATGCAGGAATTCCGGGTTCCGCACCGATACGAGCCAGAACCACGGCACGGCCACGGCCAGCAGCACCAGCATGCCGGTGAATACGTGCAGCCGACGCCACAAGCGCCAGTCGCGCGTGATGCCTATATAGATAACGAGGACCAGCCCCGGCAGCGCTACGCCCACCAGCCCCTTGGTCAGCACGGCGGCGCCCATCGCCGCCCAGCAGGCGAGCATCCAGCCGCGCCGCGCGCTGGCCGAAGCGGCGGGATGCTGCGCCAGCAGCATGCAGGCGAGCACGCAGGCCATCACGCCGGCCAGCGTCATGTCGAGGGTGTTGAAGTGCGCCGCCACGCTCCACATCGGCGCCGCCAGCAGGGCCAGCCCCGCGAAGGCCGCCGCGCGGATGCCGAACCAGCGCCACGTGGCCAGCATCGACATGACGATGCCAGCCAGCCCGGCCAGCGCCACGCAAAGCCGCGCCTGCCATTCGCCCACGCCCCACAGCGCGTACGTCAGCGCCGTGACCCACATGTGGAACGGCGGCTTCTCGAAGTACTTCAGCGCGTTGTAGCGGATGGTGACCCAGTCGCCGGTAGCCAGCATCTCGCGCGAGATTTCGCCGTAGCGGCCCTCGTCCGGCCCCAGCAGGTGCCGCATGCCGAGCGTGCCGAACCAGACCAGCAGCGCCACGGCGACGAAGGCGGCGGCCCAGGCCATGGCCGGCGACCAGGCGCCCAGGCGCCAGCCCTCCAGCGGACGGGCCGGGGTGACGGCGGGCTGCTGAGTGGACAGGGAGGGGGACTGCGGATGAGACTGCGATTGCGGCATGCGCGCGGGGGGACTGGGTGAGACGAGCGCGCAGGTTAGGAGAGCAACCTTAATCCCACATTAAGCGTGCGACGCCGCCCGCGCGGTGCTACGCTTCACGCCGTTCCCCGTGCCGTATGCGCCCTTTTTCGCACCCAAGATGAGAATCCTTATCGTTGAAGACGACCCCATGCTCGGCGACGGCCTGCAACGCGGGCTGAAGCTCAAGGGGCATGCCGTGGACTGGTTCACCACCGGCGCGGAGGCGGATCGCGCCATCGCCAACATGCAATACGACGCCGTGGTGCTCGACCTCGGCCTGCCCGACGACGACGGCGTGGCCCTGCTCGCCCGCTGGCGCCAGCAGGGCTGCCAGACGCCGGTGCTGATGCTGACCGCGCGGGATGCGGTGTCCAGCCGCATCGGCGGCCTCGATGCCGGCGCCGACGACTACCTGATCAAGCCCGTCGATCTCGACGAACTCGCCGCCCGGCTGCGCGCCGTCACGCGACGCAGCGCGGGCATGCCCGAGCCGGTCTGGCACCACGGCGCGCTGGCCTACCAGCCGGCTGCCCGACAAGCTACGTGGCAGGGCCAGCCCGTGGACCTGACTGCCCGCGAGGCCATGCTGCTCGAGGTGCTCCTGGCGCACCCGAGCCGCGTGCTGACGCGCGAATTCCTGCGCGAAAAGCTCTACGCCTGGGAACAGGGTTCGGAGAGCAACACGCTCGAGGTCCACATCCATCATTTGCGCCGCAAGATCCACCCCGGCATCGTCCGCACCCTGCGCGGCGCCGGCTACACGCTCGGCACGCCGGAAGCCATCGCCAGCCCCGGAGACGACGCATGACCCTGCAGCGGCGCCTGATCCTGGCCGTGCTGGTGGGGGTGGCCCTCGCCTGGAGCCTCACCAGCGTGCTGATCTACCTCAGCACACAGGAGGAGATCAACGAGCTGTACGACACCGCCATGGTGCGCATGGCCCAGCAGATGCAGGCCGTGCTGCCGCTGATCAATGTGGGCGCGGTGCCGCAGCCGCCGCCCCAGAACGGTCCCCTGCCCGGCGATGCCGATCTGGGCGACATGGGTGACGCGGGCCTGGGCGACCTCGCCATCGCCGCGTGGCGGCCCGGCGGCGAGCCGCTGCATATCGATCCGGACGGCGACCGCCTGCCCCGCGCGTCGCGTGTGAAGGGCTTCACCAACGTCTCCATCGACGGTGTGCCGTGGCGGCTCTACTACCTCGACGATCCGGTGGAAGGCTGGCGCGTCTGCGTCGGACAGATCCAGGCCGAGCGCGAGGAACTGGTGGTGTCCTACCTCCAGGCCCAGGTGCTGCCGTGGGTGCTGGGCGTGCCGCTGCTGATGGCGCTGGTGGTGTGGGCCGTGCGCGCCACGCTGCGGCCGCTGCGCGCGCTTTCCACTGCCATCGCCGCGCGCGCCCCCGGCGACCCCGCGCCGTTGGAATTGGCCGATGTGCCGCCGGAACTGGCGCCGCTGGTCGGCGCGATGAACACCCTGCTCCACCGCGTCTCGGCGCTGATCGAGCACGAACGCCAGCTCACCGCCGATGCCGCACACGAGATGCGCACCCCGCTGGCCGCGCTCAAGGCGCAGTGGGACGTGGCGCGCCAGTCGAACGATCCCGAGGAACGCGCGCAGGCCTCTGCGAACGTGGAGGCCGGCATCGACCGGCTGAGCCATCTGGTGTCCCAACTGCTGACCATGAGCCGGCTCGAGGACGAGGACACGCAGCCGGTGCGCGCGGCGGTGGACTGGCGCGAGATCGTCCAGCAGGTGCTGTCCGATTGCCTGACGCTGTCCGAGCGTCGCCAGGTGGACATGGAGGTCACGTGGCCGGCGGCCATCCACCCGCCCCTGCCGGTGTGCGGCGATCCGGCACTGCTCGGCATCATGCTCCGCAACCTGATGGACAACGCCATCCGCTACAGCCCCGCCGGCACGCTGGTGACGCTGGCCTTCGCCCCAGACGCGATCACGGTGTCCGACCACGGCCCCGGCGTGGCGCCCGGCCTGCTGCCGCGCCTGGGCGACCGCTTCTTCCGGGGCGTCGGGCAGCGTGAACAGGGCAACGGGCTGGGCATCTCCATCGCCCGGCGCGTGGCCACGCTGCACGGCCTGTCATTAACTTTCGATAACCTCGCCAGCAGCGGCCGCACCGGGCTGCTCGCCACCATCCGCCCCGCCGAGGGCCAGACACCGCCCCCCCAATCGCCATGAGTGCCGTGCCAGACCTCGAACACACAGACGCCCGCGGCAACGCCTGGGCGGTCTTCCTGATCTTCCTGCGGCTGGGGCTGACGTCGTTCGGCGGCCCGGTGGCGCATCTCGGCTATTTCCGGGAGGCCTTCGTCACGCGGCGGCGCTGGTTCAGCGAGCAAGCCTATTCCGATATCGTCGCGCTCTGCCAGTTCCTGCCCGGGCCGGCCAGCAGCCAGGTCGGCATGGTGATCGGGCTGTCCCGGGCCGGCTACCGGGGCGCGCTGGCGGCATGGCTGGGCTTCACCATGCCATCGGCCATCGCGCTGATCGTGCTGGCGATGGGGCTGTCGGCCACGGGCAACCATGTGCCGGAAGGCCTGCTGCACGGCCTGAAGGTGGCGGCGGTGGCCGTGGTGGCGCAGGCCGTATGGGGCATGGCGCGTTCGCTCTGCCCGGACGCGCCGCGCCTGAGCGTGATGGCGCTGGCGGCGACGGCGGTCATCGTCGTGCCGTCGCCGTGGTGCCAGGTGGCCGTGATGCTGGCGGCGGGGCTGGCCGGCGCGCGCTGGTTCCGGCCCGCGCAGGCGCAGCCGCACGCGGCGCTGCCGGTGCCCATCGGCCAGCGTGCCGGCGCGGCCTTCCTGCTGGCGTTCGTCGTATTGCTGGTGGCACTGCCGCTGGCCCATCGGCTGTTTCCGAGCCAGCCGTTGGCAATGTTCGATGCCTTCTACCGGGCCGGCGCGCTGGTGTTCGGCGGCGGCCACGTGGTGCTGCCGCTGCTCCAGGCGGCCGTGGTGCCTACGGGCTGGGTCGACAACGACACCTTCCTGGCCGGCTATGGCGCCGCGCAGGCCGTGCCGGGCCCGCTGTTCACGTTCGCCGCCTTCCTCGGCGGCGCGATGCAAACGGCCCCCTCAGGATGGGCGGGCGGCATGCTCTGCCTCGTGGCGATCTTCGCGCCATCGTTCCTGCTGGTCTTTGGCGCGCTGCCGTTCTGGGAGCGGCTGCGCCGCAACGCCGGCACGCAGGCGGCGCTGGCCGGGGTGAACGCCGCCGTGGTCGGCCTGCTGGTGGCGGCGCTGTACTCGCCGGTCTGGACCAGCGCGATCCACGCCCCGGCGGACTTCGCGCTCGCGCTGCTGGCACTGGTGGCCTTGGCCGCGTGGCGGCTGCCGCCGTGGGGCGTGGTGCTGGCCTGCGCGGCGGCGGGCTGGGCGCTCGGGGGCTGAAGTGTCGAGGTATTAGCCCGGCAGCAATGCGCTGGCGTCGTACATCGCCGCGAACTCGGGGCTCGGCGGAATGGGCTGGATGATGTCCAGCATCACGCCGCTGGGGTCCACGGTAATGAAATGGCGCTGGCCGAACGCTTCGTCGCGCAACGGCAGCAGGATCGGCAACCCCGCCGCCTGCATGCGGGCGTGCACCGCGTCCACATCCTCCACTTCGAAATTGAGCAGCAGCCCGGCCGCCTGCTGGCCGCGCGCCGGGGCGGGAATCGTCTCATGCGTGCAATCGAGAATGGCGAGGTTCGTGCGCGCGTCGGCGTTGGACTGCAGGTGCACGTACCAGTCGCTCTCGAACAGCGGGCGGAAATCCACGTGCTGCGTGTAGAACGCCACCGTCTCCGCCACGTTCGTGGTCATGATCACCGGGTAGTAACTCGTGGTTTTCATCGCAAGTCTCCGTTGTGGCGCGCCGGCCGGGCGCGGATCGCATAACATACAGCCTGTATCTTTCCTGAATTTATAACATACAGGCTGTATGTATGCAAAGTAAAAAGACCCGTTCGAACCAGGAACGGACAGAAGCGACGCGCGCTGCCCTGCTATCCGCCGCGCGCAAGCTGTTTGTCGAAAAGGGCTATGCGGCCACTTCCACGCCCGAGATTGTGGCGGCGGCAGACATCACGCGCGGCGCGCTCTATCACCATTTCGCGGACAAGCAGGACCTGTTCCGCGCCATCCTGGAGGAGGAGGCGCGCGCCGTGGCCGGGGAGATCGAGCTGGCCGCGCCGGACGCGCTGCCGGTGCGCGCGGCATTGATCGCCGGCAGCGAGGCCTATCTGGCCGCCATGACGGTGCCGGGCCGCACCCGGCTGTTGCTGATCGACGGACCGGCCGTGCTCGGCACCGAAGCGATGTTCGCGCTCGATGCCGCCCACGCGGGCCGCACGCTGCGCGAGGGTCTGGCGATGGCGGTCGGCCACGGGCTGCCCGGCGGCACGCCGATCGATGCGCTGGCCGCCCTGCTCTCGGCCGCCTTCGACCGCACCGCGCTGGCCATCGCATCCGGCGCGGACGCCAACGCATTCCGCGCGGCGATGATCGGCATGATCGAACGGACAGTGGCGCCATCGTGATGCGCGCGTGGCGGTGGCTCGTCGGCAGCGCAATGGCCGCCACGCTGGCAGGCTGCAACGCCACGCCTGCTGCCGCCCCGGTCACGCCGGTCACCACCATCGACGTCGTGGAAGGCGACTGGCACACCGAACTCTGCATCCGCACCGAGGACGCCGATGCGCGTCTGCTGCGGCTGACCGTGGGCTACGCCGGCTCGCGTTTTCTTTGTTTTGGATTTGGGGATCGTCAATACCTGCTGAGCCGCGAGCGCGGCCCGATGACGCTGATCTCGGCGCTGTTCCCCGGAGAAGGCGCCATCCTGCTGACGATCCTGCGGGATACCCCAGCGGCGGCCTACGGCGCCGGTAACGTGGTGCGGCTCGCGCTCGACGAAGCCGGCATCTCGCAATTGCGCGAGTTTCTTGGCGATGCGGTGCAGACGGACGCGTCGGACAAGCCCATCGGCCTCGGGGATGGTCCCTACGAAGGCGGCCTGTATTTCGCGGCCACGGCCACCTACGCGGGCTTCTACACCTGCAATACGTGGACCGCGCACGCCCTGCGCACGGCCGGCGTGCCGGTGCGCGGGCCGGTGCTGTTTGCCGAAGGGGTGATGCGGCAGGTGCGCGAGATTGCGGCGGCGGCCCCGGAGGCGCCCTGAGACAGCTAGCGGGGCCGCCGCCCGCCGTTCTCCTAACGGCGTGGCGTCACGCCATCAGTCCTTCAGCAGCGCGGCGCGTCGTTGCACATCGGCAAGATCGCCGCTGACCGCCTTGGTCAGCCGCTGGCCATAGTCGGCATCGGCCTTGTAGAAGTGGCTCAGCATGATCTGCTTCACTTCCGCATGCTTCACCACGCCGAGGTCGGCCGCCAGGTTGCCGATCAGGTTCTCCTGCCCCGATTTGGACAACTTGCGATAGTAGTCGCCGGCTTGCGTGAAGTTGTCCGTGCGAGCGATCGGCGCCTGCTGGGTCGTGCCCGCCAGCGGCGTGCGTGCAAAGCGATAGTGCGGATTGTCGGAATACGCCCCGGCCATCCGCGACGGCTGGTAGTTGATATCGCCCGTCGTGCCGCCGATATCGCCATGCCCGTCGCTGTTGTAGTTGCGGACCGCCACGCGCGGACGGTTGACCGGCAGCTTCTGCTTGTTGGCGCCGAGCCGGTACGTCTGCGCGTCGTAGTACGAGAACAGCCGGCCCTGCAGCATGCGGTCTTCGGACGGCTCAATGCCCGGCACAAGGTTCGACGGCGCGAAGGCCGACATCTCCGAGGTCTCGAAGAAATTCTCCGGCACGGTATTCAGCGTCATGGTGCCGAGCTTGCGGAACGGCACGTCGGGCCAGACCTTGGTCGAATCGAGTGGATCGAATCGATATTTGCCGAGATCCTCGGGCTTCATCAGCTGCACGTAGAAGTCCCATTTCGGGAAATCGCCCCGCTGGATGGCGCCGAACAGATCGCTGGTGAGGTTGTTGAAGTCGGCGCCCTGGATCTTCGCGGCCTCTGCCCGGGTGAGATATTTCTCGCCCTGGCGCGGACGCCACTGGAACTTGGCGTAGTGCACCTCGCCCTTGGCGTTGATCAGCTTGTACGCGTGCACGCTGTTGCCCTGCATCATCCGGTACGACGCCGGGATGCCGAGGTCCGAATAGAGCTGCGTCAGCATATGGGTGCTCTCCGGCACGCTGCTGAAGAAGTCGAAGAAACGGTTCGGGTCCTGCAGGTTGGTCACGGGCGACGGCTTCAGCGAGTGAACCATGTCCGGGAACTTGATCGCGTCACGGATAAAGAAGATGGGCGTGTGGTTGCCCACCAGGTCCCAGTTGCCCTCGTCCGTGTAGAACTTGGTGGCGAAGCCGCGCGGATCGCGCACGGTCTCGGGCGATCCCTTGCCGTGGATCACCGTCGAGAACCGCACCGTGACCGGCGTGCGCTTGCCAGCCCCGGCGAACACCTTGGCGGTAGTCAGGTCCGAAAAATCGCCTTCGGACACAAATTCTCCCTGTGCTGCAGTGCCGCGTGCGTGCACCACGCGCTCGGGAATCCGCTCCCGATGGAAGCGCTGGAGCTTCTCGATCAGGTGGACGTCCTGCAGCAGCGTGGGACCGTTCGGGCCGGCGGTCTGGGAGTTCTGGTTGTCGCCGATGGGCGCGCCGTTGTCGCGCGTCATGGTCTGGGCACCGGCGGAGAGGGAAAACAGGGCAGCAAGGCCGTAAGCGACGGGTCTGAGTGCGAATCGTCTGAATCGAGCCATTTTGTGGGTCCTCGGAAATGCCTGAAAACAGGCAAGTGAGGGGGCGCCGCGCCATCTTATTTGGCCCGCCTGCCATGGCGCCAATTGTGATGTTCAATGACCCTGATGCATTGCATCAATCGATGCGCCGCACCATTTCTTACACCCGTTTGAGATGTTGGATGCCGCGTGCGCCAGCGCTACAGTGACGCGGCTTCACCTATCGAATAAAAACGAATTCCAAGGAGACATCATGCATCGAGCTGTTTCGCAGGCAGCCCTGTTCGTCGTGGCCGGCCTCCTCTTGTCGGGATGCGGCGGTAGTGACGATCCACCACCTGCTCCGCCTGTCGCCGAAACCCCGCCGCCCACCGTGCAGCCCGAGGACGCGCGGCCGCAGGACACCCGCACGTTCACCATCGACACCGCCGCTGTGACGCAGAAATTCACGCCGATGGCGGGCGCACCCGCCGCCGACCGCTGGTCCGGCGTGCTCGGCAAGGCCGGCTACATGGTCGAGGTGCCCGCGGCCTGGAACGGCAAGCTCGTGATGTATGCGCATGGCTACGCCGGCACCGGCAACGCGCTCGACGTCAATCCGCCAAGCATCCGCCGTCACCTGCTGGAAGCCGGCTATGCCTGGGCCGCGTCCAGTTATTCAACGAATTACTATGACGTGCGGGCCGGTGTGGAAGACACGAACGCGCTCGCGCTGGCCTTCGTCAACATCGCCAAACAGAACGGCCGCACGCTGGCCGCGCCGACGCGCGTGTACATCATCGGCCATTCGATGGGCGGCCATGTCAGCGCGGCAGCCGTGGAAGCCGAGACGATCGCCACGGCCAACCACAAGGTCACGTACCACGGCGCGGTGCCGATGTGCGGCGTGGTGGGCGACACCGAGCTGTTCAACTACTTCGGCGGCTACCAGACCGCCGCCCAACTGCTGGCCAACGTGCCGGCCACGTCCTGGCCCGTGAGCAACTGGGCGCAGATCGTGACCTCGGTGCAGGCGGCGCTGTTCACCACCTACCCGGTCACCAACACGGGCCAGGGCGAGAAACTCCGCCAGATCGTCAAGAACCTGACCGGCGGCGAGCGGCCGATGTTCGCCATCGGCTTCAGCGGCAGCCCCGCCTCCAAGAGCCTGCAGGACGCGGTCTGGAGCACCTTCGGCCAGGATGGCACGGTCAACGGCGTGCTGACGCAGAACGTGGTGGACACCACCGGCCTGACCTTCCAGATGGATGACGACGCGGCGCTGACGCCCGAGGAGCAGGCGATCAACACCTCGATCTTCCGCGTGAAGCCGGTGGCCGACGCCAACCGCCTGCGCCGCGACGGCCTGCGCTGGATTCCGAAAACGGCGGCGCAGATCAGCGTGCCGGTGCTGACGCTGCACACACTGGGCGACATGTACGTGCCCTTCAGCATGGAGCAGATCTACAAGCGCCGCGCGGACGCCAACGGCACGGCGAAATGGCTGGTCCAGCGCGCGATCCGGGGCATCAGCCACTGCGATTTCACCGTGGCCGAGCAGGTGCGCGCGTTCGACGACATGGTGGCCTGGGAGCAAACCGGCACCCCACCCGCCGGCGACGACGTGCTGACGCCATCGGTAGTGGCCAACGCCAACTACGGCTGCAAGTTCACCGACAACACGCTGGGGGCGGACGACTCAGACACCAACAAGGCCCTGCGGCAGGGGGCGGCGATGGCGGCGCCTTGTTTGCCGTAGGTTTGGGAGAACGAAGGATTAACAGAGCCGTCTTTGAGGCGGCTCTGTTTTTGGCGGCGAGGATCCCCGCTATCAATGCCGTTCGCCGCAATATCCAGGTGATATTGCGGCGAACTGGGGGCGAACCGGGGTCTACCTGGCAGCCTCCTCCGCAGCCCGCCACGCAGGGCAGCATTTCTCGTCGCGGCAGCAATAGTTCGGACAACGCGCATCCACATCGATCCGCACCAGGTCCGGACCGTAATGCACGGACGCCGCATAAATGGGCCGGAATTCCGTGTCCTTCACATTATTGGCACTGAGGCCGAATTTCAGCAGCAGATTGCGAACCTGTTCGACCCTGGCCGTTGCCAGTTCACGAGATCCATCCTCGCTTTCCCAAGCCGTCAGGTACACGTCGAAACCTGAGAAGAAATACTTCCGGGTCGCGATTCGCCATTCGGCGAATCGCTTGATCTCCTTCGCGGTTACCGTTGCGGATCCCGATTCGAAGTGAACGCGATATTGCCTCTCATAGACGATGCAGGCAGCGACATTCAAGCTTGTTAGAGCGAAGATGAAAGCTGCCATTAGTTTCTTCATATTTACCATGATTACGATGCCGTTAATCGGAGACATTCGAAATGTATGCAGCAATGCTGTCGGAATTATTAAATAGAAATTTATTTCGATACTTTGATAGTAGGCGGGAAATCTTGATACTCGAACAGGTATCCGCGCTATCCATCGCGGCGGGAAAATGAGAAACTTCATGAACAAAGACCGTGACCATGCTGTCATCAGGCTCCACCACACCTCTATGGCGGATGGCTTCGATCGGTAAGTAGCAATATGTGACACCGATAAAAATCGTAAACGTCTTGTCGGCCTTGCATACAGAGCCGTCGGGAGACGGCTCTGTTTGTCAACTAGCGTGGATTATCTGGCGATATGGTCGGAAGCTGGACAGCAGTAATTGGGGCACCGTGCCGCGACAGCAATCTCGACTGTGTGGAGCATTTGGTCGTCGGCTCCCCTCATGTCCGTGTGGCGGATCTGCGGAGGTTCAGCCAACGCGCTATCCGGCATACCCGAGTTCTTCAGCAGTCGCTGCACGTGTTCCACTCTCGTTTCGGCCGTTTTACGGGTAACCCCATAGCCCTCCCACGCGACGATTATTATTGCGTCGAACCCCGAGGGAAAATACTTTCGCGTCTGGATCCGCCAATCCGCAAACCGCTTGACCTCCGTGGTCGAGAGCGTCGTCGAACCGGGAAGAAACTTCACTTCGTGCGTGGCTGCCGACAGACTGCAGGTGTGGGAACCAAAGCTTGTGAGCGTGAACGTTGCGATCACTGCGAGGCACGTCAGGGTTTCCATTTGTGGTCTCCGGAGCCGTGCGGGAACATAGCCGACGGCCACCAGATTTTCTCGGCTGAACCGCTCGAAGAGCCGTCGGGAGATGGCTCTGTTTGTCGGGTTGGATGAATCAGCGGACGACGTTGTCGGGGAGTGGTTCGAGGCTGCAACAGTAGTTGGGGCAGTGAGCAAGGGCGTCGATACGCACCACATCTGGCCCATCGGTTATTGATGCGGTATACCACGGCCGTATTTCCACCTCTTTCAGCGCATCCTGAGGCAGGCCGGAGTTCAATAACAGCCTCTGAACCTCTGAGATCCGCTTCTTCGCCATTTCACCGGTAATGCCGCGCCCTTCGAATCCCAAAAGGTAGACATCGAAGCCAGAATAGAATTTCTTGCGGGTGCCAACTCGCCATTCGGCAAATTTCTTGATCTGGTGGACTCCCACAGCTGTAGCGCCATTTTCGAAGTACACGGTGTGCTCCACTTCGAGCATATGGCAGGCGCCGGCATTGAATGTTATGGCGGCGAGAATTAATGCAACTGTAAGGCGACTCAAGGATTTCATCGTCCCCCTCCATTACCAGTTCGGAACGTCGGCGACATATGCAGCGATGTTATCGGCATTTTCAATGACGAATCTATTGCGGAGCTTCGCCAGCAGCCGGGCCGCCTTGATGCCAGAATAGCGATCTACCGTGTCCATTGCAGCGGGAAAATGGGAAACCTCATGAATAAAAACCGTGGTCATACTGCTGACATTTTCGATTATTCCTTGATAATTCCTCTTTTCCTCATGCAAATAACAAAATGTGGTGCCAATGAATATCGCAAACGTCTTATCGGACTTACAGACGCTCGCCCACGCCGGTTCATCGCCTTTCCCGGCGGCGGGCACACAGCCAACGCGCCGCACCGCTTCCTCACTAAAGCGCTCGAAATTTTTCTCGGTAAGCGATAGAGAGATTTTCCGAATTCTCGTGATTCCCTCACGCAAGCGTTTGCGAATGTCCGGCGTGGCATTCGTAAACCAGATGCGTACCTTATCCTTATCCGACTCGCTCCAGCGCGCCAGTTCCATCAAACGCGCCTCCATGTGTGCGACGGCAATATCCCGTACCCGCATGACCGCCGCATAGAATTCCGCGTTGGTCATATTGGGACAAATCATCGTCGGATCCGCCTCGTACGCGGCAAGACTCGCTGCGTCAGGCGTGGTTGAACGGCCCGCCAAATTGTTATGGGTGTACGGCATTTTCGAATCGGCGCCCGCCGCCGCGCCCTTCACATTGCCGCTGACAACCTCCGTGGACATCGTGAACTGCGATGCAAACACCCGCGGCTTTTCCTTGCATTGGCAATACACGCGCGCGCCTTCCACCAGCACGGATTTCCCCATGTCGGTCCAGCGTGGATCGCAGTCGTTGTAGACCGGGCCGCCGACCTTGCAGGCGGGGCACGTGGCGTGGTCCCCTTCCAGGCCAAGGCGTTTGCCCATGTTTGTAGAATCGCTGGTGGCGATCAGCCAGCCACCAGTGCCGGTGCGGCTCGCCCCATCCAGCATGTGCCGCTTGTCGTTTCGCATCATGTCCTCTTCCATTCATGGTAAGAGCACACAGCATCACGTGACGCGATTGAGGCGGTCTATAGCAGTTCTCTGAATTCGCGCGGCGTGCGGGGAGTTTCCCGCCGCGGCTTCCGAATCGTCGTGGGACTGCAATGGAAATGTGCCGGCGCACAAACAAATAGAGCCGTCCTTAGGACGGCTCCGATTCCCCGCTTGCTTGGCAATCCACCCGACCCATCCCGGTAGCTCTATGGCTTGCCGTGGATATCGGTCAGGCGGTGTTTTGTCGGGCCCGTGGCAACCCCTCCGGTCGCATTATTCAGTGCGATATATACAGCGGACGCGACAAGATGACATTCTGCGCACGCAATATTTCCGTAATAAGTCGCCAGCGGGCAGCATCACGCACATCCAGCCTCTGCTGACACAAATTTCGAAAACTACGCGACCTGATCCATCGTTAGAATGAAACGGCCCTTAACTCGGAGTTGCCATGAAACGCCATCCCATTGCCGTGACGGAAACGACACCAGAGGGCCTAGCTGCCCTCGTCTATCACCTTGCCCATGGTGCCAGCCAGGGGCAGCTCGACCCGGAATTCGTGCGTAAGCTTGCCAAGCGCGTTGGCAAGGAGCTGGAGGCCATGGAAGCCGCCGACATGCTGTCGCCGCACGACAAGACGCAGTTGCATCAGGCCATCAACACGCTGTGCCACACCGCTGAAGCCGAAGAGGGTGCGATGTTGACCAAGGCGCTGGAGCGCCTGCGCGCCGAGGACGCGAGCCACGCCCGTCCCATCTGATCCATTTCCGCGCCGCCCCCAATACCGAACACAAAAAGCAGAACGCCCCTTCCCGCCAAGCCGGGTAAGGGGCGTTGTGCTTTCCGGCAGGACGAGGGGAAAGGCCTCGCCTGCCGGCTCTCGCTCAAACGTGGTGCTTAGAAGCGATGACGCACGCCGACGACTGCGCCGGTCTGGTTCTGGCCGGCCACAGCCGTGCCAACTCCGCTCAGGCCCAGGTTGGACGTGCCCTTGTTGCGCACGTAGCCAACGTTCAGGTAAGCGTCCGTACGCTTCGAGAACGAGTAGTCGGCCGACAGGACAAACATCCACGGATCGTTGCCGCTGTCGTTGGCATCGGTGTAGTACGCGGCGCCGGTCAGCGACAGGGCCGGCGTCACGCGGTACAGGCCGCCGAGCCAGTAGACGTTGCTGCGGGTCGCTGCCGTGGCTGCGGTAGCGATGCCGTCATCGCGCATCCAGCGGTAGCCGGCAAACACCTTGGCCACGCCGAAGTCGTACGACGAGCCCACGGCCAGGCGCTTGGCAGCGCGGTCGGACGTAGCCGACGTGGCGCCCTGGTACTGGTCATACGCCGTGCCGATCGAGAAGCCGCCGGCGGTGTAGGCCACGCCTGCGCCCACGTTGCGGCCAGCCTTGTAGTCGCCCGGCAGTTCGCCCGGCGAGCCAGCCACGGCGTCACGGCCCGTGCTGTAGAAGGCCGTGGCGGTCAGGCCGCCGAACTTGCCGGTGTACTTCAGGGCGTTGTCGGCGCGGCCGTTGAAGCCCGAATCGACGCTGTTCAGCGAGTAGCGCGGGCCCACGCCCATCGGGTCATAGGCACCGAACAGGTCGTACAGCGAGTTCTGCTGGCGACCCAGGGTCACGGCGCCGAAGCTGCCTTGCAGGCCGACGAAAGCCTGGCGACCGAACAGGCGGTTGCCCTGGCCGGACACGCCGGTGTCGATATCGAAGCCCGATTCCAGGGTGAAGATGCCCTTCAGGCCGCCACCGAGGTCTTCCACGCCACGCAGGCCCCAGCGCGAGCCGGACAGGTTGCCCGAGTTCATGCGCACGGCCGTCTGACCATTGCCGCCCGGCACGTGGGTCGCCACTTCTACGCCGGCGTCGACGATGCCATACAGCGTGACGTTGGATGCGGACTGGGCGAGGGCTGCGCCGGACGTTGCGCAGGTAGCGGCTGCCGCCAGGGCAAATAGAGCTTTCTTCACTGTGGTTTCTCGTTTTGTTAAGACATTGAGATGCTTCCCCGTTCCGGTCGCGGCAGGCGCGCGGCGGCGCCTTGCTGGACCAGATGCCCGTGCGGGTCTTTGGGGGGCGAGGCGGATTGTTACAACCCAATATGAAATGAATGTGTCGTAGGCATTACTGCAACACCCCACTACCGGGGGATACGCGCACGCAAAACATGCAAAATCCGGGTTTTCCCGACCCGGGTTTTGGTAGGATTCACACCTTTCGAGATTGGCGTGTGAGCGGACCGGATGTGATGCGGACGCAACATGCCTGCGTCATGCCCCTGGACCCCATCAGAAGACCTGTCAAGCCAAGGCTTGCCGCTCCGCTTGCTCGACTGCGCACCCACCTGCAATCGCGGTGGCTGCCGGTCTTGCAACCGGCAATCCAGCGGCTGCGCCGGCCCACCCGGCGCGAAGTCCTGCTGGGCCTCGCGGCCATCCCGGCGCTGTTCCTGCTTTATCTGCTGGTCCTGATTCCGTTCACGCCGGGCATCAGCGACATCCGCAAGGCCAAGTCCGAACAGCCAGCGCAGGTACTCTCCGCCGATGGCAAGGAACTGGCCGTCTACCGCTGGGCCAACCGCGACTGGGTCGGGCTCAAGGACATCTCCCCCAATGTCATCGATGCGCTGATCGCCACCGAGGACCACCGCTTCTACCAGCACCACGGGCTGGACTGGCGCCGCACCGCCTCCGCCGCGTTCCACACCTTCTCGGGTGACCGCCAGGGCGGCTCCACCATCACGCAGCAGCTGGCCCGCAACCGCTATCCCGAAGACATCGGCCGTGCGCCGACGATGACGCGCAAGCTCAAGGAAGCGATCACCGCGTTCAAGATCGAGGCGCTGTATTCCAAGGACGAGATCCTTGAGACGTATCTCAATACGGTGCCCTTCCTGTACAACGCGTTCGGCATCGAGATGGCCGCGCGCACCTATTTCGACAAATCCGCCGACAAGCTCGACGTGCTGGAAGCCGCCACGCTGATCGGCATGCTCAAGGGCAACAGCTACTACAACCCGGTGCTGAACCCCGAGCGCGCGCTGGAGCGGCGCAACATCGTGCTGGCGCAGATGGTCAAGCGCGGCAAGCTCGACGCCGGCCGCTTCGAGACGCTCAGGAAACGGCCATTGCGGATCGACTTCGAGCGCCAGACCGAGGCCCCCGGCCCGGCCGCCCACTTCGCCCAGCAGCTACGCAAATGGCTGATCGGCTGGGCCGATCGCAACGACTACAACCTCTATACCGATGGGCTGGTCGTCCGTACGACCATCGATTCGCGCCTCCAGGCCATGGCCAACCAGGCGGTCACGCGCCAGGGCAACCAGCTTCAGTCGATTGCCAACGCGGCCTGGGCGCCGCGCGCGGGCTGGGCGGAAAGCCGGGCGCTGGTGCAGGCCTTCGTGCGGGAGACGCCCGAGTTCCGCAACGCCGTCGCCAGCGGCCAGAGCGAGGAGGACGCGCTCAAGCGTCTCTTCGCCGACCGCGCGTTCATGCAGGCGCTGCGCCAGCAGAAGACGCGCGTGCAGGCCGGCTTCATGGCGCTGGACCCGTCCACGGGCGCCATCCGCGCCTGGGTCGGCAGCCGGGACTTCACGGTCGATGCCTTTGACCACGTGGCCCAGGCGCGCCGCCAGCCGGGCTCCACCTTCAAGCCCTTCGTCTATGGCGAAGCCTTCGCGCACGGCCACGCCCCCGAGGAAACGCTGTTCGACAACCCGGTGGAAATGCAACTGGCCGGCGGCGAGATCTGGCGCCCGACCGACGAGTCCCCCGCCACGGGCCGCGCCCTGAGCCTGCGCGACGGGCTGGTCTATTCGAAGAACACCATCACCGCGCAACTGGTGCAGGCCGTGGGGCCAGACCGCGTGGCGCGGCTGGCGCGGGCCATGGGCGTGCGCGAGAGCAAGCTCGATGCCGTACCGTCGCTGGCGCTGGGCACCAGCCCGGTCACACTCAAGGAGATGGTGTCGGCCTACGGCACCATCGCCAACGGCGGCCTGTACATCGCGCCGACCATGGTCACGCGCATCGAGGACCGCGAAGGCAATGTGCTGGCGCAGTTCCGCGAGCCGTCACCCGAGCGTGCGCTGTCGGCCACGGCCACCGAGACGCTGGTCGATGTGATGCGCGATGTGATCGACCGCGGCACCGGCACCGCCATCCGCAGCCGCTACGGCATCCGCGCCGACGTGGCCGGCAAGACCGGCACCACGCAGGACAACGCCGACGGCTGGTTCATCCTGATGCACCCGCAATTGGTGGCGGGCGCCTGGGTGGGCTTCAACGACAGCCGCGTGACGCTGCGTAGCGACTACTGGGGCCAGGGCGCCCATAGCGCGCTGCCCATCGTCGGCGATTTCTACCAGCGCGCGCTACGCACGCGGGTCATCGACGGCCGCGCGCGGTTTGCGGAGGCGGACGAGAAGACCTGGTACACGTCGATCACGGGGCAGGTGCGTGGCTGGTTCCAGCGGCTGTTCGCTTCGAACAAGTCTGATCAGGCGCCGGCCACCCCGCGCCCGTCGCCGCGCCGGCCGGTACTGCCGGCCACGGAGGCGGAGGCCATGCCATCCGGAGGTTCGGGAGGTTCGGGGGGAACTGGTGCCTCTGCGGCGATGGCTGGGAACAGTCAGGCAGGCGGGGCAAATACCGAGCACGGGGAAGCCGCCGAGCCCGGCATGGCGCTCGATGCCAATGAAGTCGTCGAGGTCATCCCGGCATCGGAGCCAGAACCGGTGATGGCTTCTGCGCCAGGCGCGCCGATCGGACCCAGCGCACCCTCCCCGCTCCCTGCGGGCCCGTCGATGGCGCCGGCGCCCGTCCGCTAAGGACGGCCGGGCTTACTCGCCGGACCGCAGGCGCATGGCTGGGTCGGTGCCCGGCTCGGACACCTTGTCGCCCGGCAACACCTCCACCGGGCCGGAACGGATCACGCGCAAGGCGTCTTCCGAAATCGTCAGCGGCGGCTCGGCCGTGGGCCGTGCCAGCAGGTAGCCCTGCGCGTAGTCGATGCCAAGGTCGCGGCAGATGCGCAGATCCGCTTCCTGCTCGATACCCTCCGCCACCAGCGCCGTGCCGCTGCTATCGGCCAGCCGGCGTATGGCGCGCAGCGCCTCCAGCTGGAACGGCGACGTCGCCACGCCATCCACCACCACGCGGGCGATCTTCACGTAATCAGGTTTCAGGGCGATCCACTGCCCCAGGCTGGCGTGGCCGGTGCCGTAGTCGTCCAGCGCGAACTGGGCGCCGCGCCCACGGATGGACTCCACCGCCCGCGACAGGCTATCCAGCGAGCCCAGCGGGGCCTGCTCGGTCAGTTCGATGACGATGCGGTCCGAAGTAATGCCGTGGGTTTTCAGGAAGGCGCGCACTTCGTCGCGATGGCTGTCCACCTCGCGAATCGAATCCGCGCTGTAGTTGATGAAGAGCTTGCCGGGGAGCCCGGCGCGCATGAACGCGGCAATACAGATGCGTGACGCCAACCGCTCGAGCCGCACCAGACAACCCAGACGCGCCGCTTCAGCGAACAGCGCAACAGGGCTCTCCAGCGGCGTCCCGGCGGGACCGCGGATCAGGGCCTCGTAGCCAATGATCTCGCCATTGGCGAGCGACCCGATCGGCTGGAAGACAGGCCGCAGGCGTTGGTGTTCGAGGCAATCGGCAATAGTAGGCGTCAGAGGTCGCGACAAGGGCTTGCACTCAAACTGGCTGTGGATCGTGCTGTGGGCAAAAGCCACTCCCACTGTTGGCTAACGGCGCGCCCAAGACGCAACTTGATCCCCCACTTGCAGGGGGGATGCCATGCAGCGTGCACTTGCGTCACACCGGTGCCGTACCCGCGACAAGGCGGCGGTCCATGCGCCCGGTCCGGCATATTCCCGATCTTGTGTGGCAATTTTGTGACGAAAGGCGCATGGGTGCTGTCATGGCGGCGTCATGAAACGGCCGGAGAATCCACCCCGATTCAACAGGCGCAAGCCCGCCGGGCCTGCCGCAAATGCGGCACCGCAGCGACGGAATACCTTGACGCCTGATTTTTTGGCGCTTCAATGAAAACGTTTTCATTGCTCGCCGACTACCCGCCGAACCTGCCCATGCCCAACGCCCGCCGTTCCGTTTTGCTGTCTGCCGATACCGAAGGCGAACGCGGCAATGGCGTGACGCTGGCGGACGTGGCGCTGGCCGCCGAAGTCTCGTTGGCCACGGCCTCGCGCGTGTTCAGCCATCCGCAGCTGGTGCGGGAGACCACCGCCCAGCGCGTGCACGAGGCCGCGCGCCGGCTGGCCTTCCGGCCCAACCTGCTCGGCGCCAAACTGCGCTCGCAGCAGACGCGCATCCTGGGCGTGATGCTGCCCACGCTGGAGAACGCGGTGTTCGCCGAATGCTGGGCCGGGATCGAGGAAGTCTCGCTGGCCACCGGCTATTCGCTGATGCTGGTGACCAGCGGCTACGACTCCGCCCGCGAGCGCGAACGTGTGGAATATTTGCTGCGCCACCGCGTGGACGGCATGGTGCTGACCGTCTCGGACGCCGCGCAGAGCGCCGTGCTCGACCAGCTCGACAGTGAAGGCGTGCCCTACGTGCTGGCCTACAACCAGGCCAGCACGGCCGGCCAGCGGCACTCGGTCTCCGTGGACAACCGCACCAGCGCCTGCGAGGGCGTGAACGCGCTGATCGCTGCGGGCCATCGGCGTATCGCGGTGGTGTCGGGCGCGTTCATGGCGTCCGACCGCGCCCGCCAACGGTTTGCCGGCTATGAGGATGCGATGCGCGCCCATGGCCTGCCGCCGCTGCCGCCCGTGAACCTGCCCTCCCATACCGCCAGCCATAGCGAGCGGATTGGCACGCTGATGGGCGGCGCCACCGCGCCCACCGCGTTCTTCTGCACCAACGACCTGCTGGCGATCGGCGTGATTTCGGATCTCAAGCGCCTGGGCCTGCGCGTGCCGCGCGACGTCTCCGTGCTCGGCTACGACGGCATCGCGCTCGGCGCACTGGTGGAGCCGCCGCTGGCCACCGTGGTGCAGCCCAATACCGACATCGGCGCCACCGCCGTGCGCCTGCTGCTCAAGCGCCTGCACGCCGGCACGCGTCCGGAGGCGCTGTCCGCCTCCGCCCCGAGCGTGACCCTGCTGCCCCACGCGCTGCGCGTGGCCGGCACCGTGGCCGCGCCGCCTGCATCCTGACCGATCGCCTGACTGACCGTTTCGCCTGCCGCCCTGCTGTCCTTATCCAATCGATCTCAAACCCGGGAGCCTGACATGACAACGCAATTTTCCTGGCGCCGCCCGCTGCGCTGGCTGGCCACTGCCGTGGCGGCCACCGCCTTCGGCGTCGCCTTCAGCCAGGGCGCGGCCGCGCAGACCGCCATCTGCTACAACTGCCCGCCCGAATGGGCCGACTGGGCCGCGCAGATCCGCGCCATCAAGGAAAAGACCGGCGTGACGGTGCCGCTCGACAACAAGAACTCGGGCCAGGCGCTCGCGCAGCTGGTGGCAGAGCGCGCCAGCCCGGTGGCGGACGTGACCTACCTCGGCGTGACCTTCGGCATCCAGGCCAAGGCCGACGGCGTGACCCAGCCGTACAAGCCGGCCCACTGGGCCGACATCCCCGAGGGCCTGAAAGACCCGCAGGGCAACTGGTTCGCCATCCACTCGGGCACGCTGGGCTTCATGGTCAACGTCGATGCGCTGCGCGGCAAGCCCGTGCCGCAGTCGTGGGCCGACCTGCTCAAGCCGGAGTACAAGGGGCTGATCGGCTACCTGGACCCGTCCAGCGCCTTCGTCGGCTATGTGGGTGCCGTGGCCGTGAACCAGGCCCTCGGCGGCTCGCTGGACAACTTCGCGCCGGCCTACAAGTTCTTCAAGGACCTGCAGAAGAACCAGCCGATCGTGCCGAAGCAGACCGCCTACGCCCGCGTGCTGTCCGGCGAAATCCCGATCCTGCTCGACTACGACTTCAACGCCTACCGCGCCCGCTACAAGGACCGCGCCAACGTGGCCTTCGTGATTCCGAAGGAAGGCTCGCTGGTGGTGCCGTACGTGATGAGCCTGGTCAACAACGCGCCCCACCCGGCCGAGGGCCGCAAGGTGCTGGACTTCGTGCTGTCGGACGCCGGCCAGGCGCTGTGGGCCAACGCCTACCTGCGCCCGGTGCGTAACGTGCCGATGCCGAAGGACGTGGAAGCGCGCTTCCTGCCGGCCGCCGACTACGCCCGCGCCAAGCCGGTCGATTTCGGCAAGATGGCCGCCGCGCAGAAGGCGTTCAGCGAGCAGTACATGAAGGAAGTACGGTAAGCATTTGCAGCTTGCCGCGTGTGTTCTCCCCTCTCCCGCTCGCGGGAGAGGGGCCGGGGGAGAGGGCTGGAGCATCTCGGTGCGATACCGCATGTCGAACCGCCTGCCCTCTCCCCCGCCCCTCTCCCAAAGGGAGAGGGGAGAACACCAATCTTGGACCAAACCGCCCCCGTCACTGCCATGACCAAGCGATCTCTCCCGCTGTTCCTGTTCGCCCTGCCCGCGCTGGTGGTCTTCCTGGCGTTCTTCTGCCTGCCGATGGCGCGCCTGATCGAGGTCAGCGTCACCGGCAAGCAGGGCGCGGGCGTCTACTGGACCGTGCTGACCAGCGCGCGCTACCTGCATAGCCTGCTGGTGACGGTGGCGCTCTCCGCCGCCGTCACGCTGGCCACGCTGGTGATTGCCGGCATCGCCGGCACCTTCCTCCAGCGCCACTCCGTACCCGGCAAACCCGTGCTGGTGGCCATCCTCACCTTTCCGCTGGCCTTTCCCGGCGTGGTGATCGGCTTCATGGTCATCATGCTCGGCGGGCGCAACGGCCTGCTGGCGATGGTCGGCGACGCGCTGGTCGGCGAGCGCTGGACCTTCGCCTACGGGCTGGCCGGGCTGTTCGTCGGCTACCTGTATTTCTCGATTCCGCGCGTGATCCTGACCGTGATGGCCGCAGTGGAGAAGCTCGACCCCTCGCTCGAGGAAGCCGCGCGCTCGCTCGGCGCCAGTCCGTGGCGCGTGGTGCGGGACGTCATGCTGCCCGCGCTGATGCCGGCCATGCTGTCCAGCGGGGCGATCTGCTTCGCCACCAGCATGGGCGCCTTCGGCACGGCCTTCACGCTCGCCACGCAGCTCGACGTACTGCCGCTGACCATCTACAACGAGTTCACCAACTACGCCAACTTCGGCATGGCCGCTGCGCTCTCGCTGCTGCTCGGCGCGGTCACCTGGGCCCTGCTGGCTGTGGCGCGCTGGATCTCGGGCGACGCCGTCGCCGCCACCGCATGAGTACCGCGAAAAAAGCCATGAAGAAACCGCCGATGACCGCACCGCGCCGCCGCGCCGGCTACTGGCTGCAACTGGCGCTCACGCTGGCCGTCTGCCTGTTCATGACCGTGCCGGTGGTGCTGTCCGTGCTGGCCGGGCTGACCAACAACATCTTCGTGGGCCTCTCCAGCGGGCTCACCACGCGCTGGCTGCTGGAGGTCTGGGCGCTCTATCGCAACACCATCTTCCTCTCGCTCGGCATTGCGCTCGCCTGCCTCGCCTGCACGCTGGTGATTGGCGTGCCCGCCGCCTACTACATGGCGCTGCGCCGCAACCGCGTGACCCGGCTGATCGAGGAACTGCTGATGCTACCGGTGGCCGTGCCGGGGCTGGCCACCGCGCTGGGGCTGATCCTGCTCTATGGTGGCTGGCAGGCGCTGCGCACGAGCTGGGTGTTCATCCTGATCGGCCACGTGCTGTTCACGCTGCCGTTCATGGTGCGGGCAGTGCTGGCCATCCTGTCCGCCATCGACATCCGCACGCTGGAAGACGCTGCCGCCAGCCTGGGCGCCACGCGGCTGCAGCGCTTCTTCACCGTGGTGCTGCCGAACTGCCGGCAGGGCATCCTGGCCGGGGCGCTGATGGTGGTCACGCTGTCCGTGGGCGAGTTCAACCTGACCTGGATGCTGCACACGCCCACCACGCAAACCCTGCCGGTGGGGCTGGCAGACAGCTATGCGTCGATGCGGCTGGAGATCGGCTCCGCCTACACCATCGTCTTCTTTGTCATGATCATTCCGCTGCTGGTAGCGATGCAGGCGTTCAGCGCCATGGGCGCCCGAGCGCGCCGCCATGTATCAGAACCTGCCGAGCCGGCCACCGCCCCACTCCCCGCCGCCACGCCCGTAACTGCCTCCGCCGAGACCCGCCATGCATGAGCCCACCCCGATTCGCCTGCGCCAGTGCGCCAAGACCTTCGCGGATGGCACGCTGGCCCTGCAACCGCTTGACCTCGACATCGGGGCCGCCGAGACCGTGGTGCTGTTGGGGCCGTCCGGCTGCGGCAAGACCACCACGCTGCGCATCATCGCCGGGCTGGAGCAGCCGGACGCGGGTGGCGAGGTCTGGTTTGGCGAGACCCGCGTGACCGACCAGCCGATCGAGCAGCGCGGCGTGGGCATGGTGTTCCAGAACTACGCGCTGTTCCCCAACATGACCGTGGCCGAGAACATCGGCTATGGCCTGCGCGTGCGGCGCGTGGATGGTGCCACGCAGCGCCGGCGCGTCGGCGATATGTTATCGATGATGCACCTCGAGCCGTTCGCCGACCGCCGCGTGGACCAGCTCTCCGGCGGCCAGCGGCAGCGCGTGGCCCTGGCGCGCGCCATCGCCGTGCAGCCGCGCGTGCTGCTGCTCGATGAACCGCTGACCGCGCTGGACGCCAAGCTGCGCGACGCCCTGCGCGCGGACATCAACCAGCTGCTGCGCAGCCTCCATATCACCGCGGTCTACGTCACCCACGACCAGGCCGAGGCGATGGCGCTGGGCGACCGCATCATCGTCATGGACCGCGGCCGCATCGCCCAGTCCGGCACGCCGCAGGAGATCTACCGCGCGCCGGCCAACGCCTTCGTGGCGGACTTCATCGGCACCATGAACCACCTGCCCGCGCAGGCCGAAGCCGGCCTGTGGCGCGTGCCAGGCGGCAGCGTGCCGATGGGGCCGCCCAGCGACGCCCCCGCGACGCCAGCCGCGCGGCTGATGTTCCGGCCCGAGGACGTGGCGCTGGTGCACGCTGATAGCGCCGATCGCGCCCATGTGGAAGGCACCGTGGTCACCGCGCTGTTCCTCGGCAACCACACACGCCTGCTGGTGGACGTGGGCGCCGCCACGCCGCTGATTGTCGATACCGCGCGCCGCGACGGCTGGCCGGCTGGCGCGCGCGTCGGCCTGCGCATCGACACCGCCCACCTGATCACCCTTCCCGACGCTGCATGACCGCTCCTTCCCCCTATCTCGTCGCGCAACTGAGCGACCTCCATATCAAGGCCGGCGGCAAGCTGTCCTATCGGCGGGTCGATACGGCCGGCGCGCTCCATCAGGCCATCGACACCCTGCTGGCGGCCCCGCAAATCCCCGATATGGTCATCATTACCGGCGATCTGGTCGACTTCGGCAGCGAAGACGAATACCGCTTCCTGCGCGACATCCTGCAACGGCTGCCGATGCCGGTGCGGCTGCTGCCCGGCAACCACGACCACCGCACCACGCTGCGCAAGGTGTTCCCCGACCACGCCTACCTGTTCGACCACGGCGACGGCGAGGCGCCCATCCACTATGCGATGGCGGCGGGCCCGCTGCGGCTGGTCGGCTTCGACTGCACCGTCCCCGGCCAGCCCGGCGGCCGGGTGACGCACGAAGGACTGGCCTGGCTCGATGCCACGCTGGCCGCCGCGCCGGCCCAGCCGACGCTGCTGATGCTGCACCATCCGCCCTTTGTCACCGGCATCGGCCATATGGACCAGCAGGGGCTCGACAACGCCGCCGCGCTGGAGGCCCTGATCGCCCGGCACCCGCAGGTGGAGCGCGTGGTCTGCGGCCACCTGCACCGCCAGATCACGCGGCGCTTTGGCGGCACCATCGCCATCACCGCGCCGGGGCCGGCCCACCAGGTGGCGCTGGACCTCGATCCGCAGGCCGCCTCCCGCTTCCGCATGGAGCCGCCCGGCTACCTGCTGCACTGGTGGCACCCGGCCCACGGGCTGGTGACCCACCTCGCCGCCAGCGGGGACTACGGCCCGGCGCACCCGTTCTTCGACGCCAGCGGGCGGCTGATCGACTGATCCGGCCCGGAAACCGCAAGACACACTAATAGATATAGGGAGATGAACAGGAGATGAGCGGGGCGCGGTTGTCATGCGCCCGCCACCTTGGGTACCATCGTCGGCTTACCCAACTTCCGGATCGCGGTTCCGCATAACGGAACACGACGACCTGCTTCGACATGGATCTCCTGCTGCTGAGCAATTCCACCTCCGACGACGGCTACCTCGTGCACGCGCACGCGGCCATCACGGAACTGGCCGATGGCCGTACCGACGCGCTGTTCGTCCCCTACGCCGGGGTCACGCGTGACTGGGACGCCTACACCGAACAGGTCCGCGAGGCGCTGGCGCCCATCGGCATCACCGTGCGCGGCCTGCACGCCGAGGCGGACCCGCTGGCGGCAGTCAACGCGGCCACGCTGATCGTGGTGGGCGGCGGCAATACCTTCCGGCTGCTCCAGGTACTGCGCCAGCAGGCGCTGCTGGCCCCGATGGCCGCCCGCGTGCGCGCCGGCGCCGCGCGCTATATCGGCTGGAGTGCCGGCTCCAACCTCGCCACGCCCAGCATCCGCACAACTAACGACATGCCCGTGGTAGACCCGGGCGGCCTCGACGCCCTCGGCCTGATCCCGTTCCAGCTCAACCCGCACTACTACAACCTCGTGATCCCCGGCTTCCGCGGCGAAACCCGCGACCAGCGCCTGGCCGAGTTCACCACCCTCTCACCCGACACCCCCGTCCTCGGCCTGCCCGAAGGCAACTGGGTCCGCGTGTCGGGTAATCGCCACACCTTGCACGGCCCGCATGCGGCGCGATGGTTTTTGGGGGATCGGACTTGGGATGTGGCGGCGGGGCCATTGGCAGCGCCTTGACTTCATAATCGGCGACCATTGGGCTGTAGAGATCTCTACAGCATTGAAGCAGGGCCTACGACCCATTAAGCTGGGCGCATGACTGCTCTTCAATTCGCTTCCCCCTGGGTGGTGCTGGTTGTCAGCCTGCCCACCTCGGCCGCCACCGCTCGCATGCGATTCTGGCGCGGCATCAAGGCGTTGGGCGCGGCGGCATTACGCGATGGCGTCTATGTCGTGCCCGACGTCGCAGGCTTGCGAGACCCGTTGCAAGCCCTGGCCACAGACGCGACCAGCGAGGATGGCAAGGTCTGGACGCTTTCCGTGCAGGCCACCGACACACAGCAAGATGCCGAGTACCGCGCGTTGTTCGATCGGACTCCCGAATACGCCGACTGGATGGCCGAACTCTCCCGCGCCCGTGCGACGTTGGCGGAAACGGACGAAGCAAGCCTCCTACGCATGGCTCGCCGGTACGGCCGTGGATTCGAAGCGATCCGCAAGATCGACTTCTTCCCGAATGAGGCCTCGGCCCGCGCCGAAGCACAGTGGCGCGATTTCAATGCGGCCATCGACATCATGCTGTCGCCGGGCGAACCACAGGGCATGGCGGGCAGCATTCCGAGACGCGACCCAAGCCAATACCAAGGCCGACGCTGGGCAACGCGCCGGCACCTCTGGGTGGACCGCGTTGCCTGTGCCTGGCTGATCCGGCGCTTTATCGATCCCCACGCCAACTTCCTCTGGCTGGAGGACGTTCGCCAATGCCCAAAGGAGGCGCTGGGGTTCGACTTCGATGGTGCGACATTCACCCATGTCGGCGACCGGGTCTCCTTCGAGGTGCTGCTCGCCAGCTTCGGGCTCGACGAGAACAAGGGACTGGCGCGCGTGGGCCAGATGGTTCACGTACTGGACATCGGCGGGACACCCGTTGCGGAGGCCAGTGGTTTTGAAGCGGTACTGGCAGGCGCACGCGAGCGCCTGCCCGATGACGATGCGCTACTGGAGGAGGTAGGGAATGTCCTCGACTCGCTCTATGCGCACTTTTCCAGCGCGCGCAAACGCTAGGTCGTTGCCTGCTGCCAGACTGCCGGACCGCTCTCCACGCAAGCCAAGATGAACTCACCCCAGCCGCCTGCTTCCGCCCCTTCCGGCCCTTCTGCGCACGAACGCCCCGGTTACACGCTGCGGCAACTGGTGATGTACTTCCTGCGGCTTGGCACCTTGGGCTTCGGGGGACCGGTGGCGCTTGCGGGCTATATGCACCGGGATCTGGTCGATGCGCGGCAGTGGATTACCGATGCCGACTACAAGGAAGGCCTTGCCCTCGCGCAACTGGCGCCGGGCCCGCTTGCCGCCCAACTCGCGATCTACCTCGGATACGTGCACTACCGCATCCTCGGGGCCACACTCGTCGGCGTCGCCTTCGTGCTGCCATCATTCCTGATGGTGCTGGCGCTCGGCTGGGCCTATGTACGCTTCGGCGGTCTCACCTGGATGCAGTCGGTGTTCTACGGCGTGGGCGCGGCGGTGATCGGCATCATCGCGATCAGCGCCTACAAGCTGACCAGGAAGAGCGTAGGCAAAGACAAGCTGCTGTGGTTCATCTATCTGGTGCTCGTGGCGGTCACGGTCATCACCGAATCGGAGGTCGCGTGGCTGTTCCTCGCGGCCGGGGTGCTGGTCTGGTTCTGGCGCGCACCGCCAAAGTGGCTGCGGCAAGGCAGGCTGAATGCGATCGCGGCAGCCCCATTACCGGCCGCAAGCGGCATGCTGAGTACCGTGGATTGGCCGCTGCTCTCGCAGATCGGTGTGTTCTTTGCCAAGGCCGGTGCATTCGTCTTCGGCTCCGGGCTTGCCATCGTGCCCTTCCTCTATGGCGGCGTGGTGACCGAACATCACTGGCTGAACGACAAGCAATTTGTCGACGCCGTGGCGGTCGCCATGATTACGCCCGGCCCGGTTGTCATCACCGTCGGCTTCATTGGCTACCTTGTTGCGGGCCTGCCTGGTGCCTGCGTGGCGGCCGCGGCGACGTTCCTGCCTTGCTACCTGTTCACCGTCCTGCCGGCGCCTTACTTCAAGAAGTACGGGAAGTTGCCGGCCATCCTGGCGTTCGTCGACGGCGTCACCGCGGCGGCCATCGGCGCCATCACCGGGGCGGTGATCGTCCTGGCCAAGCGCTCGATTGTCGATATCCCGACCGCGCTCCTGGCGCTCCTTACCGTCGCCTTGCTGATCAGGTTCAAGAAGCTGTCCGAACCCATGATCGTCGCGGCTGCGGCCTTGATTGGCCTGGTGGCCTATCCGTTGCTCCATCACTGACGTGTTGCGGCACAGCAAATGATTCGCGCATTGCTTTCCGACCTTGCCTTTCCACCCGGCACCGACGCAGGCGTGATGCCGCTGCTCGCCGGGCGGGCGTTGCGCGGTTTCTGCGATGGATTCGTGGCTGTACTGCTGCCCGCGTACCTGCTGGCCCTGGGCTTCGACCCACTCGCCGTGGGACTGATCAGCAGCGTCACGCTGATTGGCTCCGCGATGACGACCATTCTGGTCGGACTCGTCGGGAACCGCTTTCCGCAGCGCCGTCTGCTGATACTGGCGGCCGCCCTGATGGCCGGCACCGGGGCGGCCTTTGCGGGTCTGTCATCGCTCTGGCCGCTCTTGATCGTTGCCTTTATCGGCACGCTGAACCCGAGCTCGGGGGATGTCAGCGTGTTCCTGCCGCTGGAGCAGGCGCGGCTGGCCGAGGCCGCGACACCTGACGCGCGCACGGCATTGTTCGCGCGCTACGGACTTGCGGGTTCCCTCTCCGCGGCGTTCGGAGCGTTGGCCGCAGCGATACCTGGTTGGCTTGGCAGGCATACCGACCTGTCCTTCCTGGACGGCATGCGCCTGATGTTCCTCGTCTACGCCTTGACGGGCATGGCGCTCTGGGTGCTCTACGCGAGGTTGCCCGAACCCCATCCGCAGTCGATGTCGACGGCCGCGCCGTTGGGGCCATCGCGCCAGATCGTCATCCGGCTCGCGATGCTGTTCAGTGTCGATGCGTTTGCGGGCGGCCTGGTCGTCAATGCCTTGCTGTCGCTTTGGCTGATGCAGCGTTTCGGGATGTCCCCGGGTGCGGCGGGCCAGTTCTTCTTCTGGGCCGGGCTGCTTACCACGGCTTCCCAGCTCGCCGCTGTGCCACTGGCCCGAAGGATCGGGCTACTGAACACCATGGTGTTCACGCATATCCCTTCCAGCGCGTTCCTGATTGCCGCCGCGTTCGCACCGTCGTTGAGCTTGACGTTACTGTTGCTGCTGGCGCGCAGCGCGCTGTCTCAAATGGATGTACCAACACGGACGGCATTCGTGATGGCGGTGGTCACCCCCGCCGAGCGGACGGCGGCAGCAAGCCTGACGGCGGTGCCGCGCAGCCTGGCTGCCGCGATCGGCCCAGTGCTGGCCGGTGGGCTCATGGCAATGGGGTGGGCTGGAGCGCCATTGCTGGCTTGTGGTGTGTTGAAAATCGGCTATGACCTTGCCATGCTGGTCGCCTTCCGGCGTGTTGGCACCCTGAATTGATGGGAACACGGCGTTGAATATCGCCATGAGCGCACCACGTCACGGCAGGGTGCCGGGCGGCAATACGCTCCATCCTGAAACGCTACTGGATGTCGTCCTCCCGTGACTCCGGAGGACGCCGTTTTGGTCGAATTCGAAAAGGACCATCACCGACCGAATCTCGCCGCCTGAGAACAGCGGGCCAATGAACGGCAGAAAGCTCTCGGGATGTGGCCTGGAGCTGGCAAACGAATAGATCAGGACCGTCGAGCCGCTACTTAGGGATGCCCGCCAGGTCGGATTTCCGAGCTGCCCGGTAACGTCGTCGAGCGTGGAGAAGCCGATCATGAAGTACGACAACTGTTCCTGCTTCACATCGACGCCAGTCGACACGCAGGCAGCCAACCCGAACGTCGCCAAAAGAATGTGAACACCCGTCATGGCGAACCGGGCTCGTCCATGGAAGACCAGTGTGAGGAAGGACATGGCGCTTCTGGCGACTGACCGTTGACGGCAACCACCGGCCAGATGGATTCCGTGAATCGTTCACAAACACGTGGCCGTCTCCTACATTTATAGGCGCCTGAAGAGCACAACCCCATGCCGTGGGGGCTCATGCCACGCGTCCCGGAGCACATCATGGATACAAAAAGCGAATTGCAAAGCACCATGGATGCGCTGGTTCAGGCCGGCAAAGGCCTCTTGGCCGCCGACGAGAGCGGGCCAACGATTGCCAAGCGGTTCGAGCACATCGGTGTCCCATCAAGCGAGGAGACGCGCCGCGCGTGGCGCAGCCTGCTCTTGTCCACACCGGGGCTCGGCGAGTTCATCAGTGGCGTGATCCTGTACGAGGAAACGCTGGGCCAGCGCGCCGACGATGGCACACCGTTACCGGAGATGGCGGCGCGCCAGGGCATCGTGCCCGGCATCAAGGTGGACAAGGGCAAGCTGGCGCTCGCCCACGCGCCCGGGGACGAGATCACCGAGGGCCACGATGGGCTGGCGAAACGGCTCGCGGGCTATCGCCAGCAGGGCGCGCGCTTCGCTAAGTGGCGCGCGGTGTACAACATCTCGGACACGCTCCCGGGCCGGCTCGCCATCACAGCGAACGCGGAAGCGCTGGCGCGCTATGCCGCGACCTGCCAGGAAGCGGGCGTGGTGCCGATCGTCGAGCCCGAGGTGCTGATGGACGGCGCGCACACCATGGCGCGTTGCGCCGAGGTGTCCGAGGCCGTGCTGCACGAAGTCTTCCACGCCTTGCACCGGCACAGGGTGGTGCTCGAGCACATGCTGCTGAAGCCGAGCATGGTGCTGCCCGGCAAGGCGTGCGGGCTTGCTGCAGCGGCCGACGTGGCCATGCATACCGTGCAGATACTCAGGCGCACGGTGCCGGCGGCGGTGCCGGGCGTTTTCTTCCTGTCCGGCGGCCAGACACCCTCCGAAGCCACCGCCAATCTCGATGCGATGAACCGACTCGCCCCGCTGCCCTGGCGGCTGTCGTTTTCGTACGGGCGCGCCTTGCAGGAACCGGCGCTGCTGGCGTGGAGAGGCGAGGCAGGCAACGCGGCGCTCGCACAACGGGCCCTGTTGCAACGCTCCCGCCTGAACGGCATGGCCTGCCTGGGCCAATACCAGGCGGCGCTCGAGGATGCCACAGGCTGAGCCTGCAACACGCTCAGTGCGCCACGTGGGACGTCGGCATCCGAGCGGCGTCTCGTTCGTTCAGAGGGATGGGCGAAGACCGTGGAATTGGCTCGCCCTTTCCAGCAGGCCGGCGAGATGAAGAATCGTCGACTCGGCCTGCCAACTGGATACCAATTGAACGTTGATCGGCATGCCGTCGTGGCTTGAACCGAACCGAATCGACAATCCCGGAAGGCCGGTCAGGTTCAGGGGCACGGTTGCTCCCTGCAGATAGGTAGCGTCCACGGTTTGGCCGTTGATGAGGAATGTCGAGACGCCATGCTTGTGTGCCGGAATCGGTAACACGGGCGTACGGCGGGACTGCTGCCGGCGTAAGCCCGGCCCCGCACACCGTCGACAAGCAAAAGCCCAAAAAAATACCCACTGCCGGGAGGGAGTGGGTATCCAAAGTGGTATGGACAAGTCGCGGAATTCGTCCACGTGGCGATCCTCGCACCCCGGCACGCGAGTGCCAATAATCTTTCCGGACTAGCCGGGCGTCTGCGCAACGCCCCGCATGGACAAGCTGGCCGGAATCGAGTCCAATCGTCTCCTCCCCCGCCCCCCGCCGTTCCATGCCCCGTGCCCGCCTCCTGCTGATCGATGACCACACCCTGTTTCGCACGGGGCTCAAGCTGTTGCTGGCGGACAGTCCGAGCGTGGATACGATCATCGAGGCCGGTTCGGTGATGGAGGCCGTGGCGCAGCATGGCGAGAAGCCGGTGGACATCGTCCTGCTCGACATCCAGATGCCGGGCCTGAACGGGATCGAGGGCGTAAAGGTACTTAAGCGTCACTTTCAGACGGCGAAATTCCTGATCGTCTCGGGCACCTCCGGGCTCGACGCCATATCAGCCGAGGCGCGCAAGGACATTGCCGGATTCCTCCCGAAGTCCGCCGATGCGCGCGAGATCGAGGAAGCGATTGCCTGCTGCCTGAGCGGCGGCACGCATTTCGCCACGGATGGCAACGGCGGCTGCCTTGATGGCCTGAATGGGCTGAATGGCGCCCCGCAGGCGGCGCACTATGCGCCGAGCCAGCTCACGCCGCGCCAGTTGGAGGTGCTGGGGCAGCTCAACCTGGGGCGGTCGAACAAGGTCATCGCCTATCACCTGGGGCTGTCCGAGAACACCGTGCGCGTGCACGTGGCGGCCATTCTCGGCCACCTTGGCGTGGTCAGCCGCGTGGAAGCCATCCTCGAGGCCCAGCGCCGCGGGCTGGTGCAGGCGCAACGCTGACTGCCCGCCGCCATCCGCATGACATCGACTCCATTCGGCCTGCTCCCGCGCTACGACGAGCCGCGCCTGCTGACGGCGCAGATGGAGTTGATCGACCAGAGTTTTGGCATCGCCATGCTCGGCTGCGCGCTGGCCGCGCTGATATTGGCCAGCGGGCTGACCATCACCGGCGGGCACCCGGGCGCGCTGCCCTGGGCGGCGGCAATGGCCATCGCCTGCGCGGCGGCCTATTTCGGCCGGCTGGCGGTACCGAACCGGCTCACCGAATCCGGCTCGGGCCGCTACGCGCGGGTCATGACCGTGATGCTGGTGCTGATCGGCAGCCTGTGGGGGCTGGTGGCCTGGCTCTATCTCGATATCCGCTCCCCGGCCGTGGTGATCTGCGTGCTGTCGCTGATCGCCGGCATGAGTGCAGCGGCGCTCGCGGTGTTCTCGGCCTGCCTGCCGGTGGCGGTGGGCTTCTTCATCCCGTCGATCGTGCCGGTCTGGATGGTCTTCCTGGCCACGGGCGATATCGCCTACCTGCCGATGTTCCTCGGCACGCCGCTCTATCTGGTCGTGCTGATGATTTTCGCGCGCAACTACGCGCGCGTGGCGCGGCATGCCATCGCCCTGCGCTTCGAAAACGTCGAACTCATTTCGCAGTTGCGCGACCAGACCGCGCGCGCCGGCCACGCCCAGCGCGGGGCCGAGGAAGCCAACCGGGCGAAGTCGGTGTTTCTGGCCTCCGCCAGCCACGACCTGCGCCAGCCTTTGCACGCGCTGGGGCTGTTCGTGGTCTCGCTGGGCCGCACGCGGCTCGATGACCACCAGCGCCAGTTGCTGGCCCATATCGAGGCTTCCTCCGGCGCGGCCCGCGAGATGCTGAACACGCTGCTCGATTTCTCGAAGCTCGAAGCGGGCGTGATCACGCCCCGGCCGCGCCCGTTCCGTCTGCAGCCGCTGCTGTACAAGCTCGAGAACGAGTTCGCGCCGCAAGCCAACGCGCGCGGGCTGGTCTACCGCACGCGCGACACCACCGCCACGCTGTTCGGCGACCCGACGCTGGTGGAACTGATCCTGCGCAACCTGATTGCGAACGCCATCCGCTACACGCGCACGGGCGGCGTGCTGGTGGCCTGCCGCACGCGCCGCTTCCATGTGTCGGTGGAGGTCTGGGACACCGGCATCGGCATTCCGGCCGCGCAGCACCAGGACATCTTCCGCGAGTTCCACCAGCTCGGGAATCCCGAGCGCGACCAGCGCAAGGGGCTGGGCCTCGGGCTGGCCATCGTCGAAGGACTGGCGCGCACGATGCAGACGCGCGTGACGCTGGCCTCCGCGCCAGAGCGTGGCTCGGTGTTCCGGCTACGGCTGCCGCTGGCCTGGACCGCGCCCGAGGAAGTCGCCCATCCGCGCGCCGCGATGCGGTTGGACGGGCTGCGCGTGCTGGTGATCGACGACGACCCGGCCATCCGCGAGGCCATGGCCGGGCTGCTGGCGGTCTGGCACTGCCAGTGCCGCACCGCCGAGAGCGAGGAAGAGGCGCTGGCCACGCTGGACGCCTTCACCCCGGACCTGATCCTGGCCGATTACCGCCTGCGCGGCCATCGCACCGGGCAGGAAGCCATGGCGGCCATCCGCGAGCGCGTGGGCCGTGCGCTGCCGGCCATCATCATCACCGGCGACACCGCCGCTGACCGCCTGCGGCATGCCCATGCCGGCGGCACCGCCCTGCTCCACAAACCCGTGGTGCCGGGCGAACTCCACGCGGCCATCAGCACCCTGCTGCGCGAGTCCCACTGGGTGGAAATCGACCAGGGTGAATGCTCGCGGGCGGAACAATAAGCCCCACCCCCATTCATGCATTAAAAGCATGAATGAATCAGTCCTATTAATTGGACTTAGATCAGCACGCCCACCACACTGCAAGGCAGAAGCGGGCGCGGCACCGCAGCTCGTCCGGCCAATGCGCACGTCATCCCCAACAATGACCCAGCAGCGAGGAGCCTTCCATGCCTTTATCCCCATCCGGCGACCTGCCGACCCATGATCTGCTGATCGACGGCCAGCGCGCGCCGCCCGGAAGTGGCGAATACTCCACTGACATCAATCCGGCCAACGAAACGCCCATCGCCCGCGTGGCGCAGGGCAATGCCGCCGACGTGGACCGCGCCGTGCAGGCCGCGCGCGCCGCGCTGAAGGTCTGGAACCGCATGCGCGCCGCCGAGCGCGGGCGCATTCTCTACCGCTTCGCCGACCTGCTGGAAGCCCACGCCGAGGAACTGGTGCAGCTGGAAAGCCAGGACTGCGGCAAGCCGCTGGCCGGCGTGCGGCGCCAGGACGTGCCGGCCGCCATCGACACCGTGCGCTACTACGCCGGCTGGTGCGACAAGATCAACGGCCAGGTGATTCCCGCCCGCAACGACGCGCTGACCTACACCGTGCGCGAGCCGGTGGGCGTGGTGGCCGCCATCGTGCCGTGGAATTTCCCGCTGATGATCGGCATGTGGAAGATTGCCCCGGCGCTGGCATGCGGCTGCACGCTGGTGGTGAAGCCGGCCGAAATCACCCCGCTCTCCGCGCTGCGCGTGGCCGAGCTGGCGCTGGAGGCTGGCGTGCCGCCGGGCGTGTTCAATATCGTCACGGGCAAGGGCAGCGTGGTCGGCAACGCGCTGGTGGCGCACCCGGGCGTCGACAAGGTGACCTTCACGGGCTCGCCGGGCGTGGGGCGCGGCATCATGCAGGGCGCGGCGGCCAACTTCAAGCGCGTGACGCTGGAGCTGGGCGGCAAGTCCGCCAATGTGATTTTTGCCGATGCCGACCTGGACGCCGCCACGCGCGCGGCGGCCTCCGGCATCTTCTTCAACGCGGGCCAGGTCTGCTCGGCGGGCTCGCGCATCCTGGCGCAGCGGCAGGTCTACGACGAAGTGGTCGAGCGGATGGCCGCGCGCGCCCGCGCGATCCGCGTGGGCGACCCGGCCGAGCCCGGCACGACCATGGGCCCGGTGGTCTCGGCGGCGCAGATGAAGACCGTGCTGGACTACGTGGAGATCGGCAAGAAGGAAGGCGCGAGCGCGGTCACCGGCGGCGCGCGCATCGGCGAGCGCGGCTTCTACGTGGCGCCCACCGTGTTCGCCAACGTCGAGCACGAGATGCGCATCTCGCAGGAGGAAATCTTCGGCCCGGTGGCCAGCGTGATCCCGTTCGACGATGAGGCGGACGCGGTGCGCATCGCCAACGGCACCGCCTTCAGCCTCGCGGCCGGGGTGTGGAGCGCGGACATCGCGCGCGTGCACAAGGTGGCCGGCGAGCTGCGCGCGGGCACCGTGTGGATCAACACCTATGGCTATACGGACGTGAGGCTGCCGTGGGGCGGGTCGGGCGACTCGGGCCTGGGGCGCGAGCACGGCGATGCCGCCATCGAGAACTTCACGGAACCAAAGGCGATCTGGCTGTCGCTACGCTAGCGTCAGCCAGAACGGAGGAGGATGGGATGCGGAGGGTCGGTCAGCCGACCATCCGCATCGGCAGCAGCGCGTAGGCGATCGTCAGCACGCCGACGATGGCCGGGGAGCCGTACTTGAGCGCCAGGCTCTGCGACTGCACGCCCAGATACGTGTACGCGCAGATCAGCATCATGGCGCAGGCAAAAACAAGGCCGTCATAGACTTGCATGGATGTCTCCCAGAGTTCGTTCTTCGACTACTTCTGTGATGGCGGGCTGGCTCGAATCGGGGCGCCCGCGGTACTGCCCAACGCAATCTATTGAGGCCCATGGTCGTCACTTCACCGGGCCGTGACAATCATGGAAATCCCTGCTCCTGCCGCGCCTGGCTCATCGCCTATGGCGCGTGCCTTATTTGCCGCATCGCACCAATCCGCGCCGCCGCAGCCGGCGCTGCGGACGGGGCGTGCCCAGCGACGCGGCGTCGTTGCCGAACGGGATCGGGTGGTCCATGTACGCGTTGAGCTTGTCACGCACGAAGGAGGTGTCATCGCCCACCGTCGAGATGATGCCCGTGGTGGCGCCGCCGCCCAGCAGCAGCGTAAAGATGCCGCGATACGGGAAGTCGCCATAGGCCGGGGCGCTGACGTCGAACGGTATCGAGCGCTCGAACATGTCCTCGGCGCTCGTGCCCATCGCCCAGTGGAAGGCATCCGGGAACTGCAGGGCGATGATCTTCGGATTGATGTTGTGGTAATCGCTGCCGATGGCCGGATCGCCGAGGATGTACGTGCCGCCCGTGCCCCAGTTCTGCGTGTCGAAGTTGTCGTTGACCGGGTCCGTGACCAGCGGCGCATGGCTGGCCGGCACCTGCCACGGCATGATCGGCACCTTGAGATCGCGGCTCAGTTCGGCGCAGAAGTCGAAGAAGCGCTTCCACTCGTGCACCCAGTAGCAATAGCCGTTGGCGTAGGCGCGGATGGTGAAGTCGTCGGCCTCGTAGCGGTCCACGGCGAGGAAGTCCGGCGCGTACGGCCCCTCGTGGACCTTCAGCGCCCGCACATACGCGGCGGTGACCCGGCCGTTGCGGACCGGTGAGTCGTCGGATGCGTAGATCCACTCGGACGCCCCCACCCCCCACAGGTTGACCTGCCAGCCGAAGGTGACCGCCGGCGCCACGGTGCGGATCAGCCAGTTCACGGCCGCCACATAGCCCCGGATGTTCTCTTCGATGTTCTGCGGAATCGTGGCGACCACCTTCCAGTGGGCCAGGGCCTGCCGCAGCGGCTCGCGCACCGGCATGGCGTAGTCCGGCGCGAATCCGCCCTGCTGGCAGGCGCCGAGGAAGTCCGGGTTGACCACGAAGCCGCACGGCACCGGATGGTCGACATCGGTGTGGGCCTTCGCCAGGTTCAGCGACAGGATGAGGTTGCCGAAGCTGTGAGCCAGCCCCTGCGTGTTGGCGAGCTGCGTGGGCGTGTCGCCAAGGGACAGGTTGCAGGTATAGGACACCATCACCGGCAGCACCTTGTGGCCGCCGCCAATCTGCTGCTCCACATCGCGCGCGAGCAGGATGGTGCGCGTGGTCTGGGCGTCGTCGGTCAGGTATTGGCCGGGATCGCCGGCCCCATCGAAGCCCGCGTACTTGAACACCGATGACGCGCGCGCCGCGACGAAGTCCACCGCATTGCCCGGCGTCAGGTCGGCGCAGCCGCCGAAGCTCAGGAAATCCGGGAAGCCGCGCACCTTGAGGTTCGCGCCCTGCGCGACGTCGATATGCAGCTGCGCCTTGCCCGTGGACAGCACGACGAGGTAGTCCGCGGTCTGCGTGTTGTACACCACGCCGTCGTAGATGAAGTCCGACACCTCCACGGCGTACGTCTGCGGCTGCACCGGCACGGCGAGGTTGTAGCTATGCGTGCCCGCCACGAGGTGGAAGGTCTGGTGATAGCTCATGTTCGGCGCCACCAGACGCACGTCCAGCGGCGCGTTGACGGTCACGTCCGAGGTGATGACGACCGGCAGCGTCACGAAGCCGGCGGTGCTGACCGCCGTGGAATGCATGTCGGCGGCCGTGAACGCAACGAACTGGAGCTTGGTATCGAGCGAACGGTGCTGGGACGGGAACGTGTGGCGAACGTTGTTCACCGCGATGCTCGCCACGCTGATGTCGACCACGCCGACCAGCGGCAGCCCGTGCAGTTGCGTGAGATGCCCGGGCGGGCTCGAGAACGCGGCGAGCGGGTCCTGGCTGTTGCGGGACACCACCGTGACGTCGAGCAGTTCGTCCGCCAGCACGGGAATATCGCCAATCGACACATCGAGCGCCGCAGTGTACTTCGCCGGGTCGTAGACGACCATGATGACTGCATTGCTGCCGGGCGTGACCGTGACGGTCGACGGCTGCACATGGGCAGTGGACACGACCGTGCCGGCATGGTTCGACAGCGGGCTGGCGGTAATCGAATACGTGCCGGCCGGCAGCGCCAGCGGCGTGGTCGTGCCCGGCGCCACTGTCTCCACATGGACTTGGGTGCCCTGCGTGAAGTACAGGGTCTGGGCGGACGAGTACAGCCGCTCATCGGGCGCCGAGTTGGCCTGCACGCTGACGATGCCGTTGGTATCCGGCAGCGTATCCGCAGCCAGCGCGAACGACGACAGGTAGTCGGCCGCGTCGGGGCCGGTCAGGTCGCCATTGATGCCGATATTGATCTTGTCCTGGGCGGCAAACGTGTGCCCCAGTTCGAAAATGAGCTTGGCGGTGACGTCCCAGGTCTGGCTGTCGATCTGGTCATTCGTGGTCTCCGCCGTGGTCGGCGTCCACATCCAGAACTGCGGATTGAAGTCGGTGGGCTGCACCGATGCCGGGGAATGGAACCCCATGCCGAGGAAGTCGTTGACCCGGACCGCGCTGCCATCGGCGTAGCGGATATTCGTGACCGAGATCACGCCATACCACTGCGACGCCCCGCTCTCCACCTTGATGTCGTAAAGCACTGCCATGATCCCTGCCTCCGCATGTTCGTCAGCGCGGCGCCCCGTGCGCCAGCGTCAGCGCAGGTTAGGCGGCAAGGCAGGATCGGAGAATGGATTGGCGATGCGCGCCGGATGCATCAGATGGATCAGGCGCGCCGGGAAAGGCTGGACAAGGGGAAGTCAGGGACTCAGCGCTGGCCGAAATGCGCGTCGCGGAACAGCTTCTCGAGCCCGCGCGGCTGGGAGCGCCAGTACTGCTTCGGGGCGTCCACGCTGGCGCCGAGCTTGGCGGCGGCATGCCACGGCCAGCGCGGGTCGTAGAGCATGGCGCGCGCAATCGAGATGACATCGGCCTCGTGGTTGGCGACGATGGATTCGGCCTGCTCGGGTTCCGTGATCAGGCCCACGGCCAGTGTCGGCAGGCCCACCTCGGCCTTCACGCGCTGCGCGTACGGCACCTGGTAGCCCGGTCCGAGCTTGATGGCCTGCTGCGGGGACACGCCGCCCGTGCTCACATGCACCGCCGCGCACCCGCGCGCCTTGAGCGCGTGGGACAGCGCCAGCGTGCCGTCGATGTCCCAGCCGTTCGGCACCCAGTCCGTGGCGGAGACGCGCATCCACACGGGCCGCTCGGCCGGAAACGCCTCGCGCACGGCATCGAACACTTCCAGCGGGAAGCGCATGCGGTTCTCCAGGCTGCCGCCGTACTCGTCGGTGCGATGGTTGGCCAGCGGAGACAGGAACTGGTGCAGCAGGTAGCCGTGCGCGCCGTGCACCTCGATACCGTCGATACCAAGCCGCGCAGCGCGCTTGGCCGCCGCGACGAAGTCGTCACGAATCTTGCGCATGCCGGCCTTGTCCAGCGCCACGGGCGGCACTTCGTCCGCGCCATGCGGCACTGCCGAGGGCGCCAGGGTCTGCCAGCCGCGCGGCTGGTCCGGGCGGATTTGCGCGCCGCCCTCCCAAGGTGCCTGGCTCGACGCCTTGCGGCCCGCATGCGCGAGCTGCACGCTCACGGCGATGGGCGAGTACTTGCGCACCGCGTCCAGCACGCGGCCCAGCGCGGCCTCGTTGGCATCGCCGTACAGGCCGAGGTCGTCCGGCGAGATGCGGCCCTCGGGCGACACCGCCGTGGCCTCGACGATCAGCAGCCCGGCGCCGGACAGCGCCATGTGGCCCAGGTGAATCATGTGCCAGTCGGTGGCCGAGCCCTCGTCGGCCGAGTACTGGCACATCGGCGCAATCGCGATGCGGTTGGCAAGTTCGAGATTGCCGATCTTGTAGGGCGTGAAAAGTTGGGACATGAACAGGTTCCTTCGGAGGCCTTCAGGCGTAGCCGGGTGTCACGATGTTTGGCGATTGTAGTGGCGCGCGGAAAACCTTGCTCGCAACGCCCCTACAGCGCCGCCGACCCTTATCGCACCCGTCCCCGCAGCGCCAGATCCGCCCCCAGCGCAATCACGAAGGCCACCGCGCCGCAGGCAAAGATCAGCGCGTAGTTCTCGTGCGTGTGCGCGAACAGGTAGGAGTAGCCGTAGCCGGCCAGCACCTGGAACAGCGCGAAGGCGCTGGTCACGCGGCTCCAGGCGGCGCGCTGCGCGCTGGGGTCGTGCGGCAGCGCGTCGTGCACGCGGCCGAGCATCAACGGCACCACGCCGGGCGTGAACGCGCCGAGCACGATGGTGGCCGCCACGATCGCCACGGGGCCGTCCCACAGCGCCAGCGCCGCCACAGCCAGGGCCTGGAGCGCCAGCGCCAGCCGGTAGGCATTGCGGAAGCCCATGCGGTCACCCATGAAGCCGGAGACCAGCGGCCCGGCGATGGCTGCCACGCCGTAGAGCACCCAGTAGCCGGCGCCCACGTTGGCGCCCTGCCCCAGCCCGCGCGCCACGTAGTCCACCAGCAACACCATCGCCGGCACCAGCCCCAGCGCATTGGCCGCGTATTGCAGGCTCAGCAGCCGCAGCGTGGGCCGCTCGGCGCGGAGCGCTGCACCAATTTCGGGGTGCCCGGCGGGCGAGGCCGGCGTGCCGGCCGGCGCATCGGTGGTCGGCCAGCCGAACCAGCTCAGCGCCGTCAGCACCAGCGACAGCGCGCCAAGGCCGAGCCACGTCTCGCGCAGGCCCAGCGTCAGCAACGCCGGCACCAGCGTGCCGGATGCCGCGATGCCCAACCCCAGGCCGAGAAAGATCATGCCGCTGACGAACCCGCGCCGCGCCGGCGCGATATGGGGCAGGATGGCCGTCGCCACGAGCACCATGATGGCGCCGCCTGACAGCCCGGACAGGAAGCGCCAGACGAAGAACCAACTCACCGAGAGCGGAAACGCGCAGGCGAAGAACGCCGCCGTGGCGGCCACCATCAGCCAGCGCAGCGCATGGCGGTTGGACAGCCGCGCGGCGATCGGCCGGCCAAACAGCGCGCCGGCGAAGTAGCCCGCGAAATTGGCGGCGCTGAGCGTGACCGTATCGGCGGCCGTGAACCAGTGCGCGTGGATCAGCGGGGGAATCAGCGGCGTGTAGGCAAAGCGTGCGAGGCCGATGGCGACGAGGCTCGCGCAGAGGCCGGCCAGCGCGGCATAGAGGGCCCGGGCATCGAGCGCCCCGTCCGCGGAGGGCCGGATCGCGGTGGGTGTTGGTGCCGTAGCGGCATCTTGGGACATGACGGAACTCCTTGGGGACGAACGCCGCCCCCGCGCTGCGCCGGCAGCACGTTGGCGAATGGATCAGGGGGAATGCGAGGCGGGCCGGGGGCCCTCAGCGGATCAGCGGATCGGCATCAACACGATGGCGGGGACGTGGACGGCAGACCCAGCATGGACAGCGCCTGCCGCACCATCGCCTCGAGCAGCGGGCGCTCGGGCATCACGCGCGACAGCACGCGCAGGCCCACCTGCACGGCCAGCAGGTTGGCGGCCACGTCCTCGGGGACGAAGTCGGCATCCAGCGTGCCGGCGGTCTGCGCGGCGCGCACGGAACGTTCGAAGAACGCGCGGAGATCGTCCAGTTCCTCGGCTACCACCTCGCGCAGCGCGGGGTCGTCGGACGAGGCATCCAGGGAAGCATTGATCAGCATGCAGCCGCGATGCTGCGGGTCCGCCAGTGCGCGCTCCACGCTCTCGGCGAAGAACGCCGAAATGGCCTCCGCCGGCGGATGGTTCGCTTCCGCGCGCGCGATGCGGGCACGCAGCGACTTGTTCAGGTAGTCGTCCAGCGCCAGCAGGAACAGCGAGCGCTTGTCGCCAAACGCGTTGTAGAGGCTGGGCTGGGTCAGGCCCATGGCCTGCGTCAGCTCGCGCGTGGACGTGGCCTGGTAGCCCTTGTCCAGGAAGGTGTTCTGGGCGGCGGCCAGCGCAGCCGCTGCGTCGAATTGCCGGGGTCTTGCCATGACGATTCCGTTTTGTATCGGTCGATATGAAACGGATTATAGAGCGATCGATACAAAACGCAAGGTCGGATGCTGCGTCGCCACAAAAAACAAACCGCCCGGCGGGGAACCGGGCGGTGTCTTTGGGAATCGGGGTGACGCAGAGCCCTCTTATTGACTCAGTTTCACCACGGTGAGCTGCGGGTCCGCCGCAATCGCCTGTTCCGTGAACGGCAGCGAAATCCAGCGTTTGGCCGAGAACTGCCGCATCTGGTCCCAGGCGTGCGGCGAGTTGGGATCGACCGACTGGCCGTAGACGAGCAGCGCCTGCGCCACCGGCCCTTGGTCATCGAACCCCACCGTCTGGACATAGCTGGTGCCGAAATAGACGTGCAGGCCCTGCGCCGACACCGGCTGGCTGGTCAGCTTGTTCAGCACGCCCTCGTACTCCTCGCCGCCGTGGAGCGCGATGCGGCCCGCCGGGGAAATCGCCGCCTGGACGTCCCCAAGTGGCGCATCGAGCGCAAATCCAGCCATGCGCATGGCCCCGACCGCGTCCTTGAGCGCCTTGAACACCGCCGGGCCCACCGTGCCGTCCTGCATGCGCAGGCCGCGCGGCGTGTTGACCGGGTCCGCCGCATTGAACGCCACGGCATAGACGTTGGGGATGGTGTGCGCGCGCATCCAGAACTCGCGGAACAGCGGCGCCGCGCGGCTCTCCACGTTGCTGCGGCGGTCCCACTGGCCCAGCGCCGCGCACCCATCGCGCAGATCCGCATCGGCCTGCGCCGCCTTGCCGGCACAGGCGCGCAACAGGTCGTCCAGTACGATTTCGGCCGCCAGGTTGCGGTCACGGAACAGCACGGCTTGCAGGCTCGGCACATCGAAACGATTGCCGGGCAGGCCATCCACGCCCGACAGCCGCTTGCCGATCTCCATCAGGCCCACGCGTGTGCGCAGCCGCTGTGGCACGCCCTGCGGGCCGAGCACCGGCGAGAAGCCCTCCAGCTTCTGCGCCGGGTTGGTCAGCCAGGAGCTGTCGTTGCTATTGGCCACGAAGTCGTCGCGCTCCAGCACCGGCATGGCCGATGGCGGCACAAGGCCCGGCACCGGCGAGGCGGCGTCCACGGTCCAGTTGCACGCGGCGCGTGAGCCGTCCAGCAACACCATGCCGGTGCCCACGAGCAGCTTCTTCGCCAGCGCGGCGCCCTCGCCGGCCGGCGCACACTGGCCGAGCATCGCCGTCGAGACGTTCGGCGTGACCGAGACATCGGCGAACAGCGCACGGCCATGGCGGTCCGTGGCGATCGTGTTGACCCAGGGGATGCCGAGGTTGCCGATGGCCTGGCGCACATCGCCCACATTGCCGGCGCGGGCGATATCCAGCCAGGTGTCGATGGCGCGCATGTTATTGCGGTTGGCGTCGCGCAGCGTGTAGGCGCGCTGGGCGGTCCACGGCAGGCCGGCAGCCGGCATCGCCACCACGGGGCCGTACTCGGTCAGGTAGATCGTGTGCGTACGCGCCGCCAGCGTGCCGTCAGGCTGGCGCACGTCGTAGCGCACCGTCTTCGTGGTCATCTTGTGCGGCTTGCCGTCGATCAGGTAGGTCGTCGGGTCGCCCTCGGCCAGCTTCAGTTCGAACAGCGTGAAACGGCGCGCGGTGGACACCGTGTGGGTCCACGCCACGTCCTTGTTGAAGCCGATGCTGATGATGGGGAACGAGGCGATGGACGCGCCCATCACGTCCAGCTTGCCCGGGACGGTCAGGTGGGCTTCGAAAAAGCGGTTGGTGGTGGTCCACGGGAAGTGCGGATTGCCGAGCAGCAGGCCGCGCCCGTTGACCGTGGCGGCCTTGCCGAAGGCCCAGCCGTTGCTGCCGATGGGCGGATCGAGCAGCTGGAGGTCGCGGTTGACGGCGTCGACGTCGATCGACGCGACATCGATCTTGTCCGACAGCGCCGCAGCAGCCTTGCCGGCGGCAGGCGGCGCAGCGGCCAGGATGCCGGCCGCGAGGGCGCCGGCGCTGGCCTGAATGCTCTTTTCCTCGGCCAGCCGCGCCATGTCCAGCGCGGTGATGGGCCGCACCCACGCGGCATTGCGGCAGGCGGCGGGGCGCTGCGCCGGCGGGGTATCGCGCAGATAGCGGTTGTAGCCGGCGATGTAGCCGCGCAGCAGTTCGCGCGCCTCGGGCGACTGCGTGGCCATGCCGGCCTGCAGGGCGTCGTCGTCCAGAATCGCGCGGAAGAACGCGTCTGCGTCAGTGTTGCGCATGCGCTTGAACGAGACCTCGGTGGTCTGGTCCGGGCCGAACACGGCCGAGCGCTCGCCGCTGACCGTAACAAGCTGGTCGGCCATCAGGCAGACGTTTTCCTGCGCATAGGCGTAGGCCATGCCGAACGCCACGCCGGCGTAGTCGTTGGCACGGATGTGCGGAATGCCGTACGACGTGCGCCGGATTTCCGCGCTCAGGCCCTGCTCGCTGCCATATCCCCCGCTGGTGGCGCAGCCGGTCAGCGCGGTGGCTGCCAGGGCCAGCGTGGCGAGCGCGATCGCGCCTCGCGCAATGCGATGCTTCATCTGTCTCTCTCCGTCTCTTGTGATTGTTCTGGGTGCCGCGTGGCCAATGGTCGGGTAAATCGGGGCATGACAGGTAGGGGGAATCTCGCCAGAATTGGTGGCAATGCCGCCATGCGGCGCCGCCCCCGCTCCGATGACCATCGTCTATCTGATCTGCTATCCCGCCGTGGCGGTCTCCACGCTGGCCGTGGCGGCCGATACGCTGATGATCGCGAACACGCTCGCCTCCATGCAGCCACGGCGGCGCGGCCACGCCACGCCCTTCCAGTGGCGGATCGCAGCAGCCGAGCCCGATCGCTGGCGCGCCGCCGCCGAGGTCATGCGGGCCGAGGTGGTCGGGCTGGACGCCCTCGCGCAGGCCGACAGCGACAGCATGGTCGTGATCGGCCCGCCGCTGTTCGACCATATCGCCGGGCTGGAACTGCTGCTATCAAAGATCGATGCCGAGCGCGCGGCCATCGCGGCGGCGGCGGCCAACGGCGCGCTGCTGGTGGCGCCATTCACGGCGGTGGCGCTGCTGGTCGGCCTGACACTGCCCAAGCCGTGGCGGCTGGCCGTGCCGTGGCTGATCGGGAACTGGATGCGCGCCGGGGAGCCGGCGCGGCGGCTGCCGGCCGATCAGGCCATCGTGGAGAGCGGCAACCTGCTCAGCGCGCGCGCGATGGAGCAGATCCACGTGCTGATGCAGCGGGCCGTGGCGCGCATGGCCGGCGACGCGCTGGCCCGCACCGTCGGCAATACCCTGCTGGACCAGCCCGAGCGCGGCGCGGCGCTGAAGATATGGCTCCGCGCTGGCGACGCGCCCCGAGAAAGCGTGGTGCTACGCGCCCGCCGGCACCTGCAACAGCATCTGGCCGATCCCTACGACCTGGCGCGGCTGGCAGCGGTGGCCGCCACCAGCGAGCGCACGCTGCTGCGGCATTTCATGAAATCGGTGGGGATGTCGCCGCTGCAGTTCCTGCACAAGCTGCGCGCGGAACGCGCCTGCCATCTGCTGGAGGTGACCACGCTGAGCCTGACGGCGATTGCCGAGCAGTGCGGCTATCAGGATATGTCAGCGTTCCGCTCCGTGGTGCGCAAGCACACCGGCCTGCCGCCCGGGGCGCACCGGCGCGCGCACTCGGTGCGGGCCGAGTTGCGCGCGGGGGCGGCTTAGCCCCTGCCACGTGCTGCGGGGCCGGGCTCGGTGATCGCGCTATAGACCAGCGTCCGCAACTGGCGCCGCACGGGGAACGCGGACGACGGCAGCAGCTGCGTCAGGAACACGCCGATCAGGTCTTCCTGGGGATCGACCCAGAAGAAGGTACTGGCGGCGCCGCCCCAGAAGAAGTCGCCCGCACTGCCCGGCATCAGCGTGCTCGCCGGCGTGACCGTGGTGGCGAAGCCGAGACCGAAGCCCACCCCATCGTAGGTGGCCTCGCTGAACATCGAGCGCGACAGGCGCGGGATGTCCTGCCCGCCCGGCAGATGGTTGGCGGTCATCAGCGCCAGCGTCTTGGGGCCGAGCAGGCGCACCCCATCGAGTTCACCGCCTTGCAGCAGCATGCGCGAAAAGCGCAGGTAGTCGGCGGCCGTGGAAACGAGCCCGCCGCCGCCGGAAACCAGCGTGGGCGGCTTCAGGTACGGGCTGGTGCGCGGGTCGTCCTGCAGTGTCGGACGGTCCTGGGACACCACTTTGGAGCCAAGCACGCCCACGGCATAGCAGGCGCTGAAGCGCGAGACCTTGTCTTCCGGCACGTGGAACGCGGTGTCCACCATGCCCAGTGGATCGAGGATGCGCTGCTTGACGAAGCTCTCGAACGGCATGCCACTGACCTTGCCGACCAGATAGCCCAGCACGTCGGTGGAAACCGAGTAGTTCCACGCCTCGCCGGGCGAGAATTCCAGCGGCAGCTTCGACAACTGCCCGACCATGTCGTCCAGCGTCGTGCCCTCGGTGGTCCGGTCGGCAATCTTCAGCTTGCGGTAGGCGGCATCGACATTGCTGTTCTGCTGGAAGCCGTAGGTCAGGCCGGACGTATGGCGCAGCAGGTCCACCACCAGCATCTGGCGCTTGGCCGGCCGGGTCTGGAAGCTATCCATATAGCCGCCCGCATAAACGCCGAGGTTCTCCCAGGACGGGATGTACTTGCTGACAGGATCATCGAGGGCGATCTTGCACTCCTCCACCAGCATCATGATCGCCACCGAGGTGATCGGCTTCGTCATCGAGTAGATGCGGAAGATCGAATCCTCGGCCAGCGGCGTCTGCCGCTCGCGGTCGGCCACGCCCAGCACGGAATTCAGCACGACTTCGCCGCGCCGCCACACCTGGACCAGCGCGCCGGGCAGCTTGCCGCTGGATACGTAGTTGGTATCGAGGAACTGCTCGACCCGCTCCAGCCGGGCCCGGGACATACCTTGCACCGTCTTGTCTTGCATCGCCGAATCTCCTGGTTGTTTTTATCGCGATGATCACACAATGCGGACCAGCACCGGATGGTAGCCGGACATCTTGGCATCCGCCGTCAGCAGCGTCATGCCTTCTGACAGGGACTGTGCCACCAGCATGCGGTCGAACGGATCCTTGTGGTTCGGATTCAGCGCGAGTCCGTCAAGCGTGCGCGCATGCAGCTTGGTCAGGTCCAGGGAGCGGTATCCACACAAGTCGAACACAGTCGAGGCTTGCGTAGCCGTGAGTTCGAGCTTGCCGATGGACGACTTGATCCCAATCTCCCACAGGCTGGCCGTGGACACAAAGATGTCGTTGATGGGATTGGCGATCAACTCGGCGGCGGCTGGCGGCAATTGGGGGGCATCGAAGGCCGCCCACAAGGCGATGTGCGTATCCAGCAGCAGCCTCATTCACGCTCCCCATAGAAGAGCGCGGCAACGTCCTCGTCCACTTCGTTGAACTTGGCCAGCGTCGTGTCGTCCATCACCGCCCCGAACAACGCCCTGCCGCCGCCGATGCGCCTGGACACATCCACCGAAGCCGATATCGGCACCAGCCTCGCGGCCGGCTTCCCATTGCGGGCAATGATGACTTCGGTCTCCAGGCCGGACTCGACCGCATCCACCAGCCTGGACAACTGACTCTTGGCCTCATGCATGTTGATGGTTGGCATCTTTTATCCTAGCTAATCTTCTTAGCTAAGTATAGCCCATCCGGCGGCAGGACGAAAACGCCCTAAAACTTCGGAATCCGCAGCGTCTTGCTGATCATGAACGAGCCGCTCAGGACGAACAGCAGCGCCATCGGGTGGAAGGTGCCGGGGCCGATCAGCCAGGCGCCGGCGGGCAGGGCATCGCCGATGCGGCCAGCGGCGGCGCACCAGGCCAGGATGCCGGTCAGGACCACGCTGGTCGGGATCGGGGTGCCTTCGAAGTACTTGACCTTGCCGGTGCCCTCGGCCAGCGTTTCGGCGGTCACGTTGAAGCGTGCCAGCCGGCTGACGCCGCAGCAGACGAAGTAGATCAGCGCGGCGAGGTCCCAGCCGCCGCGCATGCCGGCGGCGAAGGCCAGCGTGGCCGGGCCCACCCCGAACGAGATGATGTCAGACAGCGAATCGAGTTCGCGGCCCAGCGCCGAATGGGCGTGGCGCCAGCGCGCGATACGGCCGTCGAGCACATCGAAGATGAAGGCTGCCGGCGCCAGCGCCGCGGCGATGTAGAAATAGGTCAGCATCGGCTCGGCCACGTAGTACATGGCAAAAAATACCGATCCCATTCCGCACGCCGCGTTGGCCAGTGTAAAAAAATCGGCCAGCTGCAGGTCGCGTAGCATCGAGAAATGCCGTGGGCGCTCCTGGGGTGTCGCCATGCGCAACCTCCGGGTCAGAGCACGGTGGTGACGTGATGCACCTGGGGCGGCGCGGCAAAGCAGTCGCCCACGAGCTTGCGCCAGGTCTGGAAGTCGTCGGACTCGCGGAAGTGGACCATGTGGTCTTCCACGGTTTCCCAGGCCACCACGAGCGCGTATTGCGACGGCTGCTCGATCGAGCGTCGCAGGTTCATGCCGTGGCAGCCGCGCGCACGCAGGAACAGCGGCTTGGCCTGCGCCACAGCGCCTTCGAACTGCGACTCCATGCCGGGCTTGATGGTGATCTGGGCGATTTCGTGAATCATGATGGTCTCGTGTTCGGGTGGGATCAGAGTCTTCCGATCAGTCAGCAATGCGCCGCGAAGCGGCTTGCTGTCTACCTTAGCAGATTTTGGCGCGCGCTCGTCACGTCACGCGGTGCCGCGCCAGCCCCATCACGAGGTAGGCCACCACGAGCGCGTTCGCCACGGCCAGCCCCACATGGAGCCATGTGGGATGGCGGATCGCCTCGTAAACCTCCACCGGAATATAGATGCCGCCGGACCACACGCCGAGCCAGTTGCCCCATGCGCGCCCACGCCAGAGGCCATAGGCTTCGGTGAACCGCATCAGCGCGTACATCGCGGCCGAGCCGCCAATGGCCCAGAGCCGCCCATCCGTGGGATGGGCAAGCAGCGACAGGAAGATGGTGGGATACCGGCTCGCCGGGTTGATATGGAAGCGGCTGACGATGGCTTCCGCCAGTGCCTGCGCGTCGCGGTGCAGCAGCGCCACAAGGCCGATGCCGGCCAGGATGACGAGCGCGCCCTTGGCGGCTTCGAACATTGCAATGCTCTTGAGGCCCAGTTGCGGGCTGGCTGCTGCCCCTTTTGCCATGGCGAGTTGCGGGAGTCGACGAAGCCGCCATTGTGCAGCATTCGCGGCGAGACGGATCGCCCGGCTGGCCTAGCGCGCCTGCCGCTCCACCATCGGGCCGCCGGCGTCGATGCCACCGCCGGCCTCGAGCGGGCCGGTGACCGTGAGCGGCCCATCGACATGCAGGTCGCCGTGCACCACCATCGTGCCATGTACCGTCAACGGCCCATGGAACACCTTGAGCAGGCCGCGCGCCGGCGGCGGCGGATAGCCGCGCCCCGGGGAGGAGAACCACGCGGCGGTGATCGGACCCTCTGCGTAGACGCTGCCGTCCACGCTCAGGGTGCCCTGCACCGTGACTGGCCCCTTCACATGCGCCGAGCCGCCTACCGCGATCGATCCCGTGGTCGAGGGCTGGGCGCCTGCGCACTGGGGCCACAGCATGCCCAGCGACAACTGGGTGGCCGCCATCATGGCAACAAGCAGTCTCGATGGCATGGCGCCCTCCTCTTTCATGGCGCCGCTACAAAAAGAAACTGGCGCGATGCATCCAGTGTAGTGCTCTGGATACCTCGCGCCAGCGTGCCCCTGCCGGGGCTTACGACTTGTTACGCCGCTTACTGCCTAGGCTACTGGGCGGTTTGTTGCGCCGCCGGTTGCGCGGTGCCGTTGGCCGCCACCGACTCCGGCAGCGGACCCCAGCCGCCGCCGAGGCTGCGCACCAGCGACACCGTCGCCGCTGCGCGCAGGCCCGCGACCTGATTAGCCTCACGCTGCGACTGAAGCACCGTGCGGTCCGCGTCGATCACGGTCAGGTAATCGACCGCACCGGCATCGTAGCGGCTGCGCGAGATGCGCTGCGCGCGGCGGGCGCCGGCCAGCGCGCCGTCCAGCGCCGTACCCTGCTGGCTCAGCCAGCGCACGTCGGCCAGGCTGTCTTCCACTTCGCGGAAGGCCACCAGCACGGTCTGCCGGTACGACGCCACGGTTTCCTCGTGCGCGGCGCGGGCGCCGGCCAGATTGGAGCTGTTGCGGCCACCGTCGAACACGGTCTGCGCGACGGTCGTGCCAATCAGCGGCCCCAGCATCCACGTACGCGACGACCACTTGAACAGGTTCGACAGATCCGCCGACTCGAAGCCGAACAGCGCGGTCAGCGAGATACGCGGGAAGAACGCGGCCTTCGCCACGCCGATCCGCGCGTTGGCGGCCGCCATCTGCCGCTCGGCGGCGGCGATGTCGGGACGGCGCTCCAGCAGCTCCGACGGCAGGCCGGCCGGCACCGCCACAGGTGCCGTGTCGAACGGCCGCGCAGCCAGCGTGAACTGCGCCGGCGGCACGCCGGTCAGCACGGCCAGCGCATGCTCCTGATTGGCGCGGCGACGCTCGATACCGGCCAGGTCCGCGCGCGCGGTGCCCAGTTCGGCTTCGGCACGGGCCGGATCGAGGTCGGTAGTCTCGCCGGCGTCGTAGCGCTTCTTCAGCAGCGACAGCGCATCCTCGCGCAGCTTGATCGTCGCGTTCAGCAGTTCGCGTTCGCTATCCAGCGTGCGCAGCGCGAAGTAGGCCTGCGCGGTGTCAGCCTGCAGCGCGAGTTGCACCGAGCGATACAGATCCTCGGCAGCCTGGGTGTCTGCCCGGGCGGCGTTCACACTGCTGGCCACGCGGCCGAACAGGTCCAGCTCGTAGCTGGCGAAGGCACGGGCCTTGTACACGGTCTGCGGCGACACACGGGTGCCGTCAGGCAGGCCCTGCGAGGCGGCTGACGCCTGCGTACGCGTCGGATCGAGCCCGACGCTCAGTTGCGGATAGAGGTCGGCCTCGGTCGCGCCCATGAAGGCCCGCGCCTGCTTCAGCCGGGCGGCTGCGGCAGCGAGGTCCTGGTTGCTGCCGTTGGCGGCCGTGATCAGGCGGTCCAGGTCGGCATCGCCGAATACCTTCCACCAGTCACCGCGATGCTGGCCCTCGGCCGGCGTAGCGGTCTTCCACTGCGCGCCCTCGGCCTGCGCCGCTTCCGCTTCCTTGAACGCGGGCACGGAGGCGGTCTCGGGCACCTTGTAGGTCGGCGCCAGCGAGCAGCCCGCCAGCACCAGCGCGGCGGCCAGTGTGGCCAGGCGGGGCAGCGTGCGTGTCAATTGCGCAATCATGATGTGTTCCCTTTTTGCTTTCATGTCTCTGATTGGCTTATTCCGCCGATGCCACCGCGTGCGAAGCCGAGGCGTCATTCGCCACGGCCTTACGCTGGCCACGGGTGGCCCACAGGCGCAGCGCCACGTAGAACACCGGCGTCAGGAACAGGCCGAAGAACGTCACGCCGAGCATGCCCGCGAACACCGCCACGCCCATCGCATGACGCATTTCCGAGCCGGCGCCGGTCGAGACCACCAGCGGCACCACACCCATGATGAACGCGAACGACGTCATCAGAATCGGGCGCAGACGCAGGCGGCTCGCTTCGATCGCGGCCTGCACCACCGTACGGCCGTGGTGCTCCAGTTCCCGTGCGAATTCGACGATCAGGATCGCGTTCTTCGCGGACAGCCCCACCAGCACGATGAAACCGATCTGCGTGAAGATATTGTTGTCACCACGCGTCAGCCACACGCCGGTCATGGCGGCCAGCAGGCTCATCGGTACGATCAGGATCACGGCCAGCGGCAGCGTCAGGCTCTCGTACTGGGCTGCCAGCACCAGGAACACCAGCAGCACGCACAGCGGGAAGATCCACACACCCGCGTTGCCGGCCAGGATGTCCTGATAGGTCAGCTCGGTCCATTCGAACTTGATACCCTTCGGCAGCGTTTCGGCGGCGATGCGCTCGGCTGCAGCCTGCGCCTGACCCGACGAGAAGCCCGGTGCCGGACCGCCGTTCATGTCAGCGGCCGTGAAGCCGTTGTAGCGCACCACGCTGTCCGGGCCAAAGCCCTGCTTCACCTGGACCAGCGAGGACAGCGGCACCATGTCGCCATTCACGTTGCGGGTCTTCAGTTGCAGGATGTCCTCGGCATGGGCGCGGAACTGCGCATCTGCCTGCACCTTCACCTGATACGTACGGCCGAACTTGTTGAAGTCGTTCACGTACGCCGAGCCAAGGTAGGTCTGCAGCGTATCGAACACGTCCGTCACCGGCACGCCGAGCTGCTTGGCCTTGGTACGGTCCAGCTGCACGTCGAGCTGCGGCACGTTCACCTGGTAGTTGCTGAAGATGCCAGCCAGCTCCGGCGTGGCGCGTGCCTTGCCCATGAACGCATTGGTCGCATCGAACAGCGCGTCATAACCCAGCGCGGCGCGATCCTCGATCATCAGCTTGAAACCGCCGATGGTGCCCAGGCCCTGCACGGGCGGCGGCGGGAACACGGCGATGAACGCGTCCTGGATCGCACCGTACTGCTTGTTCAGATCCGCTGCGATGGCATCGCCGGACAACTCCTTGCTCTTGCGCTGATCGAACGGATCGAGCGAGACAAACACAATGCCGGCGCTCGGGCTGTTGGTGAAGCCGTTGATCGACAGGCCCGGGAACGCAATGGCCGATTCCACGCCCGGATGCTTGAGGGCGATATCCGACATGCGGCGGATCACGTCTTCCGTACGGTCCAGCGTGGCGCCGTCCGGCAGCTTGGCAAAGCTCACCAGGTACTGCTTGTCCTGCGCCGGCACGAAGCCCTTCGGCACCATCTGGAACACGCCCCACGTGGCCACCAGCATCACGGCATAGACGCCGAACACCGCACCCTTGCGACGGATCACACCCGTCACGCCGCGGCCATAGTTATCGGAGCTGCGGTGGAAGAACCGGTTGAAGCGCTTGAAGAAGCCGCCGAAGACCTTGTCCATGCCACGCGTGAGCCAGTCCTTCGGCGCATCATGGCCGCGCAGCAGCAGGGCCGACAGCGCCGGCGACAGCGTCAGCGAGTTGAAGGCCGAGATGATCGTCGAGATCGAGATCGTCAGCGCGAACTGCTTGTAGAACTGGCCGGTCAGGCCCGTCATGAAGGCCAGCGGCACGAAGACGGCGATCAGCGTCAGCGCGATGGCGATAATCGGGCCGCTCACTTCGCGCATGGCCTTGTAGGTGGCCTCCTTCGGCGAGAGTCCTTCCTCGATGTTCCGTTCGACGTTCTCCACCACCACGATCGCATCGTCCACCACGATACCGATGGCCAGCACAAGGCCGAACAGCGACAGCGCGTTGATCGAGAAGCCGAACGCATGCATCAGGCCGAAGGTACCGACGATCGACACCGGCACCGCCAGCAGCGGGATGATCGACGCGCGCCAGGTCTGCAGGAACAGGATCACCACCAGCACCACCAGCGCGATGGCCTCGAACAGCGTGTGAACCACGGCCTCGATACTATGGCGCACGAACTGCGTGGGGTCATAGACGATGCTGTAGTCCACGCCTTCCGGCATGTTCTCCTTGAGCTCGGCCATGGTCTTGCGCACGTCATCCGAGATCTGGATGGCGTTGGAGCCCGGTGCCTGGAAGATCGGCAGCGCCACGGCGGACTTGTTGTCCAGCAGCGAGCGCAGCGCGTACTCCGACGCACCGAGTTCGATGCGGGCGATGTCCTTCAGGTAGGTCACCACGCCGTCGGACGAGGTCTTGACGACGATGTCGCCGAATTCCTCGACGGTCTGCAGACGGCCCTGCGCGTTCACCGACAGTTGCAGGTCAGTGCCAGGCAGCGACGGCGACTGGCCGATCACACCGGCTGCCACCTGCACGTTCTGCTCGCGGATGGCCTTGACCACGTCGGACGCGGCAAGATGGCGCTCGGCGATCTTCTCCGGGTTCAGCCACACGCGCATCGAGTAATCGCCCGCGCCGAACATCTGCACCTGACCCACGCCCTGGATCCGCGCAAGGCGGTCCTTCACGTTGATCAGCGCGTAGTTGCGCAGGTACGTCATGTCGTAGCGGTCGTTCGGCGAGACCAGGTGGACCACCATGGTCAGGTCGGGCGAGCTCTTGACGGTCGTGATACCCAGGCGGCGCACGTCCTCGGGCAGGCGCGGCTCGGCCTGCGAGACGCGGTTCTGCACCAGCTGCTGGGCCTTGTCCGGGTCCGTGCCGAGCTTGAAGGTCACCGTCAGCGTGAGGTTGCCGTCACTGTTGGCCTGCGAGTTCATGTAGAGCATGTCCTCGACGCCATTGATCTGCTCTTCCAGCGGCGTGGCCACCGTTTCGGCGATCACCTTCGGGTTGGCGCCCGGGAACTGCGCGCGCACCACCACCGACGGCGGCACCACCTCGGGATACTCCGAGATCGGTAACTTGAACATCGAGATGGCGCCGATCAGGAAGATCAGCACCGACAACACGCCCGCGAAGATCGGGCGATCGATAAAGAATTTCGAGAGATTCATCTTGGTCTCGGCGAAAGCACTCCCCCTGGCCGTCCGCCGGAGCGGACGCCATATGCTGCAAGGGAGAAAAAATTAAGCTACCTGTGCGTACTGCGGGGTAGTGCTCAGCTCACGGTCTTGGCCGCTGCGGCTTCGGCAGGCTTGTCGGCCTGGCCCGCCTTGTCCTCGGCAGCCTGCTTGCGGTCCGGCGTGGTGCCACGCGGTTCGAGTTCGCTGCGATAGGCCATGGCCACCGGCTTCGGCGCCACGGTATCGCCCGGACGCACGCGCATCAGGCCATTCACGACGATGTTCTCGCCCGGCTGCAGACCCTTGCGGATCACGCGCAGCCCTTCGAACGACGGCCCGAGGTTCACCTCGCGGTAGACCAGCTTGTTGGCCTTGTCCACCACCAGCACGAACTTCTTGCCCTGGTCCGTGCCGATGGCGCGGTCATTGATCAGCACCGCCGGGTGCGGCGTGCCGCCCCCGAGCTTGACCTTGGCATAGAGGCCCGGCAGCAGGCGGCCGTCGGCGTTGTCGAACACCGCGCGCACGCGGATGGTGCCGCTGCGCGTATCGAGGCGGTTGTCCACCGAGTGGATCTTGCCCTTGTGCGGGTAGTCGTCCTCGTTGGCCAGGCCGACGAACACCGGCAGGTCGTTCTTGCCGCCGCCGGCGCCCGGCGCCGTGTAGCGCAGGTAGCTCTGCTCGTCCACGTCGAAGCTCGCGTACACCGGCGAGACCGACACCACCGTGGTCAGCGGCGGCGAAGCCGCACCCGCCGCCACGAGGTTGCCCACCGTGATTTCCGCACGCGACACCTTGCCCGAAACCGGTGCAACGATGCGCGTGTAGCTCAGGTTCAGGCGCGCCACTTCCAGCGCAGCCTGCGCGCCACGCACGTCGGCGGTGGTCTCGCTGGCAGCGTTGATGCGCTCGTCGAACTCGCGCTTCGAAATGGCGTTGTCATCCAGCAGGCGCTGGGCGCGTACCTTTTCGCTCTGCGCGTGGCTGGCGCGCACCTGGGCCGCGTTCAGCGCGGCGTCGGCACGGGCCACTTCGGCCGCATAGGGACGCGGGTCGATCGTGAACAGCGGATCGCCCTTCTTCACGATGGAGCCTTCGCGGAAATGCACCGTGTCGATGGTGCCGGAGACGCGCGGACGAATCTCCACGCGGTCCACGGCCTCGATGCGGCCCGAGAATTCATCCCATTCGGTGATGGTCTGCCCCACAGCCGCCGCCACTTCCACCGCAGGGGCGGACGGTGCCGGGTTGGCCTGTGCTTCCCCGCCGTGCCAGGGACGCAGAACCGAGGTCGCCACGCCGGCGCCCAGGATTGCCACGATGGCAATGGCGATCAGCGTGCGTCGAGACTGATGATTCATTTTTCTTCACTCCGTGTTCGTCGGGTTTTCTTCAACTGGAAAAGCAAAAGGCCGAACGCCCCCCGCCGGGCTGGAAGGCCCGGAAAAATGGGAAACAAGGGTTCGTCCCCGCCTGGATGGACGGGGCTATGCCACTACCGCTGCCAGCCTCAAAGGGCGCTGGCTAACTTGCTCCGGTCGCTCAGGCTCCTTGAGCGCCGGGCCGGCGTTCGGCCGGTGATGAGGTATCGTCGGTTTGCGCAAAACACTCGCGCAAGAACCGCGCACCTTCGTTGACCCATGCCTGGCACTGCTCATGGGATTCTTCCACCCCGTCGCCACAGGCGCCGGGCATGATCAGGGTGCGGGCCGGAATGCCCGCCTTGACGAGTTTTGCCGCGAAGGCTTCGCCCTCGGCGCGCAACGCATCTTTCTCGGCCACCTGCACCAGCGTGGACGGCAGCCCCACCAGGCGCGATGCCATGGCCGGTGCCGCATACGGGTGCACGCTGGCGGCCGGCGTGGGCAGGTAATCACGATAGTTGCAGGCCAGGCGGCGCAGCATCTCCATCGGCACCTGGCCGGTCGTGCACATCGACGCGTGCTGGAGGCACGGGTCCGTTACGGGGCGGATCAGCCATTGCCCGGCGGGCTGCGGCAGGCCGCGGTCACGCAGCATCTGCGCCAGCGCAATCGCGAGATTGCCGCCGGCTTCCTCGCCGACCAGCGCGAAGCGCAGCTTGTCCACCTTCAGCTTCTTGGCGTGCTTGAGCACCCAGACCGCCGTATTCACCGCATCTTCCGGCGCGGCCGGAAACGGATGGTCAGGCGCCAGCGAATACGCCGGCGTCACCACCACGGCCGGGACCGACTTCGCCAGATCCCGCGCCAATGCCTGTGCCGCTTCCACGCCACCTTCGACAAAACCGCCCGCGTGCAGGTACACCAGCCACGGCAGCAACTCGGTGCTGCCCGCCGCCGGTGCATACCCGGCGGGATAGGCCACGCAGACCTTGATCTCGCGGTCGCCGCTCGCCACCATGTATTGCTCAGCGCGCGCTTCTCCCTTGCCTGCAGCCGGTTTCACGGCGGGGGTGATGGGATTCACGGTCTTTGACATGGTGGTTACGACGCCTGCACGGGCCGTCGATACTGTGTTGCGATGCAACGAATTATGGTGATTGACCCGATTGGGATAAAGCTGGAGATTGCCAACGCACTGTTTCTGGAGTGGAATAATCGCCAGAGTGTTGCGAGAAGTGAAACCACACGCTTGGCAAGGACACCGGAAATGTGATTCACTCCGGTCCTCGGTGCACGCACGGTTGGGGAACCGCGCCCGCCACCGAGCCCCCAGACCTCCACCCATCCCCGCTCCGGCCGCCACTGGCGGACCGCCGGCAGCAAACCCAGGGCACGCACTTGACATGCGCGACCCCACTCCCGCCAGACACCATCCTTCGGAACGTAGCCCCCGGTCTCACCCCTTTCGGAAGCAACATCATGGATCGTCTTGTCTCTATGCAGGCATTCACTCGGGTGGTGGATGTCGGCAGCTTTGCGCGCGCGGCGGAGTCCCTGGACCTGCCAAAAGCCACGCTCACCCGCCTGATCCAGAACCTGGAGACCCATCTCGGCGTCAAGCTGCTGCACCGGACCACGCGGCGTATCAGCGTGACCACGGACGGCGCCGCCTATTACGAACGCTGCGTGCGCATTCTCGCGGACGTGGAGGAAGCTGAACAGTCACTGACGCGCCACAACAACTCGCCACGGGGCACGCTGTGCGTAGATACCACGGCGGCTCTCGCGCGGATGGTGCTGATTCCCCACCTGCACGACTTCTACAATGCCTACCCGGAACTGAAGCTCGAGCTGACCATCAACGGCAAGCCGATCGATCTGCTCCAGGAAGGCGTGGACTTGGTGCTGCGCGTGGGCTCGCTGGATGAGGCGATGGTGGCGCGGCGCCTGGGCCAGGTCAAACTGGCGTTCTTTGCCTCGCCGATCTACCTGCGGCGTTTTGGCACACCCGCCGACCTGACCGAGCTGGCGCAGCACAAGGCCATCAACTATCTGTCCAACCGGCACGGCCGCGAAATGCCGTGGACGTTGTCACGCGGCGGCGAGAGCAGCGAGATCCTGCTGCCCTCGGCCATCTCCACCAACGACGCCGATGTCTACATCGGCTGCGCGCTGGAAGGCCACGGCATCGCCCAGATTTCGCGGGCAATGGCGGAGCCCTACGTCCAGAGCGGCCGGCTGGTCGAGGTCATGGGTGACTGGCAGACCGAGGAATTACCGATTTCGGCGATGTACCCGCAGAACCGCCACCTGTCGGCGAAAGTGCGGGTCTTCGTGAACTGGGCGGCCGACCTGTTCTCCCGGCATCCGCACTTCGGCGTGGCGCCGCAGCAACTGGCGGCGTAGGCCTTGCCAGACCGGTCCGCAAACCCCTTGCACCGCTGTGCAAGGGGTTTTTTCATTTCAGCGTCCAACACGAAGCGGGGATGGATCGCGCCGTATTGATTCACGCCGGTTTTCTTGCTACGTTTCTGTCGCTTGACTTATCAACAATAATCACAAACGGGTCCAATCATGAGCCATCTCCTGCGCTGGCGCCACGCCGCGCGGCCTTTGCGCGTACAAGCCGCCTTTCTGCCATGCCTCGCGCTGTTCACCGCCCTGCTGTTGGGCGGATGCGCGGCGGACGAATCCACCGAGGCACCGGCAGTGCCCACGGCGCCCACAGTGCCGGCCCCACCCGGCCCGTACGCCATTGGCGGCACCCTCGCCGGCCTCGCCGCCGGCAGCCAACTGGTGCTCCAAAACAACTGGCAGGATGCGCTGACGCTGTCCGCCGACGGCAGCTTTACCTTCGCCACGCCCGTGGCGCATAACGGCGGCTACGCGGTCACCATCGCCCAGCAGCCGGCCGGACAGGTCTGCTCGGTGGCAGGCGGCGCCGGGGCCGGTGTGACCGCAGCGGTCACAAATATCGCCGTGGTCTGTGCCACCACTCGCTTCACCGTCGGTGGCAAGGTCAGCGGACTGGCTGGCGGGCAGTCGGTCGTCCTGCACAACAATGGCGCGGATACCCTGACCCTGAGCGCGAATGGCACGTTCAGCTTTCCGACACCCGTGCCCTACAACGGCAGCTACCTCGTAACGGTATCCGCCCAGCCGGCCGACCAGACCTGCACCGTGAATGGGCACCAAGGCAGCGCGGTCATCGCGGACATTGCCTCGGTGGACGTGGTTTGCGCCACGACCACATACAGTGTGGGCGGCACCGTGGCGGGTCTGTCGAGCCAGGTCACCCTGGCCAACAACGGCACGGACTTCCTCACGATTTCCGAGAACGGCGGATTCACCATGCCGACCGCCCTTCCGACGGGCGGCACCTTCAATGTCACCATCAACACCCTGCCACTCGGGCAGACCTGTACCGTGGTGAACAGCTCCGGCACGGTGGCCGCCGCCAACGTCACGAATATCGCAGTGATCTGCACCTCGCAGCCGATTGGCACCCTCTACATGCCGGCCGCCTTCGCCACGCGGACGGACGTCTACAGCGTGATGTCGGACGGCCAGCTGGTCATTTCCGGCAATGCCTATGGCTACAGCGGGGATCCGATCGCCATGGCCTATGACGACAGCTTGAGAACGCTGTACTTTTCGACGACGAGCGGATGGACGTACAAGTTCGACGTGGCCGCGGACGGCACGTGGATCAGCAGCGCGGGGAACTGGGCCTACGGCGGCACGCCCACCAGCCTGTTGCGCGACCCCCTCGGACGGTTCCTCTTCGTGGGAAGTGACGTATTCAACATCCGCACCGCCACTCTCGATGTCCTCGGCAACATGACGACCCCGACGACCCCGATTGGGACGACCTTCCGGCCCGATAGGATGGTCGCTACGCCCGATGGCCAGTACCTGATTGCCAGCTCGTCCGCCACACCGGGGTTCGACGTCTTTGCGATCGCCCCGGATGGCTCGCTGACCTCCAGCAGCCATCTCGCCCTGGCTGTGGCGCCGTCAGCGCTGGCGATGCATCCTTCCAAGAGCTATCTGTATGTGGCGGACCCCATCAATAACCGAATCATGGAGTATCGCGTCGACGGTGCAGGCAATGTGACGCCCCTGCCGGCCGTGCTCATTGCCACCGACGGGCAGCCACAGCACCTCAGCATCGACCCTTCGGGCCGCTACCTGTACGCCACGAGCCCGGCATCCGGCAGGATCTCGCAGTACACGATCGCCGCCGATGGCACGCTGGTGGCGATGCCCCAGCCCACCGTTGCCGCGGGCACCCTTCCCGGCGCGCCGACGATCGACCCGACCGGGCGCTTCCTTTATGTGCCGAATGCCAGCAGCCTCGAAATCCGCCAGTACGTTATCGGCGTGACCGGTGCGCTGACGCCGCTGACGCCCGCAACCGTGTCGATCCTGGCCGCGCCGACACTGCTGTACAGCGTGCCGTGGTAGGCGCCACCGCCTGAGGGGAAAAGCCAAAAAAAACAGGGCGGGGATGCATTCCCGCCCTGTTTTTCATTTCAGGTACTGATCAGCTCGGACCGCTCAGAACTCCACCATCGCGAAGTCTTCCTTGCCCACGTCGCACTCGGGGCAGCGCCAGTCGTCCGGAATGTCTTCCCAGCGCGTGCCGGGCGCGATGCCGTCCTCGGGCAGGCCGGCCGCTTCGTCGTAGACCCAGCCGCAGATGATGCACACCCATTGCTTGAATTCCGCTTCGGGGGCCGCTGGCTTCCCGGCGCTGGCGGGGGCGTCCTGGCTGGTTTCGGGGTCATCGAGACTGAAGACCAGCGGCGCGGCCGTGGCGCTCGCCAGATCGGCCATGTGACCCTGGAGCCTCGCCATCAGCGCCTGGGTCTCCTCCAGCGTGAAGTCGATCCAGAACGGATCACCAGCGCCATCGTTCAGGCGTTGCGGGGAAAACTGAAGTTCTAGGACGGAGCCTTTCTTGTACATGCGTCGATCGGGTTGAGGGCGGCAAAGGCGCCTAGATGGGGATGATCGGCGGCGCTTCAAGCCGCGCCGCCGGGATCCGCCTTACTGCTGCACCCGGTAGCGCTCGAGCCAGTGCGCATACGGCGCCGGCAGCACCCACGACGGGCGTTCCACGTTCAGCGCCATGGCCGCCTGATAGGGCCAGTGCGGGTTGGACAGCAGCGCGCGACCCACCATGACGAGGTCGATCTGGCCATCGGCAACGGCCTGGTTGGCAATGGCCGGATTGTCGATGCCCCACGACGCCGCCACCGGCAGGCCGGCCTCGCGGCGCACGCGCTCGGCCACCGGGGCCAGGAAGGCCGGGCCCCACGGGATCTGCGCGTCGGGGATGGTGAAGCCGACGCTGACATTGAGCATGTCGAGCCCGCCCTCGCGCATCGCACGGGTCAGCTGGATCGATTCGTCGAGCGTGCGGGCGTCGTCGCCGTCATATTCGATCACGCCAAAGCGCGCGGTCAGCGGCAGGTTCTTCGGCCAGACTTCGCGCACGGCGGCCAGCGTTTCCAGCAGGAAGCGGCTGCGGCCGGCCACGTCGCCGCCATAGCCATCGGTACGCTGGTTGGCGTGGCGCGAGAAGAAGCTCTGGGCGAGGTAGCCGTGCGCGAAGTGCAGCTCAAGCCACTGGAAGCCGGCTTCCAGCGCGCGCTTGGCGGCGGCCACGAAGTCGGCCTGCACGCGGGCGATGTCGTCGAGCGTCATCGCCTTCGGCACCTTGGGCAGGTGGGCGCCGAACGGCACGGCAGACGGGGCGATGGTCGGCCAGCCGCGCGCATCGTCTTCGGCGATATGGTCGTCGCCTTCCCAGGGCCGGTTGGCGCTGGCCTTGCGGCCGGCGTGGGCGATCTGGATGCCGGCCACGGCACCGCCGGCCTTGATCGCGGCGGCAATGCGCGCCATGCCGGCCATCTGCTCGTCGTTCCACAGGCCGGTGCAACCCGGGGAGATGCGGCCTTCCGGCGACACGGCCGTGGCCTCGACGATCACCAGGCCCGCACCGCCACGCGCCAGCCCGGTGTAATGCGCCAGATGCCAGTCGTTGGTGACACCGTCGACGGCGCTGTACTGGCACATCGGCGGAATGGCGATGCGGTTGCGCAGCGTGACGTCTTTCAGCGTGAAGGGGGTGAACAAAGCGGCGTCGCTCATCGGATGGCTCCGGGGGTGTTGTCGAGGGTGCCAATCGTAGGCGGGCGCCGCTATAATGAAAACTATCTGGCAATTATCGTCGCAATAAGAGTTTGTTATGGTGAATCCATGATGGTGAACCCGCAATGGCTGAAGTCCTTCGCCACCCTGGCCGAGCTGGGCAACTTCACGCGCACGGCAGACCGCCTCGGGCTGACCCAGGCCGCCGTCAGTCAACACGTAAGGCATCTCGAAGAGATGTATGGATCACTGCTGATCCGGCGCCCCCGCGCCCTGGAACTGACCCCGGCGGGCGCGGCGCTGCTCGAATACTGCGCCGAGGTGAACCAGGCGCATGAGCGGCTGGCCTCGCGGCTCTCCGACGCCGATGCCACACAGGGCGAGGTGGCGCTGATCACGCCAGGGAGCATCGGCCTATTTATCTACCCGATGCTGCTGGACCTCCAGCAGGAGCATCCCGGGCTGGCCGTGCGGCACCGCTTCGCGCCCGATACCGAGGTGCTGGAGGCGGTGCTGCACAACCGCTACGAACTCGGCATCGTCACGCTCAAGCCGGACGACACGCGCCTGACGGCCACGCCGTTCATCGAGGAACCGCTGGAACTGGTGATCCCGCCCGACGAGGAAGTCCATAGCTGGGACGATCTCGTGCGCATCGGCTTCATCGACCATGCCGAAGGCCAGGCGATGGCCAACCGGCTGCTGAGTCGGCGCTTTCCCGGCAACCCAGGGGCGTTCCACCTGCCTAGGCGCGGCTTCAGCAACCAGATTGGCATGCTGCACGAGCCGGTGGCGCGGGGGCTCGGCTTCACCGTGGTGCCACGCTTCGCCCGCGAGGCGTGGGAGCGCACCCGCCCGGTCAAGGTGGCCGAATGCGGTCCGCCGGTGGTGGACACGCTGTGGTGGATCCATCGTGCCGAATGGCCCCTGTCGGCACGCGCCACGGGCGTGATCCGGTACCTCCGCCAACGGATCGAGGCGGCCTGCGGCAGCATGGTCTGCCTGCTGCCACCGGAGCTGTGACGGGCGCCGATGGCCTGCATTCATGAGCACAGCTAACAAGTGTATGCAGATTCCTGCGTCTACCCTTTGTGGGCCACGCCTCCTATCATTCCGGTTTGCCTTGCCCGAAAGTCCACAAAACAAGGATGCCCCCCATGGAAGATTTCGGCGACATCAGAATGTCACGGCGTGACCTGCTCAAGGCGGGCGCGGCATCGGCCACCGCAGCGGCCGTGCCAGCCGCCCAGGCGCAGGACAGCCCCACTAATGTAAACACCCCCTCGCCCTCCCCCAACGCCAGCCGCCCGCCCGTGGTGGCCAGCGTCACGCTCGACGTCAATGGGCGCCGCCACACGCTCAAGCTGGACACCCGCACCACGCTGCTCGATGCCCTGCGCGAGCACCTGCACCTCACCGGCACCAAGAAGGGTTGCGACCACGGCCAGTGCGGCGCCTGCACGGTGATGGCCGATGGGCGGCGCATCAACGCCTGCCTGTCGCTGGCCGTGATGCACGACGGGGGCAAGGTCACCACCATCGAGGGCCTGGGCACGCCCAACAGCCTGCATCCGATGCAGGCCGCCTTCGTCAAGCATGACGGCTACCAGTGCGGCTATTGCACGCCGGGGCAGATCTGCTCCGCCGTGGCTGTGCTCGACGAGATCCGCCAGGGCATTCCCAGCCATGTCAGCGCCGACCTCAACGCGCGGCCCCAGATGACCGTGGTGGAGTTCCGCGAGCGCATGAGCGGCAATATCTGCCGCTGCGGCGCCTACGCCAACATCGCCGACGCCATGACCGAAGTGGCCGGGAGGCAGGCATGAATCCCTTCAGCTACGAACGCGCCAAGACCCCGGCGGAGGCCGCCGCAGCCGCCGCGCGCACGCCGGACAGCCGCTTTATCGCGGGCGGGACCAACCTGCTCGACCTGATGAAGCTCGGCATCGAGTCCCCCTCGCACCTGATCGACGTGAACGGCCTGCGGCTCGACAAGATCGAGCCCACCGCCGAGGGCGGCCTGCGCGTGGGCGCGCTGGTGCGCAATACCGACCTGGCCGCCGATACCCGCGTGCGGCGCGACTACGGCGTACTGTCCCGCGCGCTGCTGGCCGGCGCCTCGGGCCAGTTGCGCAACAAGGCCACCACGGCCGGTAACCTGCTGCAACGCACCCGCTGCCCCTACTTCTACGACACCAACCTGCCGTGCAACAAGCGCACGCCGGGCAGCGGCTGCTCGGCCATCGGCGGCGTCACGCGCCAGCACGCGGTGATCGGCGTGAGCGAGGCGTGCATCGCCACCCATCCGAGCGATATGGCCGTGGCCATGCGCCTGCTCGACGCCTCCGTGGAAACCGTCCAGCCGAATGGCGCCGCGCGCGTCATCCCGATTGCCGATTTCCATCGCCTGCCTGGCAACACGCCGCATATCGAGACCGCGCTGCTGCCCGGCGAGCTGATCACGGCCGTCACGTTGCCGCGTCCGCTCGGCGGCGTGCACGCCTACCGCAAGGTGCGTGACCGGGCCTCGTACGCGTTCGCGCTGGTCTCGGTGGCTACCATCGTCCAGCGCGACGGCACCGGCCGCGTGGCGCTGGGCGGCGTGGCGCACAAGCCGTGGCGCGTGGAAGCCGCCGAGGCGGACCTGCCGCGGGGCGCGCGCGCCGTCACGCAGCGCCTGCTGGAAGGCGCCACGCCCACGCCCGAGAACACCTTCAAGGTGGCGCTGGCCGAGCGCACGCTCGGCGCCGTGCTGCTGCAGGCCAAGCGCTGACCGAACGGAAACAAGGACGCTCCGATGAAATTCGACACGCCCGCCACCACCAATCCGATCGACCAGCTCAAGGTGGTCGGCCAGCCGCTCAACCGCATCGACGGCCCGCTCAAGACCACCGGCGTCGCCCGCTACGCCTATGAATGGCACGACGTTGCCCGCAACGCCGCCTATGGCTACGTGGTGGGCGCCGGCATCGCCAAGGGCCGCATCGCCGGCATCGACACCGACGCCGCGCACCGCGCGCCGGGCGTGCTGGCCATCGTCACCGCCGCCAACGCCGGCACGCTCGGCAAGGGCCGCTTCAATAACGCGCGGCTGCTGGGCGGCCCGGAGGTGCAGCACTACCATCAGGCCATCGCGCTGGTCGTGGCCGAGACCTTCGAGCAGGCACGCGCCGCCGCGCAGCTGGTGCGGGTGCGCTATGAACGCGAGCGCGGCAGCTTCGACCTCGCCGCCTCACGCGACGGGGCCACGCGCCCGAAGTCCGGCACGCCCGAATCGGCCCGGGGCGATTTCCCCGGCGCCTTCGCGGCGGCCCCGGTGCAGCTGGACGGCACCTACTCCACCCCCGACCAGGCCCACGCGATGATGGAGCCCCATGCGTCGATGGCGAGCTGGACCGGCGACCAGCTCACGGTGTGGACTTCCAACCAGATGATCGACTGGAGCCGGGGCGACCTCGCCCAGACGCTCGGCGTGCCGAAGGACAACGTGCGCCTGATCTCGCCCTTTATCGGCGGCGGCTTCGGCGGCAAGCTGTTCGTGCGCGCCGATGCCGTGCTCGCCGCCCTCGGCGCGCGGGCGGTACACCGGCCCGTGAAGGTGGCACTGACGCGCCCGCTGATCTTCAACAACACGCCGCACCGGCCCGCCACGATCCAGCGCATCCGCCTCGGCGCCGGGCGTGACGGCCGGCTGACCGCCATCGGCCATGAAAGCTGGTCCGGCGACATCGACGGCGTGAAGCCCGAGAACGCGGTGCAGCAGACGCGCCTGCTCTACGCCGGCGCCCATCGCATGACCGCGCTGCGGCTGTCCGCGCTGGACCTGCCGGAAGGCAACGCCATGCGCGCGCCCGGCGAGGCGCCCGGCATGATGGCGCTGGAGATCGCCATGGATGAGATGGCCGGCAAGCTCGGCCTCGATCCGGTGGAATTCCGCGTACGCAATGACACCCAGGTGGACCCGGAGAAGCCCGAGCGCCCGTTCTCGCAGCGGCGTCTGGTCGATTGCCTGCGCATCGGCGCCGAGCGCTTCGGCTGGAAGGGCCGCGCCACGCGCCCCGGCGCGGTGCGCGACGGCCAGTGGCTGGTGGGCATGGGCGTGGCGGCGGCGTTCCGCAACAACCAGGTGGCCAAGTCCGGCGCGCGCGTGCGGCTGGACAAGCGCGGCATGGTGACCGTGGAAACCGACATGACCGACATCGGCACGGGCAGCTACACCATCATCGCCCAGACTGCCGCCGAAATGCTGGGCCTGCCGATCGACAAGGTCATCGTGCGGCTGGGCGACTCGACCTTCCCGGTCTCGTCCGGCTCGGGCGGCCAGTGGGGCGGCAACAGCTCCACCGCCGGCGTCTACGCCGCGTGCGTGAAGCTGCGCGAGGCGATTGCCACGCAGGCCGGTCTTGATGCCGCCACGGCCGTGTTCGAGAACGGCCGGGTCCGCGCCGGCGGCAACAACCCGGGCGGGCGCGCCGTGCCGCTGGCCACCGTGGCCGCGCGCGGCGACATCGTGGCCGAAGACACCATCGAGTTCGGCGACCTCACGCGCCGCTACCAGCAATCCACCTTCGGCGCCCATTTCGTGGAAGTCGGCGTGGATGCGGACACCTGCGAGATCCGCGTGCGCCGCATGCTGGCGGTCTGCGCCGCCGGGCGCATCCTCAACCCGAAGTCGGCCCGCAGCCAGGTGATCGGCGCGATGACGATGGGCGTGGGCGCGGCGCTGATGGAGGAGCTGGCGGTTGACAAGCGGCTGGGCTGCTTCATCAACCACGACCTGGCCGGCTACGAGGTGCCCGTGCATGCGGACATCGGCCCGCAGGAGGTGGTGTTCCTCGACGAAACCGACCCGATGTCCTCGCCGATGAAGGCCAAGGGCGTGGGCGAGCTGGGCATCTGCGGCGTGGGGGCCGCCATCGCCAACGCGGTCTTCAACGCCACCGGCGTGCGCGTGCGCGACTACCCGGTCACGCTCGACAAGCTGCTCGGGCGGATGCCCGACCTGTCCGCCTGAGGGCCTGAGCCCCTAGTCCCACGGCTGGGGCGCCGACACCGGATGCCGGTGTCGCGCCTCGGCCAGGATGCGGCATTCGTCCACCGCGCAGTAGCCGTCACGCTGCAGCGCACTCCAGACCTCGGTGGCGCTAAGGCCGGTCAGCGGCGTGTGGGGATCGAAATCGCACGACTCCACCCGCTCGGGCGGACCGAGCCAGGCGAGCATGGCGGGCGGGATGTTTTCCAGCGGGTGTGTGTGCGCGACGAAAAGAGCGCGTACACCACGACGATGTATCGAGATCTTCACGACGGTACCCTTCGAGAGGAACGGAACTGTCTAATTTTTAGGATGCCGGTCGGCCGGAGGTCAAGGGCGTCCCTGTATCAAAGTATTAATGCACCAACGGATTAACGGATTAACGCATCGGCGATCCGGTCGGCCGTGTTGACCGAGTCGGTCAGCCCCAGGTGGCCGTGGCCTACCGCCAGCCAGAGGCCGGGCTGGCCGTCGGCCGGTCCCACCACGGGCACCGAATCCGGCATGCAGGGCCGGTGGCCCATCCAGGTGGTGACGTGGGCGTCTTCGAGCCCCTTGAATGTCTCCCGCGCAATACGTTCGAGGATGGCCGCGCGCTTCGGATCGGGCCGCGCCGCCAGCCCGGCGATCTCCACCGTGCCGCCCACGCGCAGCCCGCCCTCCATCGGCGTGACGAAGATCTTGCGATCGGTCAGCACCACGGTGCGCGACACCGCGTCGTGCCGGTTGGTGAACTGCACGTGATAGCCGCGCTGGCTCTCCAGCTGTAGCCGCACGCCCAGCGGGTCCAGCAGCCGGCGCGACCAGGCGCCCGCCGCCACCACCACGTGGTCCGCCGTGTGGCGGCCTTCCGCACCGCTCAGCAGCCATTCCCCGTCCTGCCGGCGCATCCCGCGAATCTCGTCGCGCACGATCCGGCCGCCGCGCGCGACGAAGGCCGCGGCAATCGCCTCCGTGTAGCGCGCCGGGTTGCGGATGGTGGCGTGGTCGGCCAGAAAGACGCCCGCCTGGTAGCGCGGCGCCACGCCGGGCTCGAGCGCCTCGATGCCGGCCCGGTCCAGCCGTTCGAAGCGGAAGCCGAAGCGCTCGCGCAGCTGCCACGCCGCCGCATCCGCCTCAAGCGCGGCAGCATCGGGATAAAGATGCAGATGGCCACGCCGCATGAACAGCTCGGGCACGCCGACTTCGCGCGCCAGCGCCTCGTGGCGGTCCCCGGCGTTGGCGTGGAGCGCGGCCAGCGCTGCCGCCGACTCCGCCACGCGCCCCGGCGCGGCCGAGAGGACGAAGCGCGTCAGCCACGCCGCCGCCGTGGGCAGGTAGGCCAGCCGCAGATGGAGCGGACTTTCCGGATCGAACAGCATCTTGGGGAGCGAGGCCAGCACGCCCGGCATGGCCAGCGGCGCCACCGAACTCACGCTGATGGCGCCCGAATTGCCGTAGCTGCACCCCTGCGCGGGGGCGTCCCGGTCGATCAGCGTCACGTCGGCGCCGCGCTTGCGCAGCGCCAGCGCGATACAGCAGCCCACAATGCCGGCGCCCACCACGGCAACCCGTGGCGTGTTGTCAGTCGTCTTCGTCATGGGCCGAAACCTTAGTCGGATAAGGCGGCGCCGGCAAGCCATCGCGCCGATGTTCGCCCAGCCGGGGCGCCGATGCATCGCCAATGCGCCGCCATGGCGCATGGCATGAAACATTGCGGTGCGCCACACGGCCCGCCCGGCGCCGGGGCCGTGGCACGGAACCTGCTGAACCGGTGGCCAGGAGAGTAGAAGCGTTCAGCGGCCCGCCTCGCCATGTCGGGCCGCCCGGAAATTGCTCGCCGCGTGTTCCCACACCCATTTTCCGGAGAGCTTTCCCATGCGCCGCCGTTCCTTTCTCCATGCCACCGCCGCCACCGCTGTGTCGTCGCTGATCGCCGCCCCCGCCTTCGTGCGCGCCGCCGGCAGCCTGCAGAAGTTCAAGTTCAACCTCGGCTGGAAGGTCGAGGCGTCCGGCGCCGGCTTCCTGCTGGCCCAGCAGCGCGGCTACTACAAGGACGCCGGGCTCGACGTGGTGATCGACACCGGCAACGGCTCGGCTTCGGCCATCAGCCTCGTGGCGGGCGGCGCCTACGACTGCGCCTCGGCGGATCTGGCCGCTATGCTCGAATTCAACGCCGCCAACCCCGCCGCCGCGCTCAAGGCGGTGGCCATCCAGTACGACCTGAACCCGAACGCCGTGATCGTGCGCAAGGACGGCCCGATCCGCAAGCCGGGCGATCTGGCGGCCAAAACCATCCTCGGCCAGCCGTTCAACGCCTCGCGCAAGCTGTTCCCGGTGTTCGCCAAGGCGCAGGGCTTCGACCCGTCCTCGATCAAATGGGAGAGCGCCACGCCGGATATCGGCGACACCCGCTTCGTCAAGGGTGACTTCGACGCCGTGGCCTACTTCTACTTCACCGGCCTGCTCAACCTCAAGGCGCGCGGCATGGGCCCGGAGAAGCTCAGCGTGTTCCGCTTCTCCGACTACGGCATGAAATCGTACGGCAACGGGTTGGTGGCCAACCCGAAGAGCATGGCCGAGCACCCGGACGCCATGAAGGCCTTCGTCAAGGCCTCCACGCGCGGCTGGATCGAGGCCATGGCCGACCCGCAGGCCGGCGCCGCCGCCGTCAAGGCGCGCGAGCCGCTGGCCGACCAGACGCTGGAATTCGAACGGCTGAAGCTGATTGTCGACGGGTCGATGCGCACCCCCGATACGCTGCGCGACGGTTGGGGCGCCGCCACCCAGGCACGGCTGCAGGCCACCATCGACGAGACGGTCGGCGCGTTCGGGATGAAGCCCGGCCTGTCCGTGGCGGATATCTGGACCGGCCAGTTCCTGCCGGCCCCGGCGGACCGCAAGCTCAAGGCGTAAGCCCCGGGGCTTCCCCCAAAGATCAACCGGCTGCGTGCACCACGCGCGGCCGGTCATGCACCCTGTTGGGGCCGATGCCGGCGCCGATGGGGGCTGACCGGCCCCTTGCGCCCCATGTTTGCTCACAAGTCTTGCATACAAAGCTGGCATACCACTTGCAATAGGAATGCCCGTGAGCGACATCCAAGAAAAACCCTCCGCCGACATTGCCCAGCGCATCACCGAGGCCATGCTCGCGCAAAAGCTGCTGCCGGGCTCGCGCCTGGGCGAGCAGGAACTGGCCGCGCTGTTCGGCGTCAGCCGCACGCTGGTGCGCGAGGCGCTGATGCGGCTGGCCGCGCGCGGCATGGTGACCGTAAGCGCCCGGCGCGGCTGGTACCTGATCGAACCCGGCGCCGACGATATCCGCGCCGCGTTTGCCGCCCGCCGCATCATCGAGACCGGCCTGCTGCGCGAGATCAGCGCGGCCCAGCCGCCCAGCGCGCCGGCCATCCACACACTGAAGGTGCATATCGCCCGCGAAAAGGCGGCGCTGGACGGCGACGACGCCGGCGAGCGCAGCTTCCTGCTCGGCGACTTCCATGTCTGCCTGTGCGCCGCGCTGGGCCACGGCCTGCTCGTGGATACCCTGCGCGACCTGACCGCGCGCACCACGCTCGTCGCCAGCCGCCAGCAGTCCGCCGCTGACGCGGGCCGCTCCTGCGCGCAGCACGAGGAAATCGTCAACGCGCTGGCCGCCGGCGACGGCGAACGCGCCGCCCGGTTGATGACCGACCACCTCGGCGAAGTCCACGCCAGCCTGGACGCCGTGCCGGCGGACCCGCTGGCCGGCCTGCGCCATGCCCTGGCGCCGGTTTCCGGCCGCGCGCCAGCGCCCCCGATCTCCGCTTCCTCCCGCTCCAACCCACCCGCTTTGCAAAAGGACTGACCGATGACCCCGACTCCATCGACCCCGCTGTTCTCCAAGGCGCGCCGCGCGCTGCTGCTGGGCCTGTTCGCCAGCGTCTGCGTGGCCGCCCTGCCCCGCCCGGCGCAGGCCGACACGCTCGCGGACATCACCAAGGCCGGCGTGCTGCGCGTGGCGGTGCCGCAGGACTTCCCGCCGTTCGGCTCGATTGGCGCCGACATGGCGCCGCAGGGCCTGGACATCGACGTGGCCGCGCTGATGGCGAAGCGGATGGGCGTGAAGCTGCAACTGGTGCCGGTGTCCAGCACCAACCGCGTGCCCTACCTCCAGACCCGCAAGGTGGACCTGATCATCTCCAGCCTCGGCAAGAATCCCGAGCGTGAGAAGGTGCTGGACTTCTCCGAAGCTTATGCCCCGTTCTACAACGGCGTGTTCGGCCCGGCCGACATGCCCGTGAAGAGCGCCGCCGACCTGGCCGGCAAGACCGTCGGCGTCACGCGCGGCGCGGTGGAGGACCTGGAGCTGTCGAAGATCGCCCCGGCCAACGCCACCATCAAGCGCTACGAGGACAACAACGCGACGATCTCCGCGTTCCTGTCCGGCCAGGTGCAGCTGATTGCCACCGGCAACGTGGTCGCCGCCGCGCTGATCGCCAAGCATGCGCCCAAGGCGCCCGAGACCAAGTTCCTGATCAAGAACTCGCCGTGCTTTATCGGCATGAACAAGGACGAGCCCGCGCTCCAGGCCAAGGTGAACGCCATCCTGGCCGAAGCCAAGAAGGACGGCGCGCTGAACTCGCTGTCGATCAAGTGGCTGCTGCGTCCGCTGCCGGCCCAGCTCTGATCTGAACCGCTTCCCCTCCCGCTGCAACCGGTCCCGTCCATGGCCTATCAGTTCGATTTCCTGTCGGTGCTCGACTACACCGACGTCCTGCTCAAGGGCATCGCCGTCACGGCCCAGCTCACGCTCACGGGCGGCGTGCTGGGCGTGGCGGTGGCCATCTTCGGCGCCTGGGCCCGGACGCAGGGGCCGGCTTGGCTGCGCGCCATCGTCGGCGCCTATGTGGAGATGATCCGGAACACGCCGTTCCTGATCCAGCTCTTCTTCATCTTCTTCGGCCTGCCCAGCCTGGGCGTGCAGTTGCCCGAGATGGTGGCCGCCTCGCTGGCGATGGTGATCAACCTGGGCGCCTACGGCACCGAGATCATTCGGGCCGGGCTGGCCGCCACGCCACGCGGCCAGTTCGAGGCCGGCGCCAGCCTGGCGATGTCGCCGCTGCAGGTGTTCCGCCATGTGGTGCTGCGCCCGGCGCTGCAGAAGATCTGGCCGGCGCTGTCGAGCCAGATCGTCATCGTCATGCTTGGCTCGGCGGTCTGCTCCCAGATTGCCGCCCAGGACCTGACCTACGCCGCCAACTTCATCCAGGGCCGCAACTTCCGCGCCTTCGAGGTCTATCTGGTGAGCACCGTGATCTACCTGTTGCTGGCGCTGCTGCTGCGCCAGCTGCTGCGCGGCGTGGGCCGGCAACTGTTTGCGCGGAGGGCGCGATGATCGACTTCACGCTGTGGGACATCGTGCGCAACCTGCTGCTGGCCGCGCGCTGGACCGTCCTGCTGTCGCTGGTGGCCTTTGTCGGCGGCGGCGTGGTGGGCTTGTTGGTGCTGCTGATGCGCACCAGCAAGCGGCCCTTCCTGCGCCGGGCCACCTGGGCCTATATCGAGATCTTCCAGGGCACGCCGCTGCTGATGCAGTTATTCCTCGCCTTCTTCGGCCTCGCGCTGTTCGGCGTGGACGTGCCCGCGTGGCTCGCCGCCGGCGTGGCGCTGACGCTCTGGACCGCCGCCTTCCTGGCCGAGATCTGGCGCGGCTGCGTGGAGGCGATTCCGCGCGGCCAATGGGAGGCGTCCGGCAGCCTGGCCATGAGCTACGTGCAGCAGATGCGCCACGTGATCCTGCCGCAGGCCATGCGCATTGCCGTGGCGCCGACCGTCGGCTTTGGCGTGCAGGTCATCAAGGGCACCGCGCTCGCGTCGATCATCGGTTTCACCGAGCTGTCCAAGGCCGGCACGATGATCGTCAACGCGAGCTTCCAGCCATTCACCGTTTATGCCGCCGTGGCGCTGATGTACTTCGCGCTGTGCTGGCCCCTTTCGCAAGCCAGCAAACTGCTGGAGAGGAAATTCCATGCCGCTCATCGCCATTGACCAGGTCCGCAAGTCGTTCGGCAGCAACGAGGTCCTGAAGGGGGTGTCGCTGTCGGTGGAGCCGGGCGAGGTCATCGCCATCATCGGCAAGAGCGGCTCGGGCAAGAGCACGCTGCTCCGCTGCATCAACGGGCTGGAGTCCATCGACGCCGGCGCCATCACCGTGGCTGGCGCCCATCTGGCCGATACCGAGCTGCAACTGCGCGCGCTGCGGCTCAAGGTGGGCATGATCTTCCAGCAGTTCAACCTGTTTCCGCACCTGAGCGCGGGGCGCAACGTGATGTTGTCGCCAATGATCGTCAAGGGGGTGCCGGAGGCCCGGGCGCGCGAGCTGGCGGAGCTGAACCTGGCCCGCGTGGGCCTCTCGGCCAAGTTCGACGCCCATCCCGATCAACTCTCCGGCGGGCAGCAGCAGCGCGTGGCGATTGCCCGGGCGCTGGCAATGCAGCCCGCTGCGCTGCTGTGCGACGAGATCACCTCGGCGCTGGACCCGGAACTCGTCAACGAGGTGCTCCAGGTCATGCGCGGGCTGGCCGCCGATGGGATGACGCTGCTGATGGTCACGCACGAGATGCGCTTCGCCCGGGAAGTGTGCGACCGCGTGGTCTTCATGCACCAGGGCAAGGTCCACGAGATCGGGCCGCCGGACGAGGTCTTCGCCCGTCCGAAGACCCCGGAGTTGCAGCAGTTCCTGGGCATGGTGGAAGCCTAGGCGCTGACCTGACCCTGAGACTGTGCACGCAGGTTCTCGGTGGTCTCGCCCTTGCCGTCGGGCTGCCAGCCCGGGGGCATGGTCAGGTAGCCGAGGGCCGCGCCGAGGCTGGGGGCTGCCGCCATGTCGCGGAACAGGCCAATCCAGTGTTCGAACTGGTTCATCAGCGGGTTCACCGTGCGGGACGGCTTGACCAGCCCGTAGCGGCACGGCTCTTCGGCACGCTCGGCCACATAGGTACCGAACAGGCGGTCGAACACGATCAGCACGCCGCCGTAGTTCGCATCGAGGTAATCCACATTCGAGGCATGGTGCACGCGGTGCGCCGACGGCGTGTTGAACACGTATTCGAGCCAGCCCAGGCGCGGCACCCACGTGTTGTGCAGCCAGAACTGGTAGAGCAGGTTGAACATCAGCGTGGCCAGCACCACTTCCGGCCGCACACCCAGCCAGACCAGCGGCGCGAAGAAGATGGCCGTGCCGGTAAGCTTGCCGGTCCAGCCGAGCCGGTAGGCCGAGGCCAGCGTGAGCTGGTTCGGCGAGTGGTGGACCGCGTGGGTCGCCCAGAAGAAGCGCACGCGGTGCGAGGCGCGGTGATACCAGTAGTAGCAGAACTCCTGCCCCACGAAGAGCAGCAGCACCATTAGCGCGCTGTTGAGCGTGACCGTGAACAGGCGGTGATCCCAGGCGAAGGCGAACACGGGCGTGGCCAGCGAGAGCGGCAGCAGCACCGACAGCTTGCGGCCGGCCAGGTCGGCCAGCGACAGCCAGACCTCCCGCCAGTCGAACGGGGCATTCGAGTTCCGGCGCTTGCGCCAGAGCACCACGGCTTCGACGAGCGAGACGGCGACGATGAACACCGTGGCGTAGAGGGCTATCCGCTGGACGGATAGGTCGGGGTTGGCGGTGGGGGTCAGCATGGCGTGCCTCATGGGGTAGTCGATTGGGGATCGGGACGATGTTGCGTCGCGGTGAGCCAAATGTAGGTGCCGCCCGCCAGCCGCGCCATGCGGGAAATATGTCGCCGGATGTCATGCACGGACCGGCGCCACGCCGTGTAACACCGCGACATGGTTTGCGCCTCGCGGACTGCCCCGTCCCCTCCTATATTTCGTCCCGTTGCCGCCGCACATCGGTCGGCTGAAACTCACCAGGAAGGGACTCATCATGAAACGCCTCAGCTTCGTTACCGCTACCGCCGCCCTCATCGTTGCCACCGTCACCGCCGCCACGCCCGCCTTCGCCGGCTGGTATGGCGCTGGGGCGGTCGTCGTCATGCCGCCGCCGCACGTTGTCTATGTCGCCCCGGCGCCGCGTGCCGTCTATGTGGCGCCGCCGCCCCACCCGGCGGTGTGGGTGCCGGGACATTGGGTCGGACGTGTCTGGGTGCCCGCACACTACGCATGACTTCGGGTATCGTTCCCGCATGACGGATGGTCACGGAGACATGCCATGGAGGTAGTCAACCGCATCCTCGTGCTGGACGACGAGGCCGAGTTGCGCAACATGTTGCAGCGCTTCCTGACCAGCCAGGGCTTCCGCGTGCGCGCCGTGGCCGATGGCAAGCAGCTCGACCGCTACCTCCAGCGCGAACCCTACGACCTGCTCGTACTCGACCTGATGATGGCGCCCGAGGATGGCCTGACCATCTGCCGGCGGTTGCGTGCGGACGGCATCACGCTGCCCGTGCTGATGCTGACCGCCAAGGGCGATCCCATGGACCGCGTGCTGGGGCTGGAGACCGGCGCCGATGACTACCTCTCCAAGCCGTTCGTGCCGGACGAGCTGGTCGCCCGCATCCGTGCGCTGCTGCGGCGGCAGCGGATCGCGTCGGGCGATCCCACCGTCACCGCGCAGACGCTGCGCTTCGGCGAATTCGAGTTCGATGTCGGCCAGCAGACGCTGCGGCTGCGTGGCGATCCCGTGGAGGTGCATTCGGCCCAGATGCTGTTGCTGCACGCGCTCGGATCCTCGCCCAACCGGCCCGTGAGCCGGGAGAACCTGCTGGCCCGCGCGCGCGGGCGCGACCATGACGCGCTGGACCGCAGCATCGACGTACAGGTGCTGCGCCTGCGCCAGATCATCGAGGAAGACCCATCCAAGCCCCGTTTCATCAAGACGGTGTGGGGCGTGGGCTACATGCTGGTGGCCGGCGTGGCGGCGTGATGCGGCTGCCCCGGTCGCTGCTGGCGCGCAATATCGCCCTGCTGGTGGCGCTGGTGGCCGTCACGCAGGCGTGCTCCCTCTCGGTACTGCTCCACTATGTGCAGCGCCCGCGTATCGAGCGCGCGGCCATTATCTTTGCGGACTATGTGAAGACCCTCGATGGCGTGCTGGCCGCGCTGCCGCCTGCCGAGGCGCAGGCGGTCACCACGCGGCTCAACGCCCAGGCGGCGGACCCTGTGCCGGAGCCCACGCCGGACGGCGCCGCCAGCCCCTTGCAACTGTTCCGCACCTACCAGCGCGATGTCTTCCTGCACGCCCTGCGCCGCGACCTGCCGCCCGACATGCCAGTGCGCTGGCAGATCGACGCCCCCGATGGCGAGGAACGGCTGTGGATCCGCGTGCACGTGGCCCACACCCCGACGTGGATTTCCCTGCCGATGACCGCCGATGCCCGCGCCAGCGGCATCCTGGCCGCGCTGGCGCTCTCGACCGCGCTGGCGATGCTGGCCGCGCTGACCGGCTACCTGATCCAGCGCCACCTGAACCGGCCCCTGCAGGACCTCGCCCGCGCCGCAGGCGACGTGTGCGCTGGAGAGATGCCCGCGCCGCTCCCCACGGACGGCCCCACGGAAATCGCGCAGGTCAGCGCCGCTTTCAACCAGATGACCGACGCCCTGCGCCAGGCGGAAGCCACCCGCGCGCTGATGCTGGCGGGCATCTCGCACGACATCCGCACGCCACTGACCAAGCTGCGCCTGGGCATGGCGATGGCCATGCCACGCGGCAGCGACGACGCTTTCGTTGCCTCCACCGAAAGCTATCTCGACCAGATCGACACCATCCTCCAGCAATTCATGGACTACGCCGGCAGCGGCGAGCGCGAGCCGCCCCAGCCGGGCGACCTCAACGCGCTGGTGCAGCAGTTGTCGTCCGATTTTGCGGGGCTGGGACACAGCTTCGAGTTGTCGATCGGCAACCTGCCGCCGCTCGACTACCGCCCGGTGAGCCTGATGCGGCTGCTGATGAACCTGATGCAGAACGCGGTGGTCTACGGCCGCACCGGACTGGCCGTGCGCACCTGGGCCGATGCGGAGACCGCCTATGTGGCGGTGTGCGACCGGGGCGACGGCATCGGCGCGCAGCAGTTGGAGCAGCTCAAGGCGCCGTTCGCACGCGGCGACAACGCGCGCGGTCATTCGGGCGGCACCGGGCTGGGGCTGGCGATTGTGGAGCGCATCGCGCGGCTGCACGGCGGCTCGCTGCAATTCCGCCCACGTGACGGCGGCGGCCTCGAAGCCGTAGTGGCGCTGCCGCTGCGGCCAGCGGCCTGACATTTCTCGACATACTTGCTGCATGGCATCTGTGGTCGGTTTTTCCCATACTGGGTTCCAGCGATGCACCGACACGCTCCAACCCAACCGATACAGGATTTCGCCATGCAAACCACCCAACTCTCCCTCATTGCCCGCCGCTTCACCCTCGCCACGCTGACGGCCGCCGCGCTGCTGGCCGCCGGCTACGCCAACGCCACTACCATCACGCAGGGCACCGCCGCCCTCCCCGGCAACGCGGACATCATCTACGTGCAGACCTTCAACGCCAACCCCGATCAGGTCAAGGTAGACAGCCGCGTGATGCAAAAGGTCATGTCGATGGCCGGCGCGGACAGCCAGGCTGGCAAGGCCATGCACGATGCGCGCGAGGCCCGTGATCAGGTGAGCGATGAAATCGTGCGGCAGCTGCGTGCCAAGGGGCTCAACGCAGTGCGCCTCGATGGCGCGGTCCCGGCGGGCGCGAATGCGTTGGTCGTTACCGGCCAGTTCGACAAGATCGACGAAGGCAACCTGCGCCGCCGCATGGTGGTGGGCCTGGGCGCGGGCAAGAGCGATGTGGGCGCGTCGGTCGAACTGGTCTACCAGCCCGCCAATGGCCCGGCGGTGGCGGTGCAGGACTTCCACGCCAGCGCGGATAGCGGCCACATGCCCGGCGTGGCGGAGACCGCCGGCGTGGGCGCGGTGGCCGGCCATGTGGCCATGTCAGCCGCCGCCGGCGGCGCGGCGCACGGCGTCAGCGAACTGCAGCACGACAGCGTCTACAACGACGCCACGCGTCTTGCCGACGCCATCGCCAAGCAGGTTGCCCAATCCGCCCAATCCGCTCAGCGCCCGCTCTCCTGAAGCATGCGGGTCATCAGGTAGAGGCGCGGGACGATGGAATCGAGTTCGATGTACTCGTCGCGCGCGTGATAGCCAAAGCCGGACAGGCCGAAGCTCTCCACCACGGCGGCCTTGCCCGACTGGCCCGCGAAGCCGGCATCCGTGGCGCCGCCCGTGCCGGGAAACAGGGCCAGCTGCCGGCCGTCCAGTTCCGCGTAGATCTTCTGGGCCTGCGCCGCCAGTTCCCGGCCACGCGCATTGACCACGAAGGGGGGACGGCCCTCTTCCATCGTGATGGTGGTCTGCGTATCGGGCACCAGATGACCGGCGTTGACCTTCTCCTGCAGCGCCGCCTGCAGCTTCTGGGCGGCACCGTTGGCCGTGATCCGCACATCGCCGAAGGCGCTGGCCGAAGCAGGAATCTGGTTGCGGGCATCCCCAGCCTTGGCATTGGTCCAGTTCAGTTGCGAGCCCGGCACGGACTTCGCCACATCGCGCGTCTGCTGCAGCTGGTAGGCCAGTTCCATCAAGGCATTGCGGCCCAGCTCCGGCGCGGCGCCGGCGTGCGAGGCGCGGCCCTGAACAGCCATCGTCGCGGAGGCCGTGCCAGCGGCGCCGAGCAGCAGGGATTCGGTCTTGGCCACGGCCTTGGCCGGATTGGGCTCGCAGGACAGCACCACATCGTGCTGCGCCCCCAGCGCGGCAATGGCGGCGCCCGAGCCGAGCGAGCCGATTTCCTCGTCCGCATTGAACAGCACGGTCACCCGCGCGAAGTCCTTCCAGCCCTGCGCCTTCATGATCTCCAGCGCGTGCAGGATGACCGCGATGCCGCCCTTGTCATCGGCGATGCCCGGCCCGTAGAGCTTGTTGCCGTCCTCGCGAATCGGCTGCGAGGCCAGCGTGTTGCGCGCGTAGACGGTGTCCATATGGGCGATCAGCATGACGCGGCCTTTGCCCGTGCCTTCCAGCGTGCCCTTGACGATCGGGCCGTGGCCCTGCGCCGCCGGCACGCGCTCCACGCTGGCACCCAGCGCCTTGAGGCGCTTCTCGGTGTAGGCGGCCATGCGGTTCAGCCCTTCGACGTCATGGCTGCCGGACTCGATCGACACCATCTCCTTGAGCGACTGCACCACGCCCGGCTGCGCGGCCTGTGCCGCCTGCAGCAGGGCCGCGTCCGGCCCGGCGGCCAGCGCGGCGCCGCTCCAGGCCAATGACAACGCGAGGGAGAGCGCTGCGGGCAGCGCTGCGCGGCGGTGACGAACGGAACGGGGCATGAGGATTCCTGTGTGGACGGTTGGCGACAAAAGCCGATCCTATCGCCTGCGCGCGCAGCCGGGGAGGGTCAATCCCGCCAATCCACGCGCCGTTCCCGCCACCGGCATGCCCCCAAAGCACTCAGCTGCTCAGCGAAATCCGGTTGACGACGTCCTCCACGCCGTACACATACCAGGCATCCCGCTCGACCTGCTTGCGCGCGCCCTCGCTCGTGGCGTAGCCGTCGAGCGTCACCACGCGTTTCGCGGTGCGCACCGCGATGCGGCCCGCATCGACGAAGGGATCGGTTTCCAGCACCAGTTGCAGCGCCTCGGTGATTTCCTCATCGCTATCGGCCTCGGCCGGCGCCACCACGAGTTCGTTCACCACGCAGCGGCAGCCGCGCGACCACCACGCCAGCACGCCGGCCAGCCGCATGTGGGAAAGGCTGATCACATTGCCGGACAGCGTGACCACGCCATTGGCGGCGGCCACCTCGATCCAGCCGCTGCGCTCGCCCACGGCCTCGCGGCGCGCCTCGTCCTGGCCCTTCACCTTCGCGCAAATCTTGCAGTTGCGGAAATCGATCGCGGTAAGCAGCCGTTGGCACACGGCATCGCGCAGTTCGCCGTCGCCCACCGGCGCGGCGCCATCGGCAATGCGCAGGTGGTCAATGACCATGGTCACGCCGTCCACGCGCCGCAGGTGCGCGGCGGCGCGCGTCTTGTCGACGATGTCCGCTACCTCGCCCTCGAGGATCAGCGCGCCGTCGGAAAGCCGCAGGTGAATGGTGGGATGAAGATGGTGGCCCTGATACGGCACATGCGCCAACGCGGCTCGCGCCTGCGTCAGCACCGCTTCGCTACTCTGCATGATGTTTCTCCATGTTTCGTGGAGATGAGTGGCGCGCGCCCCTGCCTGCGAGCACGCGTGGCAGCGACAGTGCCGCGCATCAGCCCGCGCGGCCTGTCCGTCCAGCTATTGTAGGCATTCCGATGGGGGCGCGTTGGCGGAGTGATGCCGGCGCCGCAGGGGGGGAAACGGATCAGCGCGTGCCGGGCTGGCAGGTGCCGCGCATGCCGGCCAGCACGGCGTGGATCTGTGCGACCACGGCAGCGCCCTCGCCCACGGCGGAAGCCACCCGCTTGATCGATCCCGAACGCACGTCGCCGATGGCGAACACGCCTTCCAGGCTGGTTTGCAGGGACGGCACGTGCGGCGCGGCATCGGGCACTTCGGCCCCGGTCAACACGAAACCCTTCTCGTCGCGCAGCACGCCGCAGGTGGCCAACCACGCGGTATTCGGCGCCGCGCCGATGAAGACGAACAGGTGATGCGTGGTCATGCAGCCCTCCACGCCGCCCGCGCCCCGGTAATACACCCGTTCGAGACGTGCCCCGCCTTCAAGCGCGCGCAGGTCCACGCGGGTATGCACGGTCACGTTGGGCAGCACGGCGATCCGCTCAGTCAGGTAGCGCGACATGCTGTGCTCAAGGCTGGTGCCCCGGATAAACAGGTGCACGTGCTCGGCATGCGCGGCCAGGAACACCGCCGCCTGCCCGGCGGAATTGCCGCCGCCCACCAGCAGCACCGGCTCCTTGCGGCACAGGCGCGCCTCGATCGGCGTGGCCCAGTAGTAGATGCCGGACGACTCAAAGCGCTCAAGCCCAGTCACGTCCGGTCGCCGGTATTCGGCGCCGCTGGCGATCACCACGGTGCGCGCGGCAATGCGGCGGTCATCGGTCAGTTCCACGAAGAGCGGACGCCGGTCGCAATACAGGGCCTTCACTTCACATGGAATGCCGATATGGGCGCCGAATTTCTGCGCCTGGGCGAAGGCGCGGCTGGCCAGCGACTGCCCGGTGATGCCCGTGGGAAAGCCGAGGTAGTTCTCGATGCGCGCGCTGGTGCCAGCCTGCCCGCCCGGCCCACGACAGTCGAGCACGGCCACGGACAGCCCTTCGGACGCCGCATAGACGGCGGTGGCCAGCCCGGCCGGGCCGGCGCCGACCACCGCCACGTCGTAGACGTGGGTGGGATCGAACTCGGGAATCAGGCCCAGGCACGAGGCCAGGTGGCCTTCGTCCGGATTGCGCAGCACGGTGCCGTCCGGGCAGACCACGAGCGGGAAGTCGTCCGGCAGCGGGGTCAGGCGTTCGAGCAGCGCGACGGCCTCGGGGTCCATCGCCGCGTCGAGCGTGGTGTTGGGAAAGCCGTTGCGCCGCAGGAAGTTCTGCAGCGCCACCAGCCGCCCGTTGTCCGGCGCGCCCACCAGCACCACGCCGTGGCCGCGCTCGATCACCAGCATGCGGCGCAGGATCAGCGCGCGCATGATGGTCTCGCCGAGATCAGCCTCGCTGATCATCATCGCGCTCAGTTCGTCGGGGCGCACCAGCACGGCCTCCACGTCCTCGATCACGCGCGCATCCACCACGGCTGGCTTGTTCGAGAGCTGCGTCACGTCCGAGGTGAACTCGCCGCGCTGGGTGTAGGTGTGGAGGACGCGCTCGTGGCCCAGCCCATCGCGCCCGACGATGCGCACCTTGCCGGACAGGATCAGGAACATCCCCGGGCACAGGCTGCCGGCGCGGTACAGGCATTCGCCAACAGCGAAGTGCGACAGGCGCCCGAAGCGGCGCACGCGCTGGATGTCCTCCTCGGTCAGCACGGGGAACATCTGCGCGTAGCGCGGGTGCTCGCGCACCCCGGCGTCATCCTCCGGAACCGGATTGTCGACCATCACCCCCTCCCGCGCTCGGCCATCCACCGCTATATATATAGGCCATCGGCTAGGCGGCGACCCGGCCGGGCGCGTCCATCAGCTTCTCCATGGTGATGGGCAGGTCACGGATGCGCTTGCCCGTGGCGTGGTAGACCGCGTTGGCCACCGCCGCCGCAAAGCCGGTAATGCCGATCTCCCCGATGCCGCGCGCGCCGAACTCGTTGAAGGCCAGGTCGGGGTAGTCGAGCAGGATGACGTCGATGTCCGGCTGGTCCGCATGCACCGGCATCACGTACTCGGCGTAGTTGTTGTTGCCCGGGATGCCGTTGCGCTCGTCGTACTCGGTGGCCTCGAACAGCGCCATGCCCACGCCCATGACGATGGCGCCTTCCACCTGATTGCGCGCCGTCAGTGGGTTGATGACGCGGCCCACGTCGATGGCGCTGACCACGCGCGCCACGCGCAGGCGCGAGATGCCGGGGTCCCAGCGCACCTCCACGAAATGCGCGCCGAACGACATGAACGACATCCTGTCCGTGGGCGTGCCGCCCGTGCGCGCATGACCATCGGCGCTAGCAAAGCGCTGCGCGGTCAGCACGGTGGCGTAGTCCACGGTGCGCGTTCCATCGGTCAGGCAGCCATTCTCGAAGCGAAGCGACTCGGGCTTCGCCCCGGCGAACGGCGCGCCCTCCTGCGTGGCAAACGTGCGCAACTGGTCGATGGCGTTGCGCGTGGCCTCTGCGATGGCCGGCAGGACGCTGGCCGTGGCCCACGATCCGCCCGAGACCGGTGCCGCCGGGAACGAGGAATCGCCCAGCTTCACCTCGATCTTCTCGAACGGCAGGCCGGTCAGCTCGCTCACCGTCTGCGCCGCAATCGTGTAGGTACCGGTGCCGATGTCCTGGATCGAGCAGATCACCGCGGCCGTGCCGTCGCTGCGCAAATGCACCCGCGCTTCGGCTGGGGTGCGCCAGGCGTCCCAGTTGCAGACGGCCACGCCGTAGCCGGCAATCTCGTCGCCCACACGCATCGCACCGATGCGCGGGTCGCGCCTGGCCCAGCCAAACTTGCGGGCGCCCTGCTCGATGGCCTCGCGCAGGTGGTTGCTGGACCACGGCAGGTTGGTGCTTTCGTCGCGCGTGGAGATGTTATCGAGGCGGAACTGCACCGGGTCCTTCTGGCACGCCAGCGCCAGTTCGTCGATGGCGGATTCGAGCGCGAACAGGCCCGGCGCGGCGCCGGGCGCGCGCATGGAGGTGGGCGCGCCCCGGTGCACGTCGATGGTGTGGTGCGTGACCAGCACGCTCGGGCAGGTGTACAGGCTCGACGTCATGCCGCCGCAGTTCTCCACGTACTGCTCGATAAAGGACGTGGTGTTGATCGACTCATGCCGGATCGACGTGATCTTGCCGTCGGCGCCCGCCGACAGCCGGAGGTGCTGTTTCGTCTCCGGCCGCTGCCCCGTGGTCGTGAACATCTGCGCGCGTGGCACCACCAGCTTCACCGGGCGCCCGGTCATCTTGGCCGCCGCGCAGGCGGCCACGGAGTGCGGCCACAGGAACAGCTTGGCGCCAAAGCCCGAGCCGATGAACGGCGCGTCCACGCTCACGCTCTCCGGCGTGAGTCCGAAGATCAGGGCCAACGTGTTGCGATGAACCAGCACGCCTTGCGAGGCCTCGTAGAGATGCAGGTCGCCGCCCTCCCACCACGCCACCGTGGCGTGCATCTCCATTGGATTGTGGGTCTCCACCGACGTGTGGTACACGGCATCGACACGGACCGGCGCGGCGTCGAAGTCCCTGGCCGGCTCGCCGCGCGAGTGGCCGCGCCCGCCGTCCTGCAGCTTGCCAGCCGCCATGCCCTGCTCCAGATTGGCGAGTGCCTTGGCCGGGGCATACGTCACCTTCACAAGCTGGGCCGCCTCTCGCGCATGCTCGTAGGTGTCCGCCACGACCAGCGCGACGAACTGGCCGGCGTAGTGCACCTTCGCGTCCTCGAACGGCAGGCGGTGCTCGTCCGTAATGCCGGCGGTCAGGATCGTGGCCGGCGAGATCGGCGCCTTCGGCGCGCGGTAGAGCCGCAGGAAATTGTCATGGTGCAGGATGTCGACCACGCCCGGCACGCGCCGCGCGGCGGCGGTGTCGATGCCCGTGACGCGCCCGCTCGCAATCGTGCTGAATACGCCATAGGCATGCAGCATGCCGGGCAGGTTGCGGTCCGCCGTGTAGAGCGCGGCGCCGGTGACCTTGAGTCGACCGTCGATACGGCGCGGCGACGCGCCGATGGCATTCTTGTTCACGCTGGACTCCCGTTGTCGAGTGAAGGTCCGCTGGATCGGGGATGGATCGGGGCAGCCGGTCAGGCGACGAGCCGCGTCAGGTTGCGCGATACCGCCTGCTGGCCAAGCAGCAGCTTGAAGCCGTTCTGGCCATAGGACTGCGCGCCCGCCATGGCAGCGGCGGCGGTCTCGCGGATCAGCGCGTCCGTCACCGCCTTGCCGCGCAGCACCGCCTCGGCATTGGCGGCCCGCCACGGCTTGGTGGTGACGCCACCGAGCGCGATGCGCACGTCCCGCACGGTGCGACCATCCAGCACCACCACCACGGCGCTCGACGCCAGCGCGAACTGGTAGGAGCCCCGGTCGCGCAGCTTCAGGTAGGCCGAGCGGCTGTTCGGCAGCGGCGCATCGAGCGTGATGTGCGTGATCATCTCGTCGGCCTCCAGCGCGTGCTCCTTCCACGGCGTTTCACCGGGCAGCAGGTGGAAGTCCGCGAACGGGATGTCACGCCGGCCCTTGGGCCCCTGCACGTGGATGGTGGCGCCGATGGCGACCATCGCCACGCACATATCGGACGGATGCGCGGCGATGCACTGGTTGCTGCCGCCCAGCACCGCGTGCACGTTGCGGTTCAGCCCGTCGATGGCGGGGCAGCCCGAGCCCGGCTCGCGCTTGTTGCAGGGCGACACGCCATCGCGAAAGTACCCGCAACGCACCCGCTGCATCACATTGCCGGCCGTGGTGGCCTTGTTGCGCAGCTGCGTGCTGGCACCGGACAGCAGCGCCTGCGACAGCGCCGGGTGATGCTTGACGATGTGCGGATGGCGCGCCAGCTCGGTGTTGCTGACCATCGCGCCAATCCGCACCCGGCCGTCCTCAGCCACCTCGACCTGGTTGAGGCCGAGTTTGTGGATGTCCACCACGCGCGGCGGGTGCATCACGTCCAGCTTCATGAGGTCCAGCAGGGTGGTGCCACCGGCCAGATAGGCGGTCTCAGGCGCGCGCGCGTGCAGCACGATGGCCTGCTCGACGTCCGCCGCGCGGGCATACTCGAAGGTACGCATGGCTAGCCTCTCTTCATTTTGCCGCGTGCGTCCTGGACGGCCGCGACGATGTTCCGGTAGGCGCCGCAGCGGCAGATGTTGCCGCTCATCGCCTCGCGCACGGCCGCGTCGTCGGTCGGGATGCGCTTGTCGCCGAGCACGCCCACGGCGCTCATCATCTGGCCGGCGGTGCAGTAGCCGCACTGGTAGGCGTCGTGATCCCAGAAAGCCTGCTGCACCGGGTGCAGCGTGCCGCCCTGGGAGAGCCCTTCGATGGTGGTGATCTCGTCGCCGTCATGCATCACCGCGAGCGACAGGCAGGCATTGATCGCCACGCCGTTCACGTGCAGCGTGCACGCCCCGCACTGGCCATGGTCACACCCCTTTTTGGTGCCAGTGAGGTGCAGTTGATCGCGCAAGACGTCAAGCAGTATGGCGTTGGGCGCCACCGTAAGCGACTGGAGCGTGCCGTTGACCTTGAAGCTCACCGCGTGGCCGGCGCCGGCCTGCGGCGCGGCGGGTTGCACGCCGCCGGTGCGGGCACGGCCACCATTCTGCTGACAAGAGTCGTCCATTTCCCGTTCTCCTTGAGCGCGAGCGGCGCAAGTTCACGAGGAACATTGCAGGATTGTCATCTGGCGAAATTGTCCAGACATTTGCAAGTGGCAGGCTTGCGATGCCGGACGGGGCCGTGTGGGTATTTGCAGCTAGTACAACAGTATTCGAACAAGCGCTTCAGTTTTTCAAGGTCTCTGGAGAGCCTTGCTGTCGCGCCGGCGCTGGTGTAGGCTTTCAACTACGATCTATTGAGTCCTAGTTAAAAATGTCCCATATCAGCACGGGTGTCGAGTACGGGCTGCACTGCCTGCTCTATCTGTCCCGTTCCAACATGGCCGTGGAAGAGGCCAGCGTGCGCGACCTCGCCGAGCTGCAGGGCATCCCCACCGAGTTCCTGGCCAAGCTGTTCACCAAGCTCGCGAAGGCTGAACTCGTGGTGGCCACCGAAGGCATCAAGGGCGGCTTCCGGCTCGCCCGTCCGCCTTCGCGCATCTCGGTCTACGACGTGATCGTCGCCATCGACGGCGACAAGCCGCTGTTCGAGTGCCGGGAGATCCGCGAGCGCAGTGCCGTATTCGAGGGCTGCCCGCCGGCCTGGGCAACGCGCGGCGTGTGCACGATCCACGCCGTCATGCAGTCCGCCGAGAAGGCGATGCGCGCCGAGTTGAAAAATCACACGCTGGCCGACATTGCCGAACGCACCGTGGAGAAAGTGCCCGCCGCCTACGGCGGGCAGGTAGTGGAGTGGCTGACAGACCGCGCGGCCAACCGGCGCAGCGCAAGATAAAAAAAGGGCGATCCCGGCGGATCGCCCTTCTTCTTTCCCCCCAGCCCGATCAGGCCACGACGATGCGGCGCGGGTCAGCCGACGCCAGTGCCTCGGCCCGGTTCGCGCTCGGCGGATAGATCCATTCCGTGTTGATCCTGGTCTTCAGCGCCTTGGCCTCGGCGCCGGACAGCTTCACCTGGCGGTCCCAGCCCTCGGTGTAGACCGCGCCCCACGGACCCAGGTCCAGACAGGTCACGTACTTCGGCTGGCTGTACGGGATCGGCGGCTGGCCCAGCAGGTCGGCTGCCACGTTGTGCCCCGCCGACCGCCCGAGGTTCATCGCGTGCTGGCACGACATCATCGTGACGTTGCCCTCGTCATCGGTCGCCGCACGGGCCACATCGCCTGTGGCATAGACGTGCGCCACGCCATCGACCTTCAGGTTTCGATCGACGTGCAACCGGCCGAAGTTGTCGCGCTGCGCGGGGATCTGGTCGGTCAGCGCGCTCGCGCGGGCGCCTGCGGTCCAGATCACGGTCTGGGCGTCGATGCGCTCGCCGCTTTCCAGCGTGACGCCTTCCGCGTCCACCGACGCGACACCGGAGCCCAGCTTCCACGTCACGCCGAGTTCGGTCAGCGCCTCGGTGATCACCGGGCGCGGCCCCTGGCCCAGGTCCGGACCGATCTCGCCATTGCGCTCTACCATGATGACGCGCACTGCGGCATCGGCACCGAGCACTTCGCGCAGCCGCGCCGGCATTTCGGCCGCCGTCTCGATGCCGGTGAAGCCAGCGCCGGCGATCACCACGGTATTGCGCGCCACGCTGTCTGGGCGGCCGGCCAGACCGTGCAGATGCGCTTCCAGCCGGGCGGCATCGGCCACCTGATCGACGTTGAAGGCATGCGCTTCGAGCCCATTGATCGCCGGCCGGAACAGCCGACTGCCGGCCGCCAGCACCAGGCGGTCATAGCCAAGCGTCTGGCGCGATGGTTCGGCGCCCACGCCCCTCACCTCCACTTCACGGGCCGCCACGTCGATGCGCTCGACGAAGCCCTGTACGAACCGCACGCCGGTAGCGGCGAAGATCTCCAGCAGCGGCGCCTTCATCTTCAGCGGGTTCTGCTCGTAGAGCCGCGGACGCACGTGCAGCGCCGGCTCCGGCGCGATCAGCACGATTTCCACATCGGTACGCGCGGCCTCGTCGAGTAGACGAGCCGAAGCGAGGGCGCTCCACATGCCGGCAAAACCGGCGCCAATGACAAGAATGCGTTGGGACATCTCTACTGCTCCTGAATGGATCTGTGCTGCCTTGACCAGCGGCGAGGCCGCGGCGATCTCCAGCCCGCCTTTCTCGACGCGGCTTAACTACGATTGTATTAGTCGTAGTTAAGCTGCGCAAGAAATTTTGAGGGCGGGGTTTACGCCAACCCATCCACCGCTTGCGGTACGACCGCGGATCGGCTATCTTTATCTCCGACTGCATCAGTCGTAGTAATGAATTGAAGTCGATCATGAGGCAGTTTGGTTCTGATCGGCTCCAACCCTGAACACCCAACAAGCAGGACGGAACATGCGTATCGACTACACCAAAACTTCCCCGGCCGGCGTCAAGGCGCTTGGCAGTGTCTACGGCTACATCACGCAGTCCGGGCTCGACCCCGCGCTGGTGGAGCTGACCTACCTGCGCATCAGCCAGATCAACGGCTGCGCCTACTGTCTGGACATGCACACACGGGATCTCACGCGCAGGGGCGTGGACGTGCAGAAGCTCGCGCTGGTCCAGGTCTGGCACGAGGCCGGCAGCCTGTTCTCCGACCGCGAAAAGGCCGCACTGGCCTGGGCCGAATCGGTGACCCGTGTCGCCGACACCCATGTGCCCGACGACGCCTTCGAGGCTGCCGCCGCCGTCTTCGAGGAAAAAGAACTGGCCGACCTGACCATCGCGATCGGCCTCATGAACGCCTTCAACCGGCTGGCAATCAGCTTCCGGCGCGGGCCGGAGGGCGCGGTGTAACGGCGACAGGAGCCGTCAGCGGCGTGTTCGCCACGTAGGAAAGGCGGCGGCCCGTGGTGGCGACACGGGCCACGCTGGGGACCCTCAACGAAACGCCGCGCGGACCTCTTCGATCGTCTCGTGCGGACGCTGCAGGTGCGGGTAATGGCCCGTGGCGGGCAGCAGCCGCAATGGCGCTCCGGTCCTGCGCGCGAACTCGACGCCCATTTCCTTGTTGATATAGATGTCCTGCTCGCCCCACACCACGCGTACCGGGGCCTTCAGGCCCGGCAGCCGCGCCTCGAACGCATTCTGATCCCGCGTGAAGTGCGCGTAGTAGTGCGCGAACGCGTCGGCCGACGTCAGCGCCCCGTTCTGCCAGCCACGTGCAAGATCGGCACGATAATCCGCATCCAACGCATAGCGCGCCCCCTCCGGCAATCCACGCGTGAACGCGTTCAGCAGAATCTCGTCGCGCGAGGCATTGAAGGCGCTCCGCACGGCTTCGGCCGATGCGGGCTCCTTGAGCGCCTGCAGGCGTTCCTGCATGTATTGCGGGCGGTTGAACGGTGCGAAGTCGCCGACGATGATGGTCCGGGCGATGCTGGGCCGGTCGATGGCCGCCAGCAACGCCGGCAAGGCTGCGATGTCGGTGGCGTAGATCACCAGGCGGCTGCTGTCGATGCCTGCCGTGTCGATGTAGCGCGTCAGTACCGTGGCGTAGTCACGCGGCGCGTAGGCGAAACGCTCGGCAGGCGGACGTGAAGATTCGCCATAGCCCGGCCAGTCGAACGCGTGGACTTCGTATTCCTCCCCAAGCGTCCTGGCAATCTCTTTCCAGGCGAGCATGGTTTCGGGAAAACCGTGCAGGAACAGCACCGTGCCTCGCGGTGCCGCCGGCCCGACCACCATCCGCCGCAAACGCAGTTCGGGATCGACATCCACATAACTCACTTCCGCAACGGGCTCGCTGGCCGCTGCGATAGCGGCGCCTGTGCCGGCCATAAGCGCCGCGGAGACACTGACTGCAGTGGCCACCGACCGTGCCGACCGACGGATTGCTGATTTCGCTTTCATCTCGTTTCCTCCTGCACCGGCCAAGCCGCGCAATCTGTTGCATATGCAGCATTAGAGTGAGGCGATGTATCCAGTCTGTGGTCCCGAGACGGTCAAACGGTATCGCCGTGTATGGCGGCGCCGCGCAGATACATGCGCGTACAAAATGGCCGCGCACCTACTATTCCGTCAAGGCATCATCGGCGCCCTCGGGTTGTTTCCCAACTTCAGGAGTCAGACATGAGAGCACTTACCTATGTATTCGCCGCCGCCGCGCTCGCGACAGTGCAGATGACGGCCGCCGCACAAACCCCTCCGGACACGAGCCGTCCACCGGCCGTCCTGCCGCTCGACGCGGAGCCGGCGCCCAGGGTTGTGGCTTACCCGGCATTGCCGGAGCCGCTCGCGCGGGGCGTGGTGATCGTCCAGTTCCGTACCGAGAACTTCCGCGTGATCCCGGTGTTCGGCAAGGCTGCCACCCAGGTTTCGCCGCGCGTCGGCCATCTGCATGTGACCGTTGACGATGGCCCGGCCACCTGGGCGCACACGAGCGAGGATCCCATCATCGTGGTGGGGCTGCCGCCGGGGCCGCACAAGGTGCGGATGGAACTGGCAGATCCCACGCACAAGATCCTGGCGACGGAAGTGGTGAGCGTGACCGTCCCCGATACCCGGTCGCCGGGCACCGCGGCCGCGCCGCCAGCACATCGGCACTGAGTGCGGTACGCTGGCGGTACTTCATCGCTCCCCCTTCCCGTGAGACATGCGTACCGACAAGCGTTCTGTGGCCAGCAACCCGGGCGCCGAGATTCTCCAGCACTGCGTGATGACCCGTGCCCGGCAGATCTCGCGTGTCCTGACCGCTGCCTACGATCAGGCGTTGCGCCCGTTCGGCATCAACGCCACGCAGTTCACGCTGCTGGTGCTCGTGCATGAACTCGGCCCGATCAGCCGCGCCGATCTCGGGCGGCGCAATCATCATGACCGTTCCACGCTGACCCGCAACCTGCAGCCGCTGCTCGCAGCAGGATGGATCGCGGAAGACGCGGCGGAGGCCGCCGATGGCCGATCGCGGCCGCTCTCCGTGACCCGCGCCGGCAAATCGATGCTGAAAGCGGCCGCACCCGCGTGGGCACAGGCGCAGGCGGCCGCCAGGGCCATGATGGGAGACGACGGCGTGGCAGCCATCATGGGCATTGCGGGGAAGCTCCCGAAGCGGAGTGCGTAGCACGGCGGCGGCTGCTAGGATGTCCGCACGCCTCTCCCCTCCCTGGAGCGATCGATGTGCGTCAATTACGCCCCCATCCAGCGGCAAGTCCTGCGCGACATCTTCGGCATCGAGCCGCCGGCCCGGTTGTGGGCGGACGAGGCGTGGCCAGACACCCTAGCCCCCATCATCACCGGCTCCGATGCCGGGCGCACCTGCGCGCTGGCCTCGTTCAGCATGGTGCCGAAGGGGAAGATCCCGCCCGGCACCCGCTACTTCCCCACCGCGAATGCGCGCGCGGAGACCGTGGGCACGCTCAAGTCCTTCGCCCGGTTCTGGAAGGCCGGCCAACTGGCCCTGATACCGGCCAGCGCGTTCTACGAATACGCCTATCCCGAAACCGGCACGCCGGAGCGGCCCGGCAAACCCGTGCGCTGGAAGCTCTGGCTGCCAGACACGCCGGGCTTCGGCATCGCCGGCCTCTGGCGCGCGTGGCCGGACGACAGGCTGTCTTTCACCATGCTCACCGTCAATGCCGATGCCCACCCGCTGCTGTCGCGCATGCACCGGCCCGGCACCGAGAAGCGCTCGGTGGTGATCGTGCCGGAGACTGAATGGGATGACTGGCTGCGCTGCCGCGACCCGGAGGTCGCCCGGACCTTCCTGCGGCTCTATCCGTCCGAACGCATGGCCGGGGCCCCCGCGCCGATGCCGCCGGCGGCAAGCAACGCCGCCCCGGATGCCACCCCAGATGCCACCCCCGATGCCGCCCCCGATGCCGAGCCCGCGCCGCCCGCGCCCGAGTCCGGCTCGCTATTCTGACTCAGGCGCCCACGCGCGGCGCAGCCCCCAATTGGGTGACCGGAACGCCCCTCCGACAGAGGGTGTCGGCCGCTGCGCTTGTTCCCCATACTGACCTGCACCGGCCACCAGAGCCGTTCCTATATAGGGGTCAGACCATGCATAACGCCGTCTCTTTCGTCGGGTACGTTCTCGCTTTCCTCATCGCCCTCATCGTCGCCGCGCGCTGGATCTCGCGCCATCATCCCGGCCTGCGCGATGCCGATGCCGACCGCCTCGCGCGTGCGGAGCCGCCCACCCGGCCGTTCATGCCGGACTGAATCCGCCGCCCTCCGGAACTTCCCCGCCCCGCCTGAAACCTATCGCCGGGCGGCCTTCTGCTGCACAATGCCCCGTCAGTCGCCCGTCGTGCGGCAGCAGAAGAAAAAGGAACAAGGATGGCTACTTCGAACAAACTGCCCGCATGGACCGTCTGGTCGCCGCTGGCCGCCTGGGCCGCGTTCGGCGTCGGGCTGATGCTGCCGGGCCAGGGCTGGCTTGTTGCGATCATGGCCGCCGCGCTGGCGGGCGCGGTATTTTCCGCGGTGCACCACGCCGAAGTGGTGGCCCACAAGGTGGGCGAGCCGTTCGGCACGCTGGTGCTGGCGATTGCGGTGACCGTGATCGAGGTGGCGCTGATCGTCTCGGTGATGCTGTCGGCCGGGCCCGAAAAAGCCGGGCTGGCCCGGGATACCGTGTTCGCCGCCGTGATGATCATCTGCAACGGCATCGTCGGCGTGTGCCTGTTCGTGGGTGGCCTGCACCACCGGGAGCAGGAATTCCAGGCGCCCGGCGCCAAGGCGGCCATGGCCGTGCTCGTAGCGCTGCTGGTGCTGACCATGGTGCTGCCCAATTTCACCAGCTCCACGCCGGGGCCGATGTTGACCTCGTCGCAACTGGCGTTCTCGGGGCTGATGTCGCTCGTGCTGTACGGCTGCTTCGTGTTCGTGCAGACGGTGCGACATCGCGACTACTTCCTGGTGGAGAGCAGCGACGAGAACGAGCACGCACCGCCGCCGCCGGGGCGCGTGGCCGCCGCGAGTGGCGTGCTGCTGGTGGTGTGCCTCGTGGCCGTGGTGGCGCTGGCGAAGATGCTGTCGCCGTCCGTGGAAGCGGCAGTGGCCGCCGCGGGCCTGCCGCCCGCCGTGGTGGGCGTGGTGATCGCGGCGCTGGTGCTGCTGCCCGAGGGGCTCGCCGCGCTGCGCGCCGCGCGGCTGGACCGCCTCCAGACCAGCATGAACCTGGCGCTGGGCTCGGCGCTGGCCAGTATCGGCCTGACCATTCCCACGGTGGCGGTGGTCTTCATCGCCCTTGGCCGCCCGCTCGAACTGGGGCTGGGTGCCAAGGAGATGGTGCTGCTGTTCCTGACGGTGATCGTCGCGTCGCTGACGCTCGGCTCGGGCCGCACCACGATCCTGCAGGGCGTGGTGCACCTTGTGATCTTCGCCGCCTACCTGTTCCTCACCATCGTTCCCTGACGGGGGCTCGCCCCCGTCCGCAATCCTCAATCGGCGCGAATGCCCTTTTCCTTGATCAGGGCGCCCCACTTGGTGGTTTCCTTCGCCAGATGGTCACGCAGCGCCGCCGGCGTGCTGCCGATGGGCTCCGCGCCGATGCCCGCCAGCCGCTGCTGCACGGCGGGCTTCTTCAGCGCCTCCAGCATGGCCTTGTTCAGCGCGTCGATGACCGGCTGCGGCGTCTTGGCCGGCACGAAGGCGGCGAACCACGGCGACAGCTCGTAGCCCGGCAGCCCCGCCTCGGCCAGCGTCGGCACGTTGGGCAGCGCCGAGGAACGCTTGGCGGTGGTGACGGCGATGGGCGTCAGCTTGCCGCTATCGATCTGGGGCTTGGCCGAGGTGATGCTGTCGAACATATAGTCCACCTGCCCGCCAAGCAGGTCGGTCATGGCCGGGCCCGACCCCTTGTAGGGGATGTGGAGCAGATCCACCTGTGCCATCGACGTGAACAACTCCCCCGCCAGATGGATCGACGTACCGTTGCCGGCCGACGCGTAGGTGTACTTGCCCGGCCGCGCCTTGGCGCTGGCGATCACCTCCGCCACGGTCTTGGCCGGCGTCTTCGCCTTGTTGGCGACCAGCACGTTTGGCACCACGGCCAGCAGCGAGACCGGCGCGAAATCCTTGACCGGGTCGTAGCCGAGCTTGCCGTACAGCGCCGGATTGACCGCCATGCCATTGGCCACGATCAGCAGCGTGTAGCCATCGGCCGGGGCACGCGCCACCAGTTCCGCGCCGATGTTGCCGCCCGCGCCGGGGCGGTTCTCCACGACCACGGCCTGGCCGAGCGTCCTGGACATGTCCTCGCCCAGCGTGCGGGCGATGTTGTCCATCGCGCCGCCGGCCGGGAACGGCACGATCCAGCGGATGGGATGGTCGGGATAGGCGGCGTGGGCGGTGCCCGCCACCAGTGCGGCAGCGGCGAAGAGCGCCGACAGCAATGACCGGTTCAGGGATTTCATAGTCTCCATTCCTTCTTTTATATGTCGATGATGCGGGGCGGCGGTCGCCGCTCAGGCGGCCGGGCGACGATAGTGCGCGAGCTTGTCTTCGTCCAGCGCCAGCCCCAGGCCGGGGCCGGTGGGCAGGTGCAGCGCGAAGTCGCGGTAGGTGGGGCGCTCGGCCACGATGTCGTCCTTGAGCAGCAGCGGGCCGAACAGCTCGGTGCCCCAGGCGAGTTGCGGCAGCGTGCAGAAGCCATGCGCAGCGGCGATGGTGCCGACGCTGCCTTCCAGCATCGTGCCGCCATAGAGCGCGATGCCAGCCGCGTCGCCCACGGCCGCCGTGCGCAGCATGCCGAAGATGCCGCCGGACTTGGCGATCTTGAGCGCGAACACATCGGCGGCACCCAGGCGGGCCAACTCCATCGCGTCTTCCGGGCCGGTCACGGCCTCGTCGGCCATGATCGGCACCACGAAGCGCGCCGCCAGCCGCGCCAGCGCCGTGCGGTGCTCGCGCGGCGTGGGTTGCTCGATCAGGTCGATGCCGGCCGCCTCCAGCATGGCGATGCCGGTGGCCGCGTCGGCCTCGTTCCACGCCTGGTTCACGTCGACGGTCACGCGGGCACGGTCGCCCAGCGCGCGCTTGATGGCGGAGACGTGCGCCACGTCGTCACGCACCGCGCGGCGGCCGATCTTGAGCTTGAAGGTGTTGTGGCGGCGCTCGGCCAGCAGGCGCTCGGCTTCCTCGATGTCCCGGGCGGTGTCGCCACTGGCCAGGGTCCAGAGCACCGGCAGCGTGTCGCGCACGGCGCCGCCGAGCAGCGTGGCCAGCGGCACATTCAGGCGCTTGCCCTGCCCATCGAGCAGCGCGGTTTCCAGCGCGCTCTTGGCGAAACGGTTGCCGCGCGCCACCTTGTTCAGCCGCGCCATCGCGCCGTGGACATTGGTGGCGTCCTGGCCGATCAGCGCCGGGCCAAGGTAGGTGTCGATGGTCAGCTTGATACCTTCGGGGCTTTCATCGCCATAGGACAGCCCGCCAATGGTGGTGGCCTCGCCGATGCCCTCCACGCCGTCGCTACAACGCAGCCGCACGATCACCAGCGTCTGCTGCTGCATGGTCGCCATGGCCAGTTGGTGGGCCCGGATGGTCGGGAGATCGACCAGGATGGCCTCGATGCCGGTAATCGTCGTAGTCATACTTTCTCGATGCTTGGTATCAGTTGCAATCGAGCATACGCCTTGACTTTACGGACGTCCAAGACCGATGATGTCTCGATCGATACCCTGTGGGTATGCATCGACCCGACAAAGGAGGCGCCATGGAACTCCGGCACCTGCGTTATTTCCAGACCGTTGCCCAGGAACTCAATGTGACGCGGGCGGCATCCCTGCTGCATATGGCCCAGCCGCCGCTGTCGCGCCAGATCCGCCAGTTCGAGGAGGAAGTGGGCGTGGCGCTGTTCGATCGCGTCGGGCGGGGCCTGAAGCTGACCGAGGCCGGCCGCTTCCTGCTCGAACAGTCGCTCCAGTTGACCCAGCGGCTGGAAGAGACGCTGGAAGGCACGCGGCGCATCGGCCGCAACGAGAAGCGCTGGTTCGGCATCGGCTTCGTGCCCTCGGTACTCTACGGGGTGCTGCCCGAACTGATCCGCGTGCTGCGCGACGACGCCAGCCAGATCGAAGTGGGCCTGACCGAGATGATCACGGTGCAGCAACTGGAGGCGCTCAAGTCCGGCCGCATCGACCTCGGCTTCGGCCGGCTCGCGCTCAACGATCCGGCCATCGCGCAGCGCGTGGTCCGGGCGGAGGCCCTCGTGGCCGCCCTGCCCGCCAGCGCAGCCGTGCCGGCCGCCCCACTGACGGCGGACGCCCTGGCCCGCCATCCGCTGATCCTCTACCCTGCCCGGCCCCGCCCCAGCTATGCGGACCACGTGCTGTCGCTGTTCCGCGCGCAGGGGCACCAGCCCCATGTCGTGCAGGAAGCCAACGAGTTGCAGACGGCGCTGGGGCTGGTGGCGGCGGGCATCGGCATCACGCTGGTGCCGGCCTCGGTGCAGCGGCTGCATCGGGACGATGTGCGCTACGTGCCCGTGGATGCGGCCGGCTTCGTCTCGCCCGTGATCATGAGCTACCGTGCCGGCGATACGTCGCCGTACCTGCTGCGGGCGGTGGACTGGGTGATGCGGCAGAGCGGGGAATGACCGGCGTGGGACCGGGGTAGCTGCCTACCCGGCCGCGTGCAGCCGGGCCAGCAGGCGGCGGCCGGCGTCGATCGATGCCACGTCTGGCACCATCTGGTAGCGCACGATCATCCCTTCGATGCAGACCATGGCTTCCTCGGCCACCGCCTCGGGGTCGCTCAGCTTCAGTTCGCGGGCCACGTTCGCGACAAATTCGGCGAGCGATTTCTTGTGTTCCACCGCGTGCCCGGCCAGCCGGGGGTCATCCCCTGCGCCGCCGCCGGCCTCGGCCACCACGTTGATGAAGGCGCAGCCCCGGTAGTCGTCCGACTGGAACCACTCGGCGAGGGCATCGGCCAGCACATCGAGGTTCGGCCGTTCCGCGAGCCGGCGACGCACGGCAGCCTCGAACCACGCCATCCAGTTGTCATGCCGGCGGGCCAGGAAGGCCGAGATCAGATCGTTTTTCGATGCAAAGTGACGATATAGCGACATTTTCGCCACGCCGGACTCGGCGATGATCTTGTCGATGCCGGTGGCGCGATAGCCGTCGCGGTAGAACAGCCGCGCGGCGGTATCGAGAATGCGGTCGCGGGCGGAGGGAGTGGCCATGGCGGTGCGGAAGTCGGGTGCGGATGGTGACCATTATAGAAGACAGACCTGTCTACAACCTCAGAGCACGACGAAGGCAAACCACAGCACCACTGGCGCAATGATCGTGACCAGCGCGCCGTAGACCATCAGCTTGCGGAAGAAAGCCTGCCGATCCACGCCCTGGGCATTGGCCAGCACCAGCGCGCCGTTGGTCGAGAACGGGCTCACATCGACGATGGTCGACGACACGGCCATCGCGGCGATAAAGCCGATCGCGCTCACGTCGGAACCCTGCTGCAGGAACGGCACCGCGAGCGGGATCAGCGACCCCAGCACGGCGGTCGACGATGCGAACGCGGACACCACGGCGCCCACGAAGCACAGCAGCAGCGCGGCCATCAGCGGGGAGGTCAGGTGCGCCACGCTGTGGCCGACGAAATCGATCGTGCCCATCTTGTCCATCACGCCCACATAGGTGCTCACGCCGACGATCAGCATGATCTCCGGCCAGGACACCTGGCCCAGCGCCCGCTTCTGCAGGTCCGGGGCGATCAGCGTGAGCGCCAGCGCGATGGTCAGCGAGACGAAGCCGATATCGAGCTTGAAATAGAGCGTCAGCACGGCCAGCGCCACGAGGCCGGCCACGGTCAGGTACTGGTAGAGGCCGGCCGGCGTCTCCGTGCTGCTGGCGGCATCGTTGCCCCCCTCCAGCATCGATCCCCGGTCGCGCGTCATGGTTTTCTGCTCCTCCATGCCCGCCTCGGCCTCGGCATCGCCATAGATCTGTGCGCCCTGTGCCGCCACCGTGTAGGCGCCGAAGGGATGCGGTATGGCCAGCGCGTCGCCGGCCGGTTGCGGCGCTGCCGCAGCCGATGTTGCCGATTGGCGCATCAGGCGCAGCCCGCCGAACGCCACGAACAACCCCGCCGCCACGGCGAGATTGACGCCGAGGCTGGCGAAAGCCGTCGCCATCTCGCTCAGCGGCAGCCCGGCCTTCTGCACGATCTTGTTGGTGATGCCGCCATAGATGCTGATCGGCGAGAAGCCACCGCCCTGCGCACCATGGATCACCATCAGCCCCATCAGCAGCGGGTTGATGCCGTAGCGCGCGGCAAAGCCCAGCGCAATCGGCGCGATGATCGCTACCGCTGCCGGGCTGACCGCGCCGACCGAGGTCAGCAACGCCGCGATCAGGAACATGATCCACGGAATTGCCGCGATCCGGCCGCCCACGGCGCGTACTGCCAGCCGCACCAGCCAGTCGATGGTGCCGTTGTTCTGCGCCACGGCGAACAGGTAGGTGATGCCGACCAGCGTCAGGAACAGGTCAGCCGGAAAGCCGGCCAGGATGGCCTTGGCCGGCATGGCGGCCACCCAGGTACCGACCAGGAACGCGCCGACGAAGGCGAGCGCCCCCATATTGACCGGCAGGACCGTGGCGACGACGAACATCAGTCCCAGGACTGAGATGGCAATCAAATGTTGCGACATAGCGGCTCCATCGCGGCAGGCACGCATCGGCGCACCCCGCTTGGTAGGGAAGGCATGGGAATGGCATCGGCAGAACTGCCGGGAGGATTCGCCGCTAAGGCAAACGTTGGCGGGGGCTGGCGGTCACGAGTTGTCTCCGGGTGGTGGGGGTCGTCACCGGAAGAATTCCGCCGGCGCGCCGCTGATCTGGTTGTGATCCCACAATACGGCGCCGGGCGGCAGGCATCAATTAAGGTACCGGGCCAATCCTTACGCTAACCGGAACAGCACCGGGAGACCGCCGCATCACAAAGCGCGCGTAGGCGGATGGAGGATTGCAGGCCCCCGCTCCGCGAGCGAGAATCGGCCATCACACTGCCGGCCAACCTTCAGGAGCACGCGATGGACCTGTCCTTCCACCATTTCTCCGATCTGTTCGCACAACTCGGCCTGCCCGCCGAAGAGGCCGACATCCGCGCCTTCATCACCACGCATTCCCCGCTCGCCGAGGACGTCGAAATCTGGGAGGCGCCTTTCTGGACGCCCGCGCAGGCGGCACTGCTGCGCGACGAGTACATGGAAGACGCCGACTGGGCCGAGATGGTGGACCAGTTGAATCTGGCATTGCGTGGGGCGCCGGCCCCGGGGGCCTGAAGTCGGTCGAATGTAGGCGGCCGGCGGCCGGTATATCATCGGCCCTTCCGCAATATCTCCGGCCTCCTCACGATGTTCCAGCTTTCCGACGATCTCTCCGCCGCCCCCAAGTCCGACCAGTACGCCACGCTGGTGGACATGGCGCGCGGTCTCCTGGCCGATGAGCGCGACCTGATCGCCAATGCCGCGAATTTCTCGGCACTGGTCTACCACTCGCTGGCCGACCTGAACTGGGCCGGTTTCTATTTCTACGATGGCGCCGAGCTGGTGGTGGGCCCCTTCCAGGGCAAGCCGGCCTGCGTGCGCATCGCCATCGGGCGCGGGGTCTGCGGCACGGCCGCGCAGACGCGCGCCACGCAGCTGGTACGCGATGTCCACGCCTTCCCCGGCCACATTGCCTGCGATGCGGCCTCGCGCTCGGAAATCGTGGTGCCGCTGGTCGCGCCCGATGGCACGCTGATTGGCGTGTGGGACGTCGACAGCCCCCGCGAAGCCCGCTTCGACGAAGCGGACCAGGCGGGCATGGAAGCGCTGTGCGCGGTGTTCGTGGAACTCGCGTGGGCGCGCCGCATCGACGGCTGAGCGCCCGATAACGTCATCGGCGCGCCCTGGCGGCAGGCGTCAACTCACGCCAGCCGCTTCAACAAGGCCGCCGCCGCTGACGCCGAGGATGCCGGGTTCTGGCCCGTGATCAGCAGGCCATCCTCCACCACGTAGGGCGCCCAGTCATCCCCTTTGGAATAGAGGCCGCCCTTGGCCTTCAGCTCGTCTTCCACCAGGAACGGCACCACCTTCGTCAGTTCCACGGCGGCTTCTTCGGTGTTGGTGAAGCCGGTGACTTTCCTGCCCTGCACCAGCGGCTTGCCGTCCGGCGTGACCACGTGCCGCAGCACGCCCGGCGCATGGCAGACCAGTGCCACGGGCTTGCCGGCGGCAACGAACGACTGAATCAGCGCGATCGAGTGCTTGTCTTCCGCCAGATCCCACAACGGACCATGGCCGCCCGGATAGAACACCGTGTCGAAGTCCGCCTGCGAAACCGAATCCAGCCGCACGGTGGCGGCAAGCTGCGCCTTGGCCGCCGCGTCGGCTTCGAATCGATGCGTGAGTTCCGTCTGGAAATCCGGCTCGTTGCTCTTGGGGTCCAGCGGCGGCTGGCCACCCTTGGGCGAGGCCAGGACGATTTCAGCGCCCGCATCCTTGAAGGCGTAATACGGCGCAGCCAGCTCTTCGAGCCAGAAACCCGTCTTGCGGCCGGTATTGCCGAGCTGGTCGTGCGAGGTCAGGACCATCAGGATCTTCATCATGTTGCTCCATGGAGAGAACGAGAATGCCGCAGACCGGCGCTTCGGCCGGGCTGGGCGTGATGAGCCTGATGATTATAGGAATCCGCCAAATATTACGATATCATCACATTTTCATACTATTCCCCAATGGCGCCGTAGCGGCGTCGGCGTATCTTCACTCGATACCTGCGTCCGCAGGGAAGGCCTACAGGATGCTTCGGGGTAATGCATAACGGACTGCAGATCTTGTGGGACGACGGCGAGCGTGTCTTCTACCGGGGACGGCGCCCGGACGAGGCCGCCGGCGATTTTCTGCTGGCGCGGCCCGCTGCGGAACAGCCGTTGCCGGCCAGTCTGGACCGCCTGGCCCACGAATACCGCCTGAAGGACGAACTGGACAGCGCCTGGGCGATTCGGCCGCTGGAACTGGTGCGAGAGGCCGGCCGGACTGCGCTGATGCTCGAGGACCCGGGCGGCGAGCCGCTCTCCCGCCTGCTGGGCGCGCCGATGGAGATCGGGGCGTTCCTGCGCCACGCGGTGAGCATCGCCACCGCGCTCTGCGGGCTCCACCAGCGCGGGCTACTCCACAAGGATCTCAAGCCGACCCACATCGTCGTGAACTGCGCCGACGGGCAAGCACGGCTTACCGGCTTCGGCCTGGCCTCGCGCCTGCCGCGCGAACGTCAGGCGCCCAAACCGCCCGAAACCATCGCCGGCACGCTGGCCTACATGGCGCCCGAGCAGACCGGGCGGATGAACCGGTCGATCGATTCCCGCAGCGACCTCTACGCATTCGGCGTCACGCTCTACCAGATGCTGACCGGCGCGCTGCCGTTCACGGCCACGGATCCGATGGAGTGGGTGCACTGCCACATCGCCAAGATGCCAGTGTCGCCGCGCGCGCGGCAGGAAACCGTGCCGGCGACGATTTCACGCATCGTCATGAAGCTGCTCGCCAAGATGGCCGAGGAGCGCTACGAGACCGCTGTCGGGCTTGAGCATGACCTTCGCCAATGCCTGGAAGACTGGGAGCGCCAGCGCCGCATCGACGACTTCCCGCTCGACGCGCACGGCACGCACGACCGCCTGCTGATTCCCGAGAAGCTCTACGGACGCGAGTGCGAAGTCAGCACCCTGGTCGACGCCTTCACCCGGGTGGTCGAGACCGGCACGCCGGAACTGGTGCTGGTGTCGGGTTATTCCGGCATCGGCAAGTCCTCGGTGGTCAGCGAATTGCACCGGGTGCTGGTGCCGCCGCGCGGGTTGTTCGCGTCTGGCAAGTTCGACCAGTACAAGCGCGACATCCCGTATTCCACGTTGGTGCAGGCCTTCCAGGGTCTGGTGCGGATGCTGCTCGGCAAGTCCGACGCGGAGCTGGAGCGTTGGCGCAGCGCCCTGCTGGAAGCGCTGGGGCCCAACGCGGGGCTGATGACGGACCTGATTCCCGAGTTGAAGCTCATCATCGGCGAGCCGCCTCCGGTGCCCGAGCTTGAGCCGCAGCAGGCGCAACGCCGCTTCCTGCTCGTATTCCGCGCCTTCATCGGGGCATTCGCCCGCCCGGAACATCCGCTCGCATTGTTTCTTGACGATCTGCAGTGGCTGGACGCAGCCACGCTGGACCTGATGGAAGACCTGCTGACCCACGCGGACATGCGCCACCTGCTGCTGGTGGGTGCGTACCGCGACAACGAGGTCGGCGCCGCCCATCCGCTTACTGGCAAGCTGCAGGCCATCCGCAATGCGGGGGCGCGGGTCGATGACATCCAGTTGGCGCCGCTCGCCAGCGCGCATATCCGGCAGTTGCTCGCGGAGGCGCTGCATGGCGAGCCGGCACGGATCGAGCCCCTGGCGCAACTGGTGCACGACAAGACCGCCGGCAATCCGTTCTTCGTGATCCGGTTCCTGCACGCGCTGGTCGACGAAGACCTGCTCACCCCGGACCATGCCACGCGGCAATGGCGCTGGGATCCGGCGCGCATCCACGCCAAGGGCTACACCGATAACGTCGTCGATCTGTTGGTCGGCAAGCTGGCCAAGCTGCCGCTGCCGACGCAGCAGGCGTTGCAGCAGCTCTCCTGCCTCGGCAACGTCGCCGAGATCACGACGCTTGCAGCGGTGCTGGGCATGCCCGAGGCGCAGGTCCACACGACGCTGTGGGAGGCGATTCGTCAGGAGCTGGTCATCCGGCAAGAGACCACCTATGCGTTCGTGCACGACCGCGTGCACGAAGCCGCCTACACGCTGATCCCCGAGGCCTCGCGCGCCGAGGCGCACTTGCGGATCGGCCGGCTGCTGGCCGCCCGGACCCTGCCGGCGCAACGCGACGAGGCGATCTTCGAAATCGTGGGCCAGCTCAATCGCGGCACTGCGCTGATCACGGACGCGGCCGAGCGCGAGCAGTTGGCCGAATTCAACCTGCTGGCGGGCCAGCGCGCCAAGGCGTCCACCGCCTATGCCTCCGCGCTGACGTATCTCGGCGCCGGCGCCGGCCTGTTGCCGGAAAACGGCTGGCAAGACCACTATGACTTGATGTTTGCGCTGGAGTCGAACCGGGCCCAGTGCGAATTCCTGACCGGGCAACTGGCCGCCGCCGAAGCGCGCTTCATGACGCTGGCCGAGCGCGCCGTGGACGTGGTCGAGCGTCTGGGCATCGCTTGCTGGCAGATGGATCTGTACCTGATTCTCGGCCAGGGCGACCGGGCGGTCTCGGATTGCCTCGCCCTGCTCCGCCTGGTGGGCATCGAATGGTCACCCCAGCCGGACGAGAGCGTGCTACGCCACGAATACGACCGCATCTGGTCGCTGCTCGGGGACCGGCCGATCGAGACCCTGATCGATCTCCCGCCGATGGAGGATCCGGTCGCCCTCGCCACGATCCAGGCGCTGGCCAAGCTGTCCTCGCCCGCCTTGCACACGGCGAGGAAGGACGGGAACCTGGCCTGGCTGACGATCTGCAAGGCGATCAGTCTCAGCCTCGAACACGGCAACACCGATGCCTCTTGCGTGGCCTATACCAATGTCGCCCGGGTCGCCGGGCGGATTTTCGGGGACTACCAGGCGGGATTCCAGTTCGGGGAACTCGGCTGCCAACTGGCCGAACGGCGCGGCCTCAAGCGCTACGAGCCGCGCACCTACCTGTCGTTCTCGGTGTTTGTCGCGCGCTGGTCGCAGCCGGTGCGCACGTGTGGCGAGCAACTTCAGCGTGCCTTCGATGCGGCACACCGGGTCGGCGATGTGCCGTCCGGCGCGTTCACGCGCAACAACCTGGTATCGAACCTGCTGTTCGCCGGCGAGCCGCTGCCCGCACTACAGGACGAAGCGGAACGTGGCGTGGCGTATGCCCGGCAGGTGCGGTTCGGGATTGCCATCGGCTTCAGCGAGAACCAGCTGGCGCTGATCCGCATGCTGCGCGGCATCACCCCGACGTTCGGCTATCTGGATGGCGAACACTTCAGCGAAAGCCTCGTCGAACCGGGCCTTTCGCTCGCGTCGCCGGTATTCGCCTGCTGGTACTGGATCCGGAAACTGCAGGCGCGGTATTTTGCCGGCGACCTTGCGGCAGCCATGGATGCCGCCGCCCATGCCAAGGCGCTGCTCTGGTCCTCGTACTCGTTCCTCGAGGAAGCCGAGTACTACTTCTATGGCGCGCTGGCCCGGGCGGGCCTCTGCGATGCGCTCCCGGCCGGCGACCAGCAGTCGCATCTGGACATCCTGGCCGACCATCACCGGGAACTGCAAGTCTGGGCCGATCTCTGCCCCCAGAACTTCGCCAGCCACGCCGCCCTGGTGGGCGCCGAGATCGCCCGCATCGAGGGCCGCGAGATCGACGCGGAACTGCGCTACGAGCAGGCGATCCACGCGGCACGGGATGACGGCTTCGTCAACATCGAAGCGCTGGCGAACGAACTCGCCTCCCGCTTCTACGCGGCGCGTGGCTTTCAGAAGATCGCCCGGTCGTATCTGCGGGACGCCCGCTACAGCTACCTGCGCTGGGGGGCAGATGGGAAGGCCCGGCATCTCGAGGCGCAGCATCCGTACCTGCGGTCGGAGGCTTCCACGCCCGGCGCCACGAATACGATGGCCACGTCAGTCGAGCAACTGGACCTCGCCACCGTGATCAAGGTGACGCAGGCCGCCTCGGGCGAGATCGTCCTGGAAAAGCTGATCGACATGATCCTGCGCACGGCCCTGGAGCAGGCCGGCGCCGAGCGCGGGCTGTTGATCCTGTCGGAAGGCGGCGAGCAGCGGATGGCGGCGGAAGCCACGAGCGACGCGACCCGCCTGCATCCGCACAACGTGCCGGTCAGCGCGGCGATGTTGCCAGCATCCGTGCTCAACCATGTGATGCGCACGCGGGAGCCTCTCTTTCTGGACGATGCCGTCGCCGAGCCGCTCTATGCCGCCGACCCGTACATCCATCAGCATCGCGCCCGCTCGATCCTGTGCGTGCCACTGATGACCCAGGCGAAGCTCACCGGCGCGCTCTACCTCGAGAACAATCTGGCGGCGCGGGTATTCAGCCCGTCCCGCATCGCCGTGCTGCGGCTGGTGGCCTCCCAGGCCGCGATTTCGCTGGAGAATGCGCGCCTGTACCGTGATGTGGCGGAGCGCGAGGCCAAGATCCGGCGGCTGGTGGAGGCCAATATCATCGGCATTGCCGTCTGGCGCGCCGATGGGGGCATCCTCGAAGCCAACGACGCGTTTCTTCGCATGGTGGGATACGCGCGCGCGGATCTTGTCTCGGGCCACATCGGCTGGCGGGACCTGACGCCGCCGGACAGGCAACAGGACACCGATCGCGCCGCAGCGGCGTTGATCCAGACGGGGCGCGTCGCGCCGCTGGAGACGGAATACCTCCGCAAGGATGGCAGCCGGATACCAGTCATCGTGGGCCTGGCGACCTTCGAACCGGGCGGGCGGGATGGTGTCGCCTTTGTGCTCGACCTGACCGAGCAGAAGCAGGCGGAAGACAGGGCGCGCGAGGGCGAACGCCGCTATCGCGAGGTGCAGACGGAACTGGCGCACGCCAACCGCGTGGCCACCATGGGGCAGCTTGCGGCCTCCATCGCCCATGAAGTGAATCAGCCGATTGCCGCGACCGTGACCAACGCCCAGGCCGCGACGCGGTGGTTGAACCTGCCGCGCCCCGATCTTGACGAGGTCGGCTTCGCGCTGACACGCATCGTCAAGGATGCCAATCGCGCGGCGGACGTGCTCGGCCGGATTCGGCAACTGATCAGGAAGGCGCCGCGCGGCAAGGAACTGGTCGACATCAACGCGGCCATCCGCGAGGTGGTGGAACTCACCGGCGGCGAAGCCCGGAAGAGCCGCGCCCGGGTGGAGACGCAGCTCGCACATGACTTGCCCCTCATCGAGGGCGAGCGCGTGGCGCTGCAGCAGGTGCTGCTCAACCTGATCGTCAACGCGATCGAGGCCATGCTTGGTGTCGATGGCGAACGGCACGTGCTGATCGCCACGCGCTGTACGGCCGATGGCTGCGTCCTCGTTACCGTGCGGGATTCTGGCCCCGGCTTCGGCTCCCTGAACCCCGACAGCATCTTCGCGCCCTTCTACACCACCAAGTCCACGGGGCTAGGCATGGGGTTGTCCATCTGCCGGTCGATCATCGAGGCGCACGGCGGCCGGTTGTGGGCCAGCGAGAACGCGCCGCACGGCGCCGTCATCCAGTTCACGGTGCCCACGCAGGCTGGCGAACCGTGACAGCCGGCGTTCAGGATCCGCCGAACCAGTTGTAGCCCTGATCCACCCAGTAGCCACCCGGGTAGGTGTTCGTCACGAACAGCTCCATGATGTGCTTGGGGTTCTTGTAGCCCAGCTTGGTCGGCATCCGGAGTTTCATGGGGAAGCCGTACTTGGGCGGGAGGCGCTCGCCATCGTACGTAAAGGTCAACAAGGTCTGCGGATGTAGCGCGGTGGCCATGTCGATGCTTTCGTAGTAGTCGTCGGCGCACCTGAATCCCACGTACTTCGCCGTGGTATCGGCGCCGATCCGCTGGAGAAAGCCGGCGAACGGCGTGCCGCCCCAGCGCCCGATGGCGCTCCAGCCTTCCACGCAGATATGCCGGGTGATCTGCTCCGCCTGCGGCAAGGCGTAGAGGGCATCCAGCGTCCAGCTTCGCTTGTCCTGCACCAGCCCCCCCACCTTGAGCCGGAAGTCATCGCCGTTCACCACGGTCACTTCGTCGATGCCGTAGAACGCATTGAAGGGAAACGGGCGCGTGATCTGCGCGGCGGTGTAGGTGGGGGCGAGCCGGTTCGGATCGAACAGCCATGCCTGTACCTTGTCGTTCATGCGCGAGATGCGACCCAGGAAGGTTTCGACCGACGCCTCGTCGCGCAGACTGCATCCCGTGAGCATGGCAAGGCCGCCGAGCGTGAGGATGCGCTTGCCGAACAGGCGCCGCGCGGGCGCGTCGAGTTCTCGACATACGTCGATGATCAGCGACTGGCGATCGACGGCCAGACGTCGGGGAGGTTTGGGGTTCACGGCTCTACTCCAGTTTCGTGACGTCAGCGCCTGCGAATCATCGTCAGCAGGCTGCGCGGCACCAGCGCCACCATCACCAGATGCACGACGATGAAGGCGGCAAGCAGCGCCATGGCACAGAAATGCACCACGCGGGCGAAGTCATAGCCGCCCATCAACTCGCGCAGCAGCGGGAACTGCACGGGCTTCCAGATCGCGATGCCGGACAGCACTAGCACGACAAGCACCGCCATCACGAACAGGTACGCGAGCTTCTGCACGGCGTTGTAGTGACTGAGATCCGCATGCGAGAGGTGGCCGCGCAGCGCGGCGGCCAGATCGTGGAGCACGGCACGCGGCGCCAGTGGAAAGAACTTCCTGGCAAGCCGGCCTGTGATCACATTCATCGCCAGATAGAACAGGCCGTTGAAGAACAGCAGCCACATGGCCGCAAAATGCCATTGCAGCGCGCCACCCAGCCAGCCGCCGAGGGTGATGTCGGCCGGAAAGCTGAAGCTGGCGAAGACTGGTGAAGCGTTGTAGATGCGCCAGCCCGACAGCATCATCACCACCGCTGCCAGGGCATTGAGCCAGTGCGATATCCGCACCCAGACGGGCTGGATTGCACGTGGCGCAGCGCGGCGCGGCATCGCGTCATGTGTGGTTTCCATTTCGGCCTCCAGAACCCATGCGCCGCGCGGGACGGTCATCCCGCCTGCGGCGCAGGGGCGCGCTCACTTGCCCGGCATCACTTGCTCATGCCGCCGGACATGGCATCGCCATCCTTGCCCATCTTGTCCCCCGACTTCGACTTGCTCATCTTGTCCTTGTGCATGCCATCCTTGGACATGCTGTCCTTCGACATCGCATCCTTGCCCATGCTGTCCTTCGACATGGCGTCCTTGTGCATGCCGTCCTTATGCATGCCGTCCTTCGACATGCTGTCCTTCGACATCGAATCCTTGGCCATCGACCCGCTGGCCTGGGCGAATGCCGCCGTGCCGCTCATCAGGAAGGCGGCGGAAACCACGGCGATTGCGATCTTCTTCATCTTCACACCTCATAGTTTGGACATGGACCGGGAGCATCCCGGCATCAGAAACTTCGCGCCACGCCGGGACGGCTGGCGGTAGATCCACACGGCATGTGTGCGTCTGAAAGGAAATTCGCCCCGGCGGCGCATCCGGTTACAGCCATCGCAAAAAAATTTCCTCCCCAATGACGGTGCGCTGCTCACCACATCGCCGCCGGCGCGGCGTAGAATTCGCGCAAACTAACGTGACCGGTGTAACCAACGCGATCGATGGAGCGAACTACAGGACAGGAAGCGCTGCAGCGGCGGGAGGCGCGCCTGCGCGAACTTTTTGCGGACGGGCTGGCAGGGGATCAGGCGGCCTACGCGCGGTTCCTGACCGAGCTGGCCGCGCTATTGCGCGGCTATTTCCGCCACCGGCTCCAGCAACAGGCCGGCGATGTCGAGGATCTGACGCAGGAAGTCCTGCTGGCGGTGCATAACGCCCGGCACACCTACCTGCCGGACCAGCCGCTGACGGCCTGGGTGCACGCCATCGCCCGCTACAAGCTTGCGGACCACTTTCGCGCCCATGCGCGGCACGACGCGCTGAGCATGCCGCTGGATGCCGCGGAGGACATCCTTGCGACGCCGGACCTGGAATCGGCCCAGGCCAGGCGGGATCTGAACCTCCTGCTCGACCAGCTGCCCGACCGGCAACGCCTGCCGATCGTGCACGTCAAGCTGGAGGGACTGTCTGTCAGCGAAACCGCGCGGATGACCGGCCTGTCCGAATCGGCGGTAAAGGTGGGCGTGCATCGCGGGCTGAAGGCGCTCGCGGCGAAGATTCGAGGAACGAAATGAAAACGGACGACCTGATTTCCATGCTTGCCACGGGCGCCGCGCCGGTGGACCGGCACGCGCTCAGCCGCCGTTTTGGTATCGCCGTGGCGGTGGGCACGGCGCTGGCGACCTTGCTGGTGGCCACGATGCTGCACGTCCGCGCGGATCTGGCCGACGTCGCCGCCACGCCGCTGTTCTGGGCGAAGGTAGCGCTGCCGCTCTCGCTGCTGCTGGGTGCGCTGTGGATGACAGCCCGGCTGGCACGGCCCGGAATGACCACGGGTTTCCGCTGGCTGGGCATCGCCGTGCCGTTTGGCGCCGTCTGGCTGGGCGCGATCACTGCGGTCGCACAGACACCCGCCGGAGAACGGGCGGCGGCCATCCTGGGGCAGACGTGGCGGGTCTGCCCGCTCAACATCACGCTGCTGTCGGTGCCGGTGTTCATCGCCGTATTCTGGGCGTTGCGCGGCCTGGCCCCGACACGGTTGGCCCTGACCGGCGCCGTCGGCGGTTTGTTGTCCGGTGCGGTGGCAACGCTCGCCTACTGCCTGCATTGCCCAGAGATGGGCGTCGCCTTCTGGGCGGTGTGGTACGTGCTTGGCATGCTGGTGCCAACCGCGATTGGCGCGCTGCTGGGGCCACGCCTGCTTCGCTGGTGATGTGGCAGGCGACATCTACCCTGCCGCCACGATCACATGCGCCTGGATTTTCCCGCCCACCGGGCCGTCGCCATGGCGGCTGGCAATCGTCTCCGTCGCCCGGTCCGTCGCGTGTTGCAGCAAGCTGGCGTCGCGCGCCTCGATCTCGTTCCGTAGCGGCGTGCCCAGGCAATAGGCGGTGGCGACGTCGCGTGCCGAGTTCGCGCGACTTGTCTTCTCGCGTGTCTCGATCTGGACGCTGGCGAACCCTGCGCGGTTCAACTCGTCGCGGATCAGCGCCACATCGTGATAGCCGTGCGGCGTGCGCGCGAGGAATCTCGGTGGATCGTGCGGGAACACCGTGGCTACGGCGTCGGTGACGTCGCTGGCAAAGACGTTCTCTTCGATGCGGTCCCAGACATTGAAGATGAAGCGACCGCCCGGCCGCAACATGCGACGCGCCTCGGCATAGCCGGCGACCCGATCGGGAAAGAACATCGCACCAAACTGGCAGCAGACAACGTCGAACGACGCGGCCTCGAACGGCAGGTGGAGCGCGTCCGCCTGCTTCCATTCGATACGGCTGTCGGGCCCCTGCCGGCTGGCGGCATAGCCGAGCATGGGCTGGTTGAGATCGGTCACCACATAGCGCGCGCCAGCGCTCAGCCTGGGCGCAAGCGCCCGCGTGACCACGCCACTGCCGGCCGCCGTCTCCAGCACCGCGCCGGGCGAGGCGGCTGCCACCAGCGCGGCCAGATCGACGGCATAGGCTTCGAAGATCAACGGGACCATGAACGTGTCGTAGAACTTCGGGATCGAGCCAGCAAACACCTGATCGCAATCCGTCATGATTCCCCCTTGAAAGCGCTTTATGGCGCGCTTGCCGAGGCATCCGCACGCCCGAAGTGGATTGCGCTGCGCGGCAACTGCCCACCAGTTTCCTGCATCGTGATCCCGCAAGAAATCCATGCGAACCCGAAAATCGCGCCGGCCGGACGCGCGCATGCTGACGCCAGACGCTGAGATGCGTCGTGGATTCATCCGGATCCACCCGTTAGTTCGCAAGGAGCACATCATGAAAACACTCGTAAGACTCACCAGCCTGGCCCTTGTCGCGTTGCCCGCACTGGCCTTTGCACAAAGCACCCCGGGCCCTGTGACCCGCGCGGAAGTGCGCGCCGACCTCATCCGTGTAGAGAAGGCCGGCTACAACCCGTTCGGCAACGACGCCAACTATCCCGTCGATATCCAGGCAGCGGAAGCCAAGGTGGCTGCGCAGCAAGGCACGCCGGCCATCCAGCCGGAGACGCGCGCCGAAGTCCGGCAAGATCTTCTGAAGGTGGAGAAGGCCGGCTATGACCCGTTCCGCGTCGGCAGCACGTATCCCGCCAAGCTCGAGGCCGCCGAGGCACGCGTATCCGGCACGACCACCGCCTCGCCCACGCCGGTGCAGAAGCCGGTGGCAACGATGGCCGCCGTGCCGGCAATCCCGCGCATTGATCGCCCCCGCAATGCGTTCTACGATGGCGCCTGAGGATGCAGGTATGTCCAGGCCCTAGCGCAGCCCACCCCAGTGGTTGGTCACGCGCAGCAGCGAGGCATGCGGGCCGAATTCGCCGAGCCCTGTCGATAGTTGCTCGGCTGCCTCGCACACGGCTGCGGCCAAATCGCGCAAACGCGTGGGCCGCAGCCGTGTGTCCGGCCCGGAAATACCAACCGCCGCGATGACCGCGCCTGTTCCATCGAAAATGGGCGCGGCCAGTCCGTTCACGCCCGGGCGCCATTCGCCCCGATTGATGGCGTACCCCATGCGGCGGACCTGCTGCATCTCATGCAGAAAGGCCTCGGGCTCCGTGATCGTGCGGGGTGTGGCGGCGCTGAGGTCATCGGCGATCTCGGCCAGCCACTGCGGATTTCTGAACGCCAACATGGCCTTCCCCGTGGCCACGCAATGCGCCTGCGAGCGGCCACCAATCTGGCTGTAGGCGCGAATCGGGTTCGGACATTCCACCTTGTGCACGTAGACGACCTCGCGGCCGTCCAGCACGGACAGGTGGACCGACTCCCCGGTGGATTGCATCAGCGCTTCCATCAGCGCGTCCGCGTGACGGCGCAGGTCGAAACTCCACAGCGCCGCCGACCCCAACTCCCATAGCTTGATCGACACCGTGTAGCCCGACGGCGGCACCCGCACCACATAGTGCTCGTCCACCAGTGCCTGCAGCAGCCGATGCGCGCCGCTCTTGGGCATGCTCGCCATCTGGGCGAGCTCGCTCACACCAATCGGCTTGCCGTGGCGCGCCATGATGTCGAGTAGGTGAAGACCCTTAATCAGCGTGTTGTTCATGGCACCGAGCATCTGACGCCCGGTGGAGCCCGGGCAACTGTTCCAAAGTGTAGAACACCCGTGCCGGAATGAGGAACGGTTCTAGACTCGGTCCTGACGTCATGCACCCCAGCCATGACGACCCACGACACCCATCCATGACCGACGTCCAAACCGAAGACCTGCCGCTGCGCGGCATCCGCGTGCTGGAGTTCTGCTCCGTGGCCGCCGGCCCATTTTGCGCCATGTTGCTGGCCGATATGGGCGCCGATGTGATCAAGATCGAGCCGCCCGGCGGCGACACGCTGCGCACCTGGCCGCCGATTAGCGCCGGCTTCAGCGAGAACTTCGCATCGCTGAACCGAAACAAGCGCTCCGTGGTCCTGGACCTCAAGCTTCCCGCCGATCTCGACGTCGCGCTCGCCCTGTGCGCCAAAGCCGACGTGATCATCGAGAACAACCGGCCGGGCGTGATGGATCGGCTCGGGCTGGGCTACGCGCGACTGAGTGCGCTGCGCCCCGAACTCGTCTACTGCTCGATCTCCGCCTTCGGCCAGTCAGGCCCGCGCGCCGCCGAGGGCGGCTTCGACCTGACGATCCAGGCGGCTGCAGGCGTGATGAGCGTCACAGGCGATTCCGATGCCCCAGTCAAATGCGGCGTGCCGGTCTCCGATTTCGCCTCGGGCCTGTACGGCGCCTTCACGATCGCCAGCGCGCTGCTCCAGGCCAGGGCGCGCGGGCGCGGCGCGCATCTGGATGTACCGATGTTCGGCTGCACGCTGGCGATTGGTGCACTGCAAACCAGCGAATACTTCGGCACGGGCCGCAGCCCCGTCAAGCTCGGCTCCGCCCATCCCCGCAATGCGCCCTACCAGGCCTTTCGCGCCGCCGATGGCTACTTCGCCATTGCCGCCGGCAACGATGGCCTGTGGCGCGATGTGCTGCGCGCGGTGCAGATGGAGCCGCTGGCGGACGACCCGCGCTTCCTGTCGCCCACGCTGCGCGCCCGCCATCAGGTGGCGCTGAAAGCGCTGCTGGAAGAGGTCTTCGTGCAGCAAGGCGTCGACCACTGGATCGATGTCTTCCGCAGCGCCGGCGTGCCGCATTCGCGCATCAACGACTATGCGCGCGCACTGGAAGACCCGCAGGTCGACCACATGCGCTGGATTCGCGATATCGAACTGCCGGGCGGCACCCAGACGCGCACGTTCTCCTCGCCGATTCGCATCGACGGCCATGCGGTGCCGGTGCGCAGCGCGCCGCCCGCGCTGGGCCAGCATTCGGAGGAAGTCCGCCGCACGATTGGCAACCCGCAAGACAAACAGGGGTAAACACCATGCAGAACACATCCACAGCAGACACCCAGCCACTGCAGCGCTTCATCGCCCGGATGGACGCCATCGTCGCGGACACCAGCCAGCCCGAGGCAGCCACGCTCGAACAAGTCAGCCAGGCGCTGGGCGACCTCGTGGCGCAGGACAACTGGCTGGACCCGCAATTCGCCGTGCCGCATCCCGAGTACTACCGCCAGTACCTGCTCCACGCTGACCCGGAGGACCGCTACAGCGTGGTGAGCTTCGTGTGGGGGCCGGGCCAGAAGACGCCGATCCACGACCACTGCACCTGGGGCGCGATCGGCATGCTGCGCGGTGCCGAAGTGGGACAGGCGTACGCGCAGGGCGCGGCCGGCATGGTCGAGACCGGCGAGGCCGAACGGCTCGATCCGGGCGACGTGGCCTTCGTCTCCCCTGCAATCGGCGACATTCACGTGGTGCGCAATGCCTATGACGACCAGGTGTCCATCAGCATCCATGTGTACGGCACCGATATCGGCAAGCAGTCCCGGCATGTGTTCGATGCGGCTACCGGCGCGATGAAGACCTTCATCTCCGGTTACGCCAACGTGGAAAAGGCGTCCGCATGAGCGAAGCGCCGCTGCTGCTCCGCTGGGACGACAACGTGTGCCGGCTGACACTGAACCGGCCGCAGCAGGGCAACGCCTTGTCCCGCGACCTGCTCGATGCACTCGATGCGGCGCTGGACGACTGCGCGGCCCGCCCGCCGGCCTGTCTTGTGATCGACGGCGCGGGACGCCATTTCTGCACCGGCTTCGATCTCTCCGGGTTGGCTGACGAAACCGGTGACAGCCTGCTGGCGCGCTTCACACGGATCGAACTGCTGCTCCAGCGCGTAGCACGTGCCCCGTATCCCACGATTGCCGTCGCCCACGGCCGCACCATGGGCGCCGGCGCCGACCTGTTTGCTGCCTGCGCGGTACGCATCGCAGTAGCGGGGGCGAGCTTCGCCTTCCCAGGCTGGCGCGGCTTCGGGCTCGTGCTTGGCAGCCGGCGGCTGGCCGCGCGCATCGGTACGGATCGCGCGCGGGACTGGATCGAGCGCGCGTGCGTCATCGCTGATACCGAGGCGCTTGCCGCCGGACTTGCCACGGCACGCGTGGAAGCGGCCCCGGCCACGTTCACGGCGCCGGTTGCAAACGCGTTAGACGGCCCGCTCGCCGGTGCCCTCGATGGCAATGCCGAACTCGACGACGCGCGCGACCTTGCCGCGCTCGTGCGTTCGGCGGCATGCGCCGGCTTGCAGCAGCGGCTGACAGCCTATGTGAACCGGCAAGCCGAGGCACGGCAGGCACGATAACAAAGACAAAGGAGACAGACGATGAACGGGAAGATCCAGCGGTTTGCAGCGGCCGTGGCCGTCGCCATGGCGGGGATGGCCGCCACGGGCGCCCACGCGCAGGGCGAGGGGCCCTATCCGTCCAAGCCGATCCATCTTGTGGTGGGCTACGCCCCCGGCGGCGGCACGGACATCATGGCGCGCCTGATCGGCCAGCAGATTGGTATCGCGCTGGGGCAGCCCGTCGTTGTCGAGAACAAGCCGGGCGCGGGACAGAACATCGCGGCCAGCTATGTGGCCCGGCAGCCGGCGGACGGCTACACCCTGTTCCTCAGTTCCAGCGCGCTGGCCGTCAACATCAGCCTGTACAACAAGCTCGACTATGACCCGATCAAGAGCTTCGCGCCGGTCGCGGTGTTCGGACAGAGCCCCAACCTGATGGTGGTGCCCGCATCGCTCGGGGTAAGTTCGGTCAGCGAGTTCGTGGCCTACGCCAAGAAGAAGAATGACGATGGCGTGAACTTCTCGTCGTCGGGCGCCGGCAGTTCGCAGCATCTTGGCGGCGAGCTGTTCCGGCAAGAGACCGGCATCAAGGCCAGCCACGTGCCGTACAAAGGCTCCGCGCCGTCCATCGTCGCCATCCTGAGCGGCGAGGTCCAGTACACGTTTATCAATATCCCGTCGGTCATGGCGGTGAAGTCCAATAACCGCATGCGCGTGCTGGCCATCACCAGCGCCAGCCGCTCGCCGTTGATGCCCGATGTGCCCACCATGGTCGAGGCGGGCATGCCGCATATGACCATGGCCGCGTGGTACGGGGTACTGGCCCCGGCCGGCACGCCGGCGCCGATCATCAATCGGCTCAATGCGGCCATCAACAAGGCCGTGTCCGATCCGGCGTTCCGCGAACGCATGCGGAGCGAGGGCGCCGAAACCATGATGGAGTCGCCCGACTACTTCAAGCGCTTCCTGGCCGATGACATCGCCCGCTGGCACAAGGTTGTGAAAGCCGGCAACGTGAAGGTTCAGTAGGTTCAGTAACCCCCCGATTTTCCCCACCCCCCGACATCATCCAAGGAGATTCCGCATGTCGATGTTCATGAACTGGCCCGATCTGCTCAACACGCTGAAGCGTTCTTACAACCGTCTCGGCAATTCCAACCCGAAGATGCTGGAAGCCTATCGGAACCTGGCAGCAGCGCAAGGATCGAACGGCGCGCTCGACGCCAAGACGCGCGAGCTGATTGCGCTGGCCGTGGCCGTGACCACGCGCTGCGACGGCTGTATCTCGTCTCACGCCGCAGCGGCGGTCAAGGCCGGTGCCACGGAGGCGGAGATCAGCGATGCCCTTGGTACCGCCATCGCCCTCAATGCCGGCGCGGCCTATGTGTATTCGCTGCGCGCGATGGAAGCCGTCAGCCAGCTCAAGGAAGCCGCCTGATCCGGCGAATCGCGCGCACCAATAAGGAGGAGACAAACATGGCCGCATACGTCATCGACAGCGCCCTGTTCCGGGACCAGTTCAGTACCGCGCAGATGCGCGAGATTTTCAGTGATGAAACCACGGTGCAGCGGTGGCTCGATGTGGAAGCCGCGCTGGCCAAAGTGCAGGCGCGCCTGGGGATCATTCCCCAGCGCGCCGCCGACGAAATCTGCGCGAAGGCGCGGGTCGAGCTGATCGACCTGCCCGACCTGAAGCGCGAGATGGACCGTACCAGCCACCCGATCGTGCCGCTGCTGCGCGCCATGAAGAAGGTGTGCAGCGGCGACGCGGCCGAGTACATCCACTGGGGCGCCACCACGCAGGACATCATCGACACCGGCACCATGCTGCAGGTGCGCGATGCGCTGGAGGTCATCGGCACCCGCTACGCGGAGCTGGAGGGCCATCTGGTGAAGCTGGCGCAGACGCACCGCGACCTGACCATGGTGGCACGCAGCCATGGCCAGCAGGCGCTGCCGATCACGTTCGGCTTCAAGGCTGCCGTCTGGGTCGAGGAGATGCGCCGGAACCAGGAGCGCTTCGCGGCCATGAAGCAGCGTGTGCTGGTGGGGCAGTTCTCCGGCGCGGTCGGCACGCTGGCGGCACTGGGCGACAAGGGCATCGCGGTGCAGGAGGCGCTGTTCGAGGAGCTGGGCCTGGGCTGCCCGCGCATCCACTGGCATGTCTCGCGGGATAGCATCGCCGAGCTGGCCTGCGTGCTGGCGATCTGCACCGGCACCATCGGCAAGATCGCGCATGAGGTGTACAGCCTGCAAAAGACCGAGACGGCCGAGCTGGAAGAACCGTTCGCGATGGGCAAGGTGGGCAGCAGCACCATGCCGCATAAACGCAATCCGCCGACCTGCGAAACCGTGGTGGCGCTGGCCCGTCTGGTGCGCAACACCGCGCCGATGGCGCTGGAGTCGATCATGGCCGAACACGAGCGCGACAAGATCGTGCTGCAGACGGAACGCGAGTTCATCTCGCGCCTGTGCTGCATGAGCGATGCGGCAGCGTTGAAGCTCGGCTACGTGTGTGCCAACCTGACTGTGCGCCCGGCCAATATGGAGAAGAACCTGTTCATCCAGCGCGGCCTGCTGATGTCCGAGGCCGTCATGATGGGGCTCAGCGACCGACTGGGGCGCCAGGAGGCACACGAGATCGTCTACGAGGTCTGCATGGACGTGTTCGAGCGCGGCGGTGACTTCCGCGAGGCGCTGCTGGCGAATCCGAAGGTGGCGGCCGGCATCGATGCGCAAACCATCGACAAGATGCTCGACCCGCACGGCTATACCGGCATGGCGGGGTTCTTTGTGGATCGGGTGGTGGGACAGCAAGCGCGCTGACACGCGCTGCGCAAGCAAGAAGCGGGTGCCGGGATTCTTCCGGCACCCGCTTTGCATTGCGGCGGTTTGTGGATAGGGATTACTGGCGGAAGTGGATAAAGCAGTCGGCGGCGTCGGCAAGGCTCTCGCAGGACAGGACCGTGGCGATCAACGCTTCCGTGCGCTCGGCGCCCAGCCCCGGCACCAGCAGCGTGCGCGCCTTGCTGGCGATGCGCGCTTCCTGCCGGTCGAGATCGGTCTCGGGACGGCTCGCATCGCTATGGCAGGCATGCATGCGGCCGTTTTCCAGCGTCACGGTCGCCCGGGCGTTCGCGCGCGGCATCGCGGCTTCGCCATGCACACGAATGCGTTGGCGCAGCGCGGCCAGCGCAGGGTCGTCCAGCGCGGCGGTGAAGCTTTCCGCCGCAACGGTGCTGTGGCCGGCCAACGCCAGCGCGGCCATATGGGCGATGCTGAACTTGGCCTCCGATGGCGTGCTGGGATTGGCGATACAACACACATCCAGATACTGCGGCTCGATGGCGATCTCCACCGTCCCGATCTCGGCTGCTGCAGCACCGAGCTGCTGGCGCAATTGCAGGCAGGCCTCGATCGGCGCCTGCGTGCCGTAGCAGGACGCGTGGTACTTGTAGACGATGCCGTGCACGCGCGAGGTGGTGGCATCGCACCAGATTGCGTCGGCATCCCACGCGCCGGCGTACAACGCCGCGAAGCCCTGCTCGCGCTCAAGGATGTCTGGCACTGCCTGGAAGCCTCGCGCCGCCAGCCGGGCGGCGCGCAGGCCAATCGCGGCAGCCTGCCCGGCGTGCAACGGCTTGCACATTGTGCCGAACAGCGCGCGCATGCCGCCCGCCTGCGTGGCGGCGATACCCAGCGCATGCGCGGTGCGGTCGACATCGAGTCCGAGCAGTGAGGCCACAGCCACCGTGGCGCCCAGTGCGCCGAGCGTGGCGGTGTTGTGCCAGCCCAGCCGGTAGTGATCTTCGCCCATGCAAGACGCCACGCGGCTCTGCAACTCGACGCCTGTGGCAAAGGCCGCCAGCACCGCGATACCGTGATGCCGGCCCCCTTCGGCCTGCGCAAGAATCGCCGGCCACAGCGGCACCGACGGATGGACGCGAGACTGCAGGTGCGCATCGTCGAAATCGAGCACATGGGACGCCGTGCCGTTCACCAGCGCGGCCTGCACCGCGCTGGCGCGCGAGCCGTCGAGCAAGGTGGCGCATGGGTTGGCGCCCTCCTCCCGCACTTCGGCCAGCAGGATCTGGACCGGTGCCTCCCGCCACGCGGCATGCGCCACGGCGAACCAGTCGAGCAGGCTGTGACGGGCGATACGCCCCACGTCAGTCGGCAGCCCGCCCGATGCCACGGACAGGCTGTGTGCCACCAGTTCCCGCGTCAGCCCTTGCGGCAGGCCCACGGGATGCAATGGAGGATGTGGCGCGTTCATTTCACCTCCATCGTCTTCAGCAGCTTGTCGCTGATGCCGGCGCGGTAGCGGGCGATGTCATCGACAATGTACTGGCGGAACCTGCTGGTCGGCATGTCGACTTCACGGGCACCATCCTGCCGCACCACGCGTTGCAGTTCGGCATTGCGCAGCCCTTCCGACACGGCCTTGGACAGGCGCTGCACGATCGCATCCGGCGTGCCGGCGGGCGCCACCAGGCCGTACCACTGCGTCACTGTCACATCGATGCCCAGTTCGCGGAAGGTCGGCACATCGGGAAATGCCGGGGTGCGCTGCTCGCCCGTCAACGCCAGCAGCTTGAGCTTGCCGGACTTGACCTGCCCCATGATCGGCGGCGCGGTGGCGAAGAACAGGTCGGTATGCCCGCCCAGCAGGTCCGTGATGGCGGGGCCGGAGCCACGGTAGGGAATCGGCGCGATCTCGACGCCGGCCTTCGCCTTGACCATCTCCATGGTCACATAGCCCACGCTGCCGGGCCCGGACGACCCGTAGCTGATCTGCCGCACCTTGGCTTCGGCGAACGCGGCGGAGGCGTTCTTGTAGCGATCCGCGGCGGCGAACAGGCCATGCGGCGCCTGGACCAGCATGCCGATGGCGACAAAGTCCTCGGGTACCTTGTAGGGCAGTTCGCTGCCCCGGATCGCCGCCGCCAGCGACATGTTGCTGCTCATGCCCATCAGCAGCGTGTAGCCGTCAGGCTTGCTGCGCGCCACCTGCTCGGCCGCCATCATGCCGCCGGCGCCACCCTTGTTCTCGACGACCACGGGCTGGCCAAGCTTGCGCGAGAGCTGATCCGCGATGAGCCGGCCGTACAGGTCGCCACCGCCGCCCGGCGGGAAGCCCACCACGAGCTTGATCGGCCGATCCGGATACTCCGCGTGCACGGCCGTGGCCGCGATGCATACCATCATGCACAGCAGCCAATGCACGCCACGCCATGCGCGTGTGGCCGCGCTTTCCCTATGCAAAGTCATCGTTGTCTCCTCCAGTCGTCATGCCGGCTGCCGCTGACGGCAAGCCTGCAACGATTCTGGACGAGCCCCTGCAAAGCGCATGGATGTTCCACGATTCGGAACGACGCGGCTTGGGGAGGTACGGTAGGGGGGATTCGTGTCGCCTTGCGCGAAGGCGACACACGCGGCAGGGGTGCGACGGGCTAGTGCCCGTCACCCCCGCCGGTCAGCCACCGCGTTGCACGGCGGCCGGAGGTATTACGAAGGCGATTACGAGCCAACCTTGAGTCGGCCGCCGCGGCCCAGGCCGCCCTTCACTTCCTGCGCCTTGTAGTTGCGCAGCGAGACCACCATGTTGTTGTAGGCGTCCATGAACGCTGCAACCGTGGCCTTGCCTTCCGGCGTGCGGGAGAAACCGCCAAGCCCGCCGGCCGCGCCGCCGCCAAAGGCGCCCAGTGCGGCGCCGAAGTTGGTGGCCGTGGCGTTGCCTTCGGAGATGGAGAGCTGCACGCCCGAGCGGATGTCGAACATGGTCAGCGTCACGACCGATGCCTTGCTTTGCATCGCACCGCCAACCAGTGCGCCGGCGGCGCCGAACAGGCTGCCCACGCCGGCAGCCAACTGGCCCGTGGCGTCGTTATCGATGATGATGGCCGGCTCCATGTAGAAGTCGGCGGCCACGCGCTGGCCCTTCTGCTGCTTCGAACCGGCCCGGAACTCGCCCGAATTGCGCTGCTTGTCGGTGATCGACGACAGCTTGCTTTCGGTGCGGTTATTGCCAACGGACGTGATCACGAAGCAGTTCGACTGCTGCACGGCCAGGCGGATCAGCGGCTCGATGGTCGTGATCTTGGTGGTGGCGCCGAAGCTTGCGTACCACTCCTTGCCACGGCCATCGTCCACGGCGAGCGTGCCCAGGGGCGCGTCGCAGCGCTCCAGCGACGGATTGGCATTCACGCTGCTTGCGCCGCCCGCGGCGCCGGTGGCGGCCGTCGGTGCCGTGCCAGTGGAGATGCTACCGCCGCCGCCCGGGACGGCACAGCCAGCCAGAACCAGGGACGCGGCCAGTGCGGCCAGGCGCAAAGAAGTCTTCTTGGGCATGAAATCGCCTGTTATTGGAAGTGATGGAAAGAGGAAGGGTGGGACGGCTTAGCGCAGATGCCAGCCGGAAGGGCCCCAGACCCAGTAATACGGGTAGCCGCTGTACCACGCGTACCAAGACTTGCGATACGCCTCACGCACCTGATACAGACTCTGTTCGTCCTTCTTGGCGGCCTGGGCTTGCGGAATCAGGTCGCGGGCTTCCTTGTTGCCCTTGGAGGCAGCGCGCGTCAGCCAGGCCTCGGCTTCCGCCGGGTCCGATCCCATTTCCTCGAAGCCCATCAGATAGATTCGCCCAAGCGCGAGCTGGGCCTGCACGTGGCCGTTGTCGCCGGCCTTGCGCATCCACTCGAGGGCTTGATAGCTGTTGCGCTCGACGCCGTCGCCGCGCAGGAGGCGCAGGCCCAGGTCATAGGCCGCGTTCGGATTGCGCTCCGCCACTTCGGTCAGGGCCTGCATGCGGCGCTCGGCCTCGGCATCGACGGGCGCGTCCCGGAATGTGCTCACGCGTCGGTCTTGTTCGGTGCAGGCATTGCCGTTGCACACGCGTACCGTGGGCGAGCGCGACAGCTGCCCTTCTGCCGACTGCGCGGCGCAGCCCGCCAAGCCCAAAACTGTCACGAACAACAAAGGAACTGAAAAACGCATAGCAACCCACCCCGAACATATTTATTTTTTTTGCAATACCTCGAATACTTAGCTTTGTAAGTAAACGTGTAGATTGTAACGGCATTGCATGTGGGGATTGCAACACATCGTAATGCGAATCAGTGCTTTTGTTGCGTCGCGGACACGTTCTTGTCAGGGTAAACCCGGGAAAAGGCAGGAGGCAGGGCCTCCCGCCGCCCCGGATCAGTCGATCTTCGCGCCCGATACCTTCACCGTCTGGCCCCACCGCTGTTGCTCTTTGATGATGGTCGCCGCGAACGCTTCCGGCGATTGCCACGCCGGCTCGGCGCCCTGCGCTTCCAGCTTGGCCTTGGTATCCGGGTCGGCCAGCACGGTGCGCAGCGCGCCCGACAGCTTGTCGACGATCTCCTTCGGCGTACCCGCCGGCGCCAGCACCCCATAGAAGCCCACCACCTCGAAGCCCTTCAGGCCGGACTCCTCCATCGTCGGCACATCGGGCAGCGCCGGCGAGCGCTTGCCGGACGTCACCGCCAGCGCGCGGACCTTGCCTGCCTTGATGTACTGGGTGAAGAGCGGAATCGAATCGGCCATCATCTGGGCCTGCCCGCCCATGACGTCCGTCAGCGCTGGCGCACTGCCCTTGTACGGGATGTGAACGATGAAGGTGCCCGATGCCTGCTTGAACATCTCCGGCATCAGGTGCGAGATCCCGCCGTTACCGCCCGAAGCGAAGTTGAGCTTGCCCGGGTTCGCCTTGGCATAGGCGATGAATTCCTTGAGATTCCGTGCCGGCACGTTGTTGTTGATCACCATGACCAGCGGGATCAGCGCGGTGCGCGCCACGGGCGCGAAGTCCTTCGGCATGCTGTACGGCAGCTTGGGATACAGCGAATTGTTGATCGACATCTGGCCCGTATTGGCGATCAACAGCGTATAGCCGTCCGGCGCCGCCTTGGCCACGCTGTCCGAACCGATATTGCCGGCCGCGCCGGCCTTGTAGTCCAGCACCACGGACTGGCCCAGCAAGGGCTGGAGCTTCTCCGACAGAATGCGCGCGTGCGTGTCCACCGGACCGCCAGGCGGAAATCCCACCACCATCCGGATCGGCTTCTCGGGCCAGGCGGCGTGGGCAACGCCGGCCGCGAAGGCCAGCGGGGTAAGGGCCAATACGGCCAGGGCTTGCCGGGCACGGCGGGCAGCGAACAACGTCATCGTCTTGTCTCCGGAGGCGGCCCCGCTCTACACGGCGGCGGACCGAAGCGCTATTGTGACGTTAATGTGACATTTTTGTGAAGGTCCATTTTTGTGAAGATCAGAACGCCTCATTGATCTGGAAATACACGCCTTTCGTGTTGCGCCCCACGCCGGCATCGAAGCGAACATTGACCCGCGGCTTGAACTCGAAGCGGTAGCCGATGCCGCCATTCGGCAGCCAGTGCCCCCGGAACAGCGCCCCCACATTGGGGCTGACCGCCCCGGTGCCGAGCCAGAACACCATGCCCTGCCGCCCCGCGATGTGCCAGCGGTATTCGGCCTGCACCCCCGCCATCACCTTGTCCCGGAACTGGCCCGAGAAGTAGCCGCGCATCCGCTTGTTGTTGCCGAGGGTAGCCATCATGTCCCAGGGCACGTCGCCCCAGTTCATGTTGGCGTAGGCGTCGAAGGCCAGCACATCGCGCTCGCGCATGCGGAAGTACTTGTTGAACGTGAGTTCCACGTTCTCCATATCGGTGTCGCTGCCGAGTTCGCGGCGGTAGACGGTGACGTTTGCCAGCAGCGATTCGCCCCGGTAGGGATTGGGGATGAAGTCCCGCGTGTCGTACGAGAAATGCGCGCTGACCCCGGAACTGAGCACGCGGGGGCCATGCGGGTCGGTCGCCAGCTTGCTGTCGGCGCCGCGCTCCAGCTTCACCGCATCGTCGTACTGCAAGCTCCATCCCGCCCCCACGTAGATGTTGGGACGCACCCGCATCATGATCTTGGGCTGCAGTACCACCTCCTTGCGCGTGAAGGCTTCCTTGTTGGCGTTGTCGATGGCACTGCCGTAGCCGATGCCCCAGTAGGCGGTGGGCATGTTGATGAGATCCGCCTCGATGAGAAAGCGGTAGCTGTCGTCGGCAAAGAACGTGTTGTTCTCGATCGAGATGCCGTAGGCGCCCTTCACGGTGCCGAAGCCGCGGATCGACAGCGTGGATAGCTGCGTCTCCTCTGCGGCGTTGCCCGGCTTGTAGAGGCCGATGGCCGCCGCGCCGATGCCGAAGCCCATTTCCGGGTTGTAGAACGGCCCCGGCAGCACGCCCCAGTCGATGCCCTGGCTCACGTCCACGGCGTCCGATGCGCCGAGCTTGGTGAGGATCCGGTCGATCCAGCCCTGCTTTTCTTCCTTGCTGGCCGGCGCGCCCACCGCTTCCACCACTTCCACCGGCTCGTCCGCCCGCCCGGGCATGGCGGCGCCTGCCAGGCCAATCGACACACATATCGACACACACAAGCGGCGGAGGTAACGGACATGCATGATGGAACCCCGAGATACTGCATCTTGGTGGAGCCACCGGATGCATCCAAGTGAATCCTTTCGAAGCCGCCCTGCGTGTTTTTTTGCGATGTCCCGGGGAGGACTCGAATTCACTTAACGCGCCGCCCGAAAAGACTGAATTCCCTTGCCGGGCGGGCCGTCGCACAATCCGCGAATTGTCAGCCCCCGCGTGTGCCTGCGCGGGTTCGCCGCAAGGAGACCCCCACGATGAGCGCGCGCCGCTCCCGCCGCCGGACGCCTGCGCTGGGCCGCATCCTCGGCATGCTGCTGATGACCGGCGCCGCCACCACGGCGACGGCCTCTCCGTTCGACCTGCCGAGCACCATCCCGAACATGTTTGGGGTTGGCGTGGGCTCCACCACCGAGTACGCCGGCGGCAACGAACGCATGATCGGGGTGCTGCCGGGCCTGCGCTACACCACGGAAAGCGGCCGGCTGCTGGAATGGTATGGCCCCTACGCCCAGTTCAACTTCGGCAGCCTGACGGGCTTCCAGTACGGCCCGGCCGTCTCCCTTCGCCTGGGACGGAACGATGTGGATGACGCTGTCGTCTCCAAAATCCACGAGATCGACACCACCGGGGAAGCCGGCGGCTTCATCAGCTACGAGTACATCCATCCCGGCAGCATTCCGTACCGGCTGCGCGGGGGGATCAATGTGCTGACGAATGCGGGGATCGTGTATGGCGGGGCCCGCGTGTCGGCGACGGGCACCTTCTGGGTGCCCGTGCACACGCGGATGATGCTCGGGCTCGGTGTGGGCCTGACGTGGGTGAGCGGCAGTTTCAACCGGACCTACTTCGGCGTGACTGCGGAAGACAGCGCTGCCAGCGGCCTGCCCGTCTACACGCCCGGCGGCGGCCTGCAGCAGGGCACGGGCTGGCTCGGGGCGATCTATCGGATCGACCAGCACTGGTACGCGGGCGCGATGATCTATTACCAGCGCATCACCGGCAGCGCCGCCGACAGCCCGATCGTCACGCAGCGCGGCACGCGCAACCAGGTGACCTACGGCGCCGGCATCGCCTACGCCTGGCGCTAGGCCGCACCGCCTTTCATCACTTGGGAAACAGGAAGGTCACCACCGCGCGCCCGCCCCAGCCGTGCGGGCCGCTGACCGGCCCCTCGGCCCAGTACGTGGCGAACAAGGCGAAGCTGACCGGCCGATCCTTGAACTTGACGAGCTTGCTGATGCCCGCGTGAATCGGCACGCTCCATTGCGACTGCTTCCAGCCCTGCTGCCGTAGGCTGCCTCGGCGAAAAGAACAGGCTTTGCAGCGTATCGCCAAGGCCGGTCTGTGTGCCGGAACCGGGGGTGAGGGACGATTGGTGCGTCACGGGCAGGATGGTGCGCGAGATCACGTTCCAGTCCGCGTTGAGCGTGATCGGCACCACCGGCTGGATGTTCATCGTCAGCCGCTCGCCGTCATGCACGGGGCCGATGCCCCGGTCGTAGTTGAATTGCAGCGGCACGCTGATCAGGGCGGCCACCGGATTGCTGAGTTTCTTTGCCAGCTCCGCGGAGTCTTCGGCATGGGCAGGCAGCAGCGGGGCGATCAGGATCAGGCCGGCAGCCAGCCGGCGGTCAAAAAGGGAAATTCGCATGCCCGTCAGTAAGGTGGATTCACAACCACGTATTGCGTGCCTTGCGGCTGATACCACGTGGTGCCGCACTGCTGGTACACCATGCCGCCATAGTTGACCGGCGCGCAGCCGGGCGGCACGGTGCGAACCATGGAGCCAATCACGGCGGAGGTCACGGCCACCGTGGCGGTCACGGCGGCGGCCGTCGCCACGGGGTGGTAGTCATTGTCCCAGCCGTTGTGGCAGCACCCGCCGCCCCCTTCCACGTTCACGTTTACGTTGCGGTTCGAATTGACGTTCACGTCGCGGTTGGCATTGACGCTGTTGACACTGTTGCTGCGCACGTTGTTCGCGCGCGCATCCACGTTCTGGTTGTTGACGTGCTGCGCGCCACCGCCGCCCCGCGCCGGCGCCGCCGCGGCACGATTGCCGCCGCCCGCGTGCCCGCCTCCACCTGCGTGCCCGCCTCCACCTCCGGGACGCGCGTCCGCCAGAGGGGCCCACGCCGTGGCTGCGGCGAGGAAGATCACGGCCATCGACAGCAAGAAGCCCTTCCCAATAGCGTGATGCATGATGCAGCTCCTTTACTGAGACTTCAGCGGAACGAACTTCGCCTCGGTGGCACCCTGGGGCGGCGTGAAGGCGAAGCGGGATTCCTTGAAGCCCGGATTGATGCGCCACCGGATCAGCGAGACCGATTGCGGGCGTGCCTCATCGGCCCGATTGGTGATGACCAGCTTGCGCGGCAGGGGCCGCGCGCCGGTGGCGATCCAGATCTGCCAGTCGACATTGCCCTGGCGGAAGGCATAGTGGTCGCAAACCTCGCCCTCCACCACGTCCTGGCCGGCATTCATCGCCGAGGTCATGTTGTCGAGCGGCGCCTGGGGCGTGCCCCAGAGGAACAGGTCCGCCACCGGCAGCTCGATGCCGTACCGCTCCTGCAGCCGGTTCCCCAGCGCGTCCAGGTTCTCCGTGAACGGCGCCTTCGAGTAGTACTTCTGCTCGGGCAGGTAGAGCACGACCGTCTTGCCGTCGTAGATCAGGTCGCGCGCGGACCGTGCACTGCGCATCTCGGCGCGCAGCATGTTCGGGCGTTGCACGTCCACCTTGGCCGTGGCCATGTGGAGCAGCTTCTGGCCGTCCTGGAGCACCCGCTCGCCGGAGAGGTCCACCTGCGCCTCGAACGTCCGCAGCGTCTGGAGATAGGCGCCCATCTTCTGCAGCGCCTGCACCACAGCCGGGTCCACGGCGTTGGCCGCCGGTGGTGCGGAGGAAGCCGGCGCCGGGGGCGGCGCGGCACTCGGTTGGGAAGCGCTGGTCGGCGGAGGGGCCGCCGGAGGCGTCGATGGCGCGTGGCTACAGCCCCAGAGCGAAACGGCAAGCACGCTCGATACCGCAATGCGTCTCATGGCAGGCTCCCTGAAATCTGGTTTCGTGCGTGATCGTTCCCCACTTCCTGCTCTGACGGAAGTCAATTTTTCTTAAATCGAATTAACAACAATCGATAATCGGGTAAGCCGCGCCCGCAGGCGAAAAAAAGGGCCGGCAGCGTCACCGCTGCCGGCCCTTCCCAACCAGACTCCTGGTCAGGCCTACTGCTACGTATTCGTCACATCCGTCAGCTTGGCTTCCGCGTCGCGCAGCGCGGTGCGCAGGCCCTCTTCCACCACCGGGTGGTAGAACGGCATGGCCAGCATCTGGGCGATGGTCAGGCCTTGCTGGTACGACCACGCCAGCAGGTGGGCGATGTTCTCGGCACGCGGGCCCATCCACTCAGCACCAAGGAAGCGGCCCGTGGCGATGTCCGCATAGACGTGCATCAGGCCCTTGTTCTTCAGCATCACGCGGCTGCGGCCCTGATCCTCGAAGCTGACCTCGCCGGTGACGAAGCTGCCCGGCTCCAGGCTGGCGAAAGTGTTGCCGACGATGGCCAGTTGCGGATCGGAGAACACCACGGCCAGCATGGCGCGGCGGGCCAGCGGGCGCACGTCGGGCCAGCGCGCGGCGTTGTCGCCGGCGACCTTGCCTTCGTCGGCGGCCTCGTGCAACAGCGGCAGCACGTTGTTGGCATCGCCGGCAATAAACACCGGCGCGGTGCCGCACTGGAGCGTGAGCGGGTCGAAGACCGGCACGCCGCGCGCATCGAACGCCAGCCCGGCATTCTCTATCGCCAGGTTGTCGACGTTGGGGCGGCGGCCCGTGGCTGCCAGCACGTAGGCAAAGCGCTCGGTCACGGGCTGGCCATCGGCATCCTCGAACGTGATCACCGCTTCGTCACCCTCGCGGCGCATGTCGGTCACGTGGGCGTCGGGCTGCAGCGAGAATTCCTGGTTGAACGCCTGCGCGGCATAGGCGCGGATGGCCGGATCGGTGAACGGGCCGACTGAGCCGCCCATGCCAAACACGCGCACCCGCACGCCCAGCCGGGACAGCGCCTGGCCCAGTTCGAGCCCGATCACGCCGGGGCCGAACACCGCCACGCTGGCGGGCAGGTCGTCCCAGGCGAACACATCGTCATTGACGATCAGCCGGTCGCCAAACACCTGGAACGACGGCGGCACGGCCGGACGCGAACCCGTGGCAATCACCACGCGGCTGGCGCGCACCGTGGTGTGGTCGTCGATCTCCAGCACCGTGTTGTCGATGAAGCGCGCGTGGCCGATCAGGCGGTCCGCCGCCGGAATGTTCTCCGTGCCGCGCACCACAAAGCCCACGAAGCGGTCGCGTTCGCTGCGCACACGGGCCATGACCTCGCGGCCATCGACGCGCACCGAGCCATCCACATGCACGCCGAATGCGCTGGTGTGGCGCGCCTCGTGGGCGGCCTCGGCGGCGGCGATCAGCAGTTTCGACGGCATGCATCCCACGCGGGCACAGGTGGTGCCGTAGGCGCCGCCTTCGATGATCACGGCGCGTTTGCCAGCCGCGATGGCGGCCCGGTAGGCCGCGAGGCCAGCGGTGCCTGCGCCAATCACGGCTACGTCGGTCTGGATGGTCGTCTTCATGATGCGATTCCTGGTAATGAGCGGTTTGCTGCTTTTTTTCTCAATCAGCGGACGGCATGACACCGGCGCCAGGCTGGGCGCCCGATGTCATCGGATCCGACGACTGTCGTGCTTCGGGAAATGTCCCCCCCGGACACCGGCGGGAAGCCGGGCCAGGGGAGGCGTGGGGGGATGCGCTTAGCGCGTCAGGTACTGCTCGAGCGCTTCGGCGCCGCCGATCAGCTTGCCGTTGATGAACACCTGCGGGGCGGTCATGTTGCCGGACACCGCGCCCAGCACCTTGCCGCGCACCTTGTTTTCCAGCGGCACGTCGATGTACTCGAAACCGTTGTCCGACAGCAGCTGCTTGGCCTTGGCACAGAACGAGCAGCCGACCTTCGAGAACACCACGACCTGGTCCGGGCCCTTCGCGTTCGGGGCGATGTGGTTCAGCATCGTGTCGGCGTCCGAGACCTTGAACGGGTCGCCCGGCTCTTCCGGCTCGATGAACATCTTGGTCACGACGCCGTCCTTGACCAGCATCGAATAGCGCCAGCTGCGCTTGCCAAAGCCCAGGTCGGCCTTGTCCACCAGCATGCCCATGCCGTCGGTGAACTCACCGTTGCCGTCGGGAATCATGGTGATGTTCTGCGACTCCTGGTCCTTGGACCACTCGTTCATCACGAAGGTATCGTTGACGGACACGCACAGGATGTCGTCCACGCCATGCTTGGCGAACACCGACGCCAGTTCGTTGTAGCGCGGCAGGTGGGTCGACGAGCAGGTCGGCGTGAAGGCGCCGGGCAGCGAGAAGACCACGACGGTCTTGCCGTCGAACAGTTCGGCCGTGGTCACGTTCTTCCATTCATTGTTCTCACGTACACGGAAGGTGACTTGGGGAACGCGTTGGCCTTCGCGGGATTGCAGCATTGGTAAGACTCCTCTGGGTTGGATTGGCGCCACGTGTCGTAGCGATGGGATGGATTCTGACGATCGCCATGTGATTTGTACAATTCATCGTTCCTACCTCGGCGATTGATACAATCTATTATCAATCGGCGTTTTCCGATTGCTTTTCTCTATCGCACGGAATTTCCAAGGCTGCCCGGTTGACGTGAAATGTTGTAAAGAAGCGGGCCGCCGGGCTGCACGGCAGTTAGCATCCGGGCTTGTAAAGGCGGGTATGCCGCTTTTTGTGATGCATTTTTTGTTGCCCGATGTACGACTTCATTTGCCCCGCACTGGTTACACGCGTATTTCCCACGCTACCGCCGCAAGGCGGACGTGGCGACATTCACGTGACGGAAACGATGCGCGTGGATGATGGCCTGGAGGTCGTCGGCATCGGCTTCGCCGACTTGCGCTATGTGATGTTCTTTGCCGATGTCCCCGAGGACTTGGCGGATGAGCCGGCAGGCCAGGCGGCCCGCTTCGTCACGGTGGTGCGCGTGGAGGCCGACCACGGCACGATGTTCCTGCCGGACTTCTGGCGCCTGCCCTGCCCGCACATGGTCTGGCAGTTCTCGGAGGCCCTGCTGCAGGCGATGCGCCACCATGTGGACGCCCACCCGTCGGTGCAGCAGTACGTCTGCGTGTCGCAGACCCGAAAGATGGATTTTTTGTGCGAACGCGTGATCCGGCAATTCACGCGCACGCCAGGCAGCGCGCGATTCCGCTGCGTGACGCGGCCGGACGCTGACAGGACAATCAGCAGCACAATCGGGAAGGAAGGACGCTATGGCTTTGCACGTCACGAATCATGTTCGGCCTGAGGCGCTCGCGCAGCAGAAACGCCTGATGTCCGGCATCCTGGCCCGGGTGGCCCAGGCCACGGCGGCGCCCACGTTCGCGCTGTCGCCGCGCCCGCTGTTCCAAGCGACCTTGCGCCTGCCGCCGCCCGCCACGCAAGGGCCGGGCTAGCCGCGTCCCCTTCCGAGAATATCTTTCAGAGGCGCTGCTTGCAGATGCCGAGCTGCTGCGCCATCAGGACGAGATCGGCGAACGTACGCGCACGCATCTTGCGCATGGCCTGCCCGCGATGAATCTTGACCGTGACCTCGCTGATACCGATCTGGCTCGCGATCTGCTTGTTGAGCAGGCCGGACACGGCCAGCGTCATGACCTCGGTCTCGCGCGGCGTCAGCGCCTCGTAGCTGGCGCGCAGCGTCGCCGCCTGCCGCAGTTCCAGGCGGCGTGCACGATCCTTGTCGAGCGCGGCAGACACCGCGTCGAGCAAATCCTGGTCGCGAATCGGCTTGGCCATGAAGTCCTCGGCGCCAGCCTTCATCGCCGCCACGGTCATCGCAATGTCGCCGTAGCCGGTCATGAAGATGATGGGGATGTTGACGCCCATCTGGGCCAGCCGGGTCTGGAGGTCGAGCCCGCTCGGCCCGCGCAGCCGCACATCGAGCACGAGGCAGCACGGCACGTCGGGAATGGTGAACTCGAGCAGTTCGGCGGCCGAGGCGAACAGCGCCACCTCCATGCCCACCGAGCGGAACAGGTTGCCCAGGCCCGCGCGCAGCATCGCGTCGTCGTCGACAACCAGCACCAGCGCATTGTCGCGCGTGCTGTCGTCAGCGGGCTCCAGGCTATTCGATGTCACGTTTTCTCTCCCTGTCCGCGGGGGTGGTCCCGGGTATCTGCTGCGAATTATATCGAGGACAGCGAGATGCCCCGCCGGCCACCACGGACGCAGCGCCCCGCATTTCAACATAGTCAGCGCGGACATGCCATTCATACCATCGGGTTAGTTGGCCAAACGCGGCGCAGGCGCCACCATGTCATCCGCAAACACGACTGGCCGCGCGTGGCGGGTTTCCTGCCGCCCGGTGTCGACCGCCGCTTAGCCGATCGCACGAGAAACTAATACGATCGAACAGTAGCTGTCAGCGGGACAGGCGCTTAGTCTTCCGCCGGGCTGTTACCACCAGCATGCCCCAATCCCTTGCCAATGTTTCCTGGAGCAATACCATGTCCAATCCGAAGCTCGAAGTCCTGACCCCGCAAAACAGCCAGCTCATCATCATCGACCACCAGCCGCAGATGGCCTTCGGCGTCCAGTCGATGGACCGCCAGGCGCTGAAGAACAACGTCGTGGGTCTGGCCAAGGCGGCCAAGATCTTCAACGTGCCGACCACCATCACGACGGTGGAAAGCGAGTCGTTCTCGGGCTTCACGTACCCGGAGATCCTGGACGTGTTCCCGAACCAGAAGACGCTCGAGCGCACCTCGATGAACTCGTGGGACGACCAGAAGGTGCGTGACGCCCTGGCCGCCAACGGCCGCAAGAAGGTGGTCGTGGCCGGTCTCTGGACCGAAGTCTGCAACACCACCTTCGCGCTGTGCGCGATGCTGGAAGGCGACTACGAGATCTACATGGTCGCCGATGCCTCGGGCGGCACCTCGAAGGAAGCCCACGACTACGCCATGCAGCGCATGGTGCAGGCCGGCGTGGTGCCGGTGACCTGGCAGCAGGTGCTGCTGGAGTGGCAGCGCGACTGGGCCCACCGCGACTCCTATGACGCCGTGATGAAGCTCGTCAAGGAGCACTCGGGCGCCTACGGCATGGGCGTGGACTACGCCTACACGATGGTCCACAAGGCCGCCCAGCGCACCGCCACGCCGCACGAGTCCGTGGCGCCGGTCGCCGCACGCTGATGTCCGCCGCCCCGCTGCCGCCCGCGGGAGCGGGGCGCTCCTCCGTCGCATCCTTCACATTCCTCGCCAGAACCGTCATGCAACCCCAAGAACAAATCGAAGCGCTCAATCCCTCGCGTCGCAAGCTGCTGGTCTCGGGCGCCGGCACCGTCGGCGTGGCCGCCGTCGCCGCGCTGTCCGCCACCACCCAGGCCAATGCAGCCGGCAAGCCGCAGGCTGGCGCCACCCATCACACTGCAGGAGGCAACACCATGAGCACCATCACCACCAAGGACGGCACGCAGATCTTCTACAAGGACTGGGGCTCGGGTCGCCCGGTCGTGTTCTCGCACGGCTGGCCGCTCAACGCGGACGCTTGGGACGCGCAAATGCTGTTCCTGGTGCAGAAGGGCTTCCGCGTGATCGCTCATGACCGTCGCGGCCATGGCCGCTCGGGCCAGCCGTCGCAGGGCAACAACATGGACACCTACGCCGATGATCTCGCCGCGCTGCTCGACGCGCTCGACATCAAGGGCGCCACGCTGGTCGGCCACTCCACCGGTGGCGGCGAAGTCACGCACTACATCGGCCGCCACGGCACCAAGCGCGTCGCCAAGGCCGTGCTGATCGGCGCCGTGCCGCCTATCATGGTCAAGACCGCCAACAACCCCAACGGCCTGCCGATGGACGTGTTCGATGGCATCCGCAAGGGCGTAACGGATAACCGCTCGCAGTTCTACAAGGACCTGGCCGTGCCGTTCTTCGGCTTCAACCGTCCGGGCGCCAAGGTCTCGCAAGGCACCATCGACGCCTTCTGGGCGCAGGGCATGGCCGGCGGCATCCTGGGCCAGTACGCGTGCATCAAGGAATTCTCGGAGGTGGACTACACCAACGACCTGAAGAAGATCGACGTGCCGACGCTGGTCATGCACGGCGACGACGACCAGATCGTGCCGATCGACAACGCCGGCAAGCTGTCCGCCAAGATCGTGAAGAACGCCACACTGAAGGTCTACCCCGGCGCGCCGCACGGCATGTGCGTGACCCACGCCGACCAGATCAACGCCGACCTGCTCGCCTTCCTCAACACCTGATCCCAGCCGCACCATGTCAGTTACCCGCCGGCATTTCATTGCCTCGGCTGCCGCACTCGGTGCGGCGGCTTCTTCGGAGCTCTTCGCCATGACATCCGCCACGCCAGACCTCATCCTTGTCAACGGCAAGTTCGCCACGCTCGACCGCGCCAACCCCCAGGCCGATGCCGTCGCCATCCAGAATGGCCGCTTCATCGGCGTGGGCGCGCGCCAGGACATCATGAAACTGGCCGGCACGCAGACGAAGATCGTCGACCTGAACGGCCGGCGGGCCATTCCCGGGCTGATCGACAGCCACATGCACATCATCCGGGGTGGCCTGAACTACAACATGGAACTGCGCTGGGACGGCGTGCGCTCGCTGGCAGACGCCATGCGCATGCTCAAGGACCAGGTGGCCCGTACCCCGGCTCCGCAATGGGTGCGCGTGGTGGGTGGCTTCACCGAGCACCAGTTCGCCGAGAAACGCCTGCCCACCATCGAGGAACTGAACGCCGCCGCGCCGGACACCCCGGTCTTCATCCTCCACCTGTACGACCGCGCCATCCTCAACGGCGCCGCGCTGCGTGCGGTGGGCTACAACAAAGACACCCCGAATCCCCCGGGCGGCGAGATCGTGCACGACAAGGCTGGCAACCCCACGGGCCTGCTGCTGGCCAAGCCCAACGCTACCATCCTGTACGCCACGCTGGCCAAGGGCCCGAAGCTGCCGCCGGAGTACCAGAAGAACTCCACGCGCCACTTCATGCGCGAAGTGAACCGGCTCGGCGTGACCGGCGTGATCGACGCCGGCGGCGGCTACCAGAACTATCCCGATGACTACAACATCATCGAGGAACTGCATAAGGAAGGCCAGCTCACGGTGCGGCTGGCCTATAACCTGTTCACGCAGAAGCCCAAGGAAGAACTGAGCGACTTCAAGACCTGGACCTCGACCGTCAAGCCGGGCCAGGGCGATGATCTCTACCGCCACAATGGCGCCGGCGAGATGCTGGTCTACACCGCGGCCGACTTCGAGGACTTCCGCGTCGAGCGGCCCGACATGCCCCCGTCGATGGAAGGCGACCTCGAGCCCGTGATCCGCCTGCTGGCCGAGAAGCGCTGGCCGTGGCGCCTGCACGCCACCTACAACGAGACCATCACGCGCGCGCTGGATGTCTACGAGAAAGTGGCCAAGGACATCCCGTTCGACGGCCTGAACTGGTTCTTCGACCACGCCGAGACCATCACCGATCGCAATATCGACCGCATCGCGGCATTGGGCGGCGGCATCGCCGTGCAGCACCGCATGGCCTACCAGGGCGAGTACTTCGTCGAACGCTACGGTGCCAAGGCCGCCGAGGCCACGCCGCCGATCAAGCGGATGCTGGAAAAAGGCGTCAAGGTGGGCGCCGGCACCGATGCCACGCGCGTGGCGTCCTACAACCCGTGGGTCTCGCTGTACTGGCTGACCACGGGCAAGACCGTGGGCGGCATGGCGATGTACCCGCAGGCCAACCTGCTCGACCGCGAAACCGCGCTGCGCCTCTGGACCGAGGCCAACACGTGGTTCTCGTCGGAAGTCGGCAAGAAGGGCCAGATCAAGGTGGGCCAGCTGGCCGACGTGGCCGTGCTGTCGCAGGACTACTTCAGCGTGCCGGGCGACGACATCCAGGACATCACCTCGGTGATGACGATCCTGGGCGGCAAGGTGGTCTACGGCGACAGCGAGTTCAACAAGCTCTCGCCCGAGATTCCGCCAGCCATGCCGGACTGGTCGCCGGCCCGCCACGGCAGCCAGTACCAGCCGCGCCCGCAAGCGAAGGCTCTCGCGCTGGCCACCGCCTGCGGCTGCGCCAGTTCCTGCGGCGTGCACGGCCACGCGCACGCCAAGGCGTGGACGTCGAGCGTGCCGACGGCTGACGAAAGCTCGTTCTGGGGCGCGCTGGGCTGCTCGTGCTGGGCGTTCTGATGCCCCTGTTCCTTGATTGCTGACCGGAGACCGGCCATGGCTGATACCACTTCCTCGATGAGATCGGCCACGGCCGGCTCGGGCATCCTGCCGCGCTGGGTGCGCTGGGTCGCCCTACTGCTGCTCTGCGGCGCCTATATCCAGGGCGGCCTCGTCAAGCTGTTCGACTTCCCCGGCGCGGTGGCCGAGATGGAGCACTTCGGCCTCACGCCGGCCGTGCCCATGGCCGTCGCCACGATCGTGCTGGAGCTGGGCGCCGCCGCGCTGATTCTGCTCGGCCGCTGGCGCTGGCTGGGCGCGCTGGCGCTGGCCGTGTTCACGGTCGCCGCCACGTTCATGGCCAACCGCTTCTGGAGCGCGCCGCCCGAAGCCCGCTTCATGCTCGCCAACGCCTTCTTCGAGCATCTGGGCCTGGCCGGGGCCTTCGTGCTCGTGGCGTGGGAAGACCTCCGCAGACACTGATTCCATGGCCGATTCCCGCTCCTCCTCCACCACCGCCGCCAGCCCTGCCGGCGGCACCTTCGCCCCGCTCGCCCAGAGCACGTTCGCCGTGCTCTGGGCCGCCACCATTCTCGGCAACATCGGCAGCTTTATGCGCGACGTGGCCAGCGCATGGCTGGCCACGGACCTGTCTTCCTCCCCCGCCGCCGTGGCCACGATCCAGGCCGCCGCCACGCTGCCCGTGTTCCTGCTGGCCATTCCAGCCGGCGTGCTGTCGGACATCCTCGACCGGCGCCGCTTCCTGATCGTCATCCAGTTCGGCATGGCGGCGGTCAGCGGCACGCTGATGCTGCTCGCCTGGAATCAGGCGCTGACCATCGAGATCCTGATCGCGATGGCCTTCGCCGGCGGCATCGGCGCGGCCATGATGGGGCCCACGTGGCAGTCGATCGTGCCGGAACTGGTGCCGATGCAGGAGCTGAAGCGCGCCGTGGCGCTCAACGCGCTGGGCGTGAACATCGCGCGCGCCATCGGGCCTGCTGCCGGCGGCCTGCTGCTGGCCGCGTTCGGCGCGGCCACCACCTACGGGCTGGACCTGCTCAGCTATATCTTCGTGATTGCCGCGCTGCTCTGGTGGAAGCGCCCCGAGCGCGCCACCGACCCGCTGCGCGAGCATTTCTTCGGCGCCTTCCGCGCCGGCCTGCGCTTCACGCGCGCCCACAGCCAACTCCACGTAGTACTGGCGCGCGCCGCCGTCCATTTCGCGTTCGGCAGCAGCATCTGGGCGCTGCTGCCGCTGGTCGCCAAGCAGTTGCTGCACGGGGGCGCCAGCCTCTACGGCGTGCTGCTGGGCGGCGTGGGCGCCGGCGCCATCCTCGGCGCGCTGATCATGCCCAAGCTGCAACGCCGGCTCGATGCCGATGGCATGGTGCTGCTCTCCGCCCTCGTCACGGCGGGCGTCATGGCGGTGCTGTCCGTGGCGCCGCCGGTCTGGATCGCCCTGCCGCTGCTGTTGCTGCTCGGTGCGGCATGGATTTCCGCGCTGACCACGCTCGGCGGCGTGGCGCAGGCGATTCTGCCGAACTGGGTGCGCGGCCGTGCGCTGGCGGTCTACCAGATGGTGTTCAACGGGGCGATGGCCGGCGGCAGCCTGCTGTGGGGCTTCGTGGCACAAGAGACCGGCACGCCGAACGCGCTGCTGATCGCGGCGGCGGGGCTGGTCGTGGCCGCGCTGCTCCTGCACCGCCTGCGCCTGCCGCAGGGCGAGGAAGACCTTGTCCCGGCACGGCACTGGCCTCAGCCGGAGATGGCGGGTGAGATCGCCCAGGACCGTGGCCCGGTCATGATCCTGATCGAGTACTGCGTCACCGCCGCGGACCGCGACGCCTTCCTGCGCGCCGTGCACAAGCTGTCCGACGAGCGCCTGCGCGACGGCGCGTTCAACTGGGGCGTGATGGAGGACCCGGCCGACCCCGAACTGCTGACCGAGTGGTTCCTGGTCGAATCCTGGGCCGAACACATGCGCCAGCACGAGCGCGTGCACCACGCCGACGCCGACCTCCAGCGCGATGTCACGCGCTACCACACCGGCGCCACGCCGCCCCGCGTGCGCCACCTGCTGGGCGTTGGCCTGCCCCCGGGCAAGCCGGCTGTCTGACCCCTCCCATTTATATCGAGACCATCATGAAGCTCTATCTCGTCTCCCTGGGCGCCGGCATTCTCGTCGGCATCATCTACGCGCTGATGCAGGTGCGCTCCCCGGCGCCGCCCGTGGTGGCACTGATCGGCCTGCTGGGCATGCTGATCGGCGAGCAGGTCGTGCCGCCGATCAAGCGCATGCTGGCCGGCGAGCCGGTCACCGCCGCGTGGTTCCACAGCGAATGCGTGCCGAAGATCACCGGCGCGCCGCCCAGCACGCTCACCGCCGCCAACAAGGCCGAGGCCGCCAACCCCAACGAGAGCCAGCGCTGACCCCATGCCGTACCGACGTCTTGTATCGCCGCGCGTCGCCGCGCTGGGGTTGGGGTTGGGACTGTGCGTGGCCGGCGGGCCTGCCGCAGCGCAGAGTTCCGTGACCATCTACGGCCGCCTCAACACGGCCATCGAATATAGCCGCGCCAGCACGGCCACCGACGGCACCGCGCTGGGCAGCGTGGTGCGGCAGACCAACTACCGCTCCGTGTTCGGCCTGCGCGGCGAGGAAGGTCTCGGCGGCAGCCTGAAGGCGCTGTGGCAGATCGAGAGCAACCTGTCGCTCGATACCGGCCAGGGCCAGATCGCCAGCCGCAACTCGCGCGTCGGCCTCCAGGGCGACTACGGCCTGCTGTTCATGGGGCACTGGCAGACGCCCTATACCGAGTCGACGGCGGCCTACGACCCGTACTACCCGACCACCGCCGGCTACATGGCGCTGATCGGCAACGGCTCCACGTCCTCGTCGGACAACGTGCAGGACACCAGTTCGTTCGATCGCCGCCAGAAGAACATCGTGCAATATCGCTCGCCGCAGTTCGGTGGCGTAAGCGTCTGGCTGGGCTGGGGGCTGCCGGAGGAGAAGACCACCGTGGCGCGCAATCCGGCGCTGTACTCGGCGGCGGCGGTCTACGAGCGCGGCCCGCTGAACGCCACCCTGGCCTACGAGGTGCACCAGCACTACCAGGCCGCCGGCCGCAACGACGACGCCATCAAGGTCGGCGTGGCCTACCAGCTGTTCGCCGGCACGCGCGTCTCCGCCATCTACGAGCACCTGCACTACCGCACCGACACCGGCGACCTCCAGCGCAACGGCTACTACGCCTCGCTGGTGCAGCAGCTCGGCCCCGGCAGCGTGCGGATCGGCTTCGCCTATGCCGCCAATGGCACGGGCTCGTCCACGGACACCGTCGGCTTTTTCCGGAGCGGCTCCGGCACGGGCGCCACGCAGGTGACGGTTGGTTACGACTACCCGCTCTCCAAGCGCACGGCCCTGTTCGCCTGGTATAGCCGGATCAACAACCGCCCGAACGCGGTCTACGACTTCGCCATCAACGAGCTTGGCGTCAGCGCGGGGGCCGATCCGCAGACCTTTGCCCTGGGCATGCGCCACTATTTCTGAAGCGCTGCAAGACATACCTAGGTATGAGTCCGCCGGCGCGGTCCGGCGCGGCTGCCGTGTGGGACGGGCGCCGACAATACCACCGTATGATATGGGCCGCGCCCGCCTGGCAGTATGCTGTGAGCAAGCGATGGGGGCCCCGAATCGGCCCCGTCATCGCTCCGGACTACTCAAGGAATCCCGTGTGACTGCCACCCCGGTGATCGCCATCGTCGACGACGACGCGTCGGTCCGACACGCCCTGGGACGGCTCGTGCGCTCGTTCGACCTCGCCGTCGCGCTGTACGGCAGCGGCGAGGAACTGCTGCAATCGGCCGCCCTCGATACGGTTTCCTGCCTGATAACCGACGTACAGATGCCCGAGATGAACGGGTTCGAGCTGTGCGAGGCCCTGCGGGCGCGCGACCTGCACATGCCCGTGATCTTCATGACCGCGTTCGCACAGGCGGGCTACGAAGCCCGCGCCGTGGCCGCCGGCGCGGCATGCTTCCTGCACAAGCCTTTCCTCGACACGGCTATCATTGCGTGCATCGAGCGCGCGCTGGCGCCCGCCCCGGAAGATCCCGGCGCCTAGCGCGGCGCAACGCCCCACCCCCGCCCGGTTGTCCGCACCAGCCCCACCGGTGCGGCGGCCAGCAATAGACGCCTCACGATGACGCCGTACGACACAAGCCAGGCCGCCGCAGTATCGCTGGACGAGTACGCCCTCACGCCGCTCTGCCACAACGGCATCGTCGCGCTCTCGCGCGGCTTCCACGTCGAGGATGGCAGCACCCTGCTGGTGGCGCACGCGGCGTCGGTACTCACCGAGGGCGAGGCCGTGCGCCGGTTCCACAATGAATTCGGTCTCGCCGCCCTGCTGCAACCGGCCTGGGCGATGGTGCCGCGCGCCTGCGTGCAGTACCAGGGCGGCGTGGCACTGGTGTACGAGGACACCGGCGCGGTGCCGCTGGCGAACTTGCCGCCCGCGCCCCTGCCGGTGACACGGCTGCTGTCCGTTGCCGAGAGTGCCAGCCAGGCCCTGCGTGCCGCGCACGAGGCGGGGCTGATCCACAAGGCGATCATGCCGTCGGCCCTGCTCGTCGACGCGCACGGCCGGTGCCGGCTCACGCGCTTCGGGCTGGCCGCCGCGCAGCAGTGTGACATCGCCGACGCGCTGGCGCCCCACACGCTGGCCGGGAGCGAGGGGCTGGCCTATATGTCGCCCGAGCACACCGGCCGCACCCGCAACGGGCTGGACGCGCGCAGCGACCTCTATTCGCTCGGCGTGGTGCTCTACCGCCTGGCCACGGGCCAGCTACCGTTCGCCGCGCGCGATCCGGCCGACGCCAACGAGTGGATCCACGCCCACGTGGCCAGCGAACCGCTGCCGCCCCATCGGCTGGCGGCCGGCGTGCCGGAAGCGCTGTCGCTGCTGATCATGAAGCTGCTCGACAAGCGCCCGAGCCGGCGCTACCAGTCCGCGGCGGGGCTGGAAGCGGATATCCGGCGCTGCCGGGCCGCGTGGAGCACGCTCGGCCGCATCGACGTCTTCGAACTGGGCCGCCGCGACCAGCCCGCCGAACTCGAACTGCCGGACCGGCTCCACGCCCGCGACGCCGAGCTGCGCGAACTCGCCGAAGCCTACGCGCACGTCGCCCTCACGGGCCAGCATGCGCTGGTGACGGTAAGCGGGCCGTCCGGCATCGGCAAGTCCGCCCTGATGCGGGCGTTTGTCGATGGCCTGCGCCAGCAGCAGGTCTGCTGCGCGGTGGGCAAGGCCGACCAGTTCCGGCACGAGACCCCCTACGCGGCTATCGCGGAAGCCTTCCACGGGCTGGTCATCGACATCCTCGGCCAGCCCGAGGAGCGCGTGCGCCACTGGCAGGCGCGCGTCAGCCACAGCCTGGGCCCGTATGCGCGCACCGCCGTGGGCATCGCGCCCGCGCTCGCGGCGCTGACCGGCCCGCTGCCCGCCCCGCCGAGGGGGAGCGGCGCCGATACGGCCGTGCATTTCGATCTGGCGATGCGCAACCTCGTCGGCACGTTCGGGCTGCCGGAGCGTCCGCTGGTGCTGGTGATCGAGGATTTCCAGTGGCTCGACCCATCTTCCCGGCAGCTACTGGCGCGCCTGCTGGACTGCGCCACGCCGCTGCCGCTGCTGCTCGTGGGCAGCACGCGAGCGGCGGGCGATGCGCTGGGTCAATCAGACGGTCGATCGGTAGATCCCCCACAAGATCGCCCGCAGGACCACCATCTCGCGCTGCAACCACTCGACGTGGAGGCTGTCGGCACGCTGCTGGCCGAAACGCTGCGCGCCCGCCGCCGCGACCTCCAGCCGCTGGCGGGGCTGGTCCACGCCAAGACCTTCGGCAACCCGTTCTTCGTCGGCCAGTTCATCAAGACCATGGTCGATGACCGGCTCGTCACCTACTCGCCCGACGAGGGCAGCTGGCAGTACGACTTCCAGCGCATTGCGCAGCACGCCTACACCGACAACGTCGCCGACATGGTGCTCCAGCGCCTGGAGCGGCTGCCGCCGCGCACGCGCCAACTGCTCGGCGGCATGGCGTGCCTGGGCCGGCAGTCGGACGTGGCGCTGGTCTGCGCCGCGTTCGAGGTGGAGGAAGGGGCGCTGCACGCCCTGCTGGCCCCGGCGCGCGCCGCCGACGCCATCGGCCTGCAGGAGCCCCACTACGTGTTCTCGCACGACCGCGTGCAGGAGGCCGCCCACGCGCTGCTGACGCCCGAGGAGCGCGACCGCGTGCACCTGCGCGTAGGCCGGCTGCTGCGCGATGCCTCCGATACGGCCGAAGGCACCCTGCGCGACGACACCCTGTTCCGCGCCACCGAGATGCTGGCGCAGGTGGTAGAGCTGATCACCGATGCCGACGAGGCCATCCAGTCCGCGCGGCTGAGCCTGGCCGCCGCCACGCGCGCACGCCGCGCCATCGCCTATCCGGCCGCGCTGGACGCCGTCACCGCCGGCCTCGCCTTCGTGCGCACCGCGCGTGTGCAAGGCCATGCCGGTGCCGGCGAGGTGGAATTCGCGCTGCTGCGCGAGCGCTGCGCGTGCCTGCTCCAGCAAGGCCGGCTGCCGGAGGCGCTGACGCTGGCCGAAACGCTGCTCGATGCGGACGCGCCCGCCCGCCAGCTTGCCGAGGTCTACCGGCTCAAGACCGAACTGCATACCCGGCGCTCGGAGAACGCGCTGGCGGTGGAAACGGCCATCCGGGGGCTGCGGATGTTCGGCATTTCGCTGTCCGCGCATCCATCGGCAGCGGACGCCGACGCCGCCTACCGGGCCATCGCGGCGCGGCTGGATCGCCCTGGACTCAAGGCGCTGGCGCACCTTCCGCAGATGTCGGACCCCGATGTGAAGGCGGCCATGGCGCTGCTGGCCGCGCTCTCCGTGCCCGCCAGTTTCGTCGACGAGCACCTGGTGTTCCTGGAGCTGTGCGAGATGATGTGGCTGACGCTCGCGCACGGCATCAGCGGCCCGTCCACCGCTGCGCTGGGCTGGCTCGGCGTGCTGGTCTGCCACCGCTTCGCGGCCTACGAGGACGGCTTCCGCTACGGCGAGATGGCGCGGGAACTGGTCACGCGGCATGGCTACGTCGCGTATGAAGCCCGCACGCTGCTGCCGCTCGACCAGCTCAGCGTGTGGACGCAGCCGCTGGGCTACTCGACCGACTGCGCCCGGGCGGGCTTCGCGGCCGGCGTCGCCAACGGCGACGTGACCACGGCGTGTTTCCTCTGCTGCCATCTGGTGAGCAACCGGCTCGCACGCGGCGACACGCTCGACGAGGTTTCCGCCGAAATCACCAGCGGACTCAACTTCGTGCGGCAGACCGGCTTCCTCGACGTGGAAGCCATCCTGCTGCTGCAACAGCGCTTTGTCGACGGGCTGCGCGAAGCGGAATTCCCGCTCGGCGCCGACGCGCCCACCGCGCTCGACGGCCACGACCTCGCCCGCACGCCGGCGCGGGAGCGCATGTCCACGCTGGAGTTCTGGTACTGGCTCTATCGCGCCACGCTGCAATACCTGGCTGGCAGGCACGCCGAAGCCGCCGCGAGCCTGGAGACGGCCGGGACGCTCGCGTGGTCCGCGCCGGCCCATATCCATCAGGTCGATTTCCATCTCTATCGCGCGCTGACGCTGGCCGCCAGCACGCCCGACGCGGCGGCGCGCGCCACGCTTACCGAGGACGCCAGCAAGCTGCGCCGCTGGGCCGACGCCAATCCGATCACCTTCACCGACAAGGCGCTGCTCGTGGAAGGGGAGCTGGCGCGGCTCGATGGCGACGGACTGGGAGCGATGACGCGCTACGAGCAGGCCATCGCCCATGCCACGGCGCACGGCTTCGTGCACACGGCCGCGCTGGCGCACGAACGCGCCGGCCACTATTGCATGGCGGCCGGCCTGACCACCGCCGCACGCGGCCACCTGCGCGCGGCGCATGACCGCTATCGGCAATGGGGCGCGACGGGCAAGGCTCGCCACATGGCCGCCACCTACCCGCAATTGTTCGATGCGGCGCGTGGCCCGGCCTATGTGCTCGCCAACGGCAAGCGCATCCGCGACGTGGAAAGCGTGATCCGCGCCTCGCGCGCGCTGACCGACGAGATCCGGCTCGACAAGCTGGTGGACACGCTGATGACCATCACGCTCGAATACGCCGCCGCGCAGCGGGGGCTGCTGATCCGCCTCCAGGGCAAGGCGCCCATCATCGAGGCGCGCGCCCACACCTCGCCCGCCGGTATCCGCGTGCAGCTGGCGCAGGGCGCCCCCGCCGCCGATGACCTGCCGATGTCGATGTTCCACACCGTCATCCGCACCGGCCGACCGGTGATGGTGGGCCACGCGACCGGCACCAACCCGTTCGGGCTCGACCCCTACTTCGCGGCCCACACGCAGTGCGCGGCCATCTGCATCCCGATGTCGCGGCACAACACGCTGATTGGCGCGCTGTACCTCGAAAATCGCCTGCTCGGCGACGGCTTCACGCCCGAGCAGACCGAGGTGCTCGAACTGATCGCCTCGCAGGCCGCTATTTCGCTGCGCACGGCACGGCTCTACGAAGACCTGCTGGCCGAGAACGACCGCCGGCAGCAGGTGGAACGCGCCCTGCGTGCGAGCCAGGCCTCGCTGAGCATGGGCGAGAGCGTCAGCCACACCGGTAGCTGGCGCTGGGACCTGCGGCTGCAAGCGATCTCTTGCTCCGATGAGATGCGCCGCATCTTCGAACTCGACACGGCGCGCGCCCACTTCGCGCTGGAGGATTTCGGCGCCCGGATGCATCCCGACGACCGCGCCGCCGCGCTGCACACCATCATCCAGTGCGTGTCCGACAAGGTGCCCATCCACCTGGAGTACCGCATCGTGCGCGGCGACGGCGCGGTCCGCCATGTGGAAGGCATCGGCAAGCCGCTGGTGACGGACGGCGAGATACTCGAGTACGTCGGCACGGTCACGGACGTGACCACGCGCCGCCATGCCGACGACGCGCTGCGCAACGCGCAGGCCGACCTCGCGCGGGTGGCGCGTGCCACCACGGTGGGCCAGCTCACGGCCTCCATCGCTCACGAGATCAACCAGCCGCTGATGTCCATCGTCTCGAATGCCGGCGCAAGCCTGCGCTGGCTGGCGCGCAGCAAGCCCGAGATCGAGTACGCGCGCGAGGGCCTCCAGGCCATCGCCAGCGAGGGGCAGCGCGCCGGCGACATGATCCGCAGCCTGCAGGGGCTTACGCGCAACGCCGCGCCCGTGCTGGCCGAGGTGGACATGCACGAGTCCATCCGCCATATCCTCGCCATCTCGCGCAGCGAGATCGAACGCCGGCAGGTGTCCGTGCAACTGGCGCTGCATGCCGACGCCTTCTGCGTGTTCGGTGACGGCGTGCAGCTCCAGCAGGTGCTGCTGAACCTCGTGGTCAATGCCGTGGAGGCGATGGGCGACATCACCAACCGCGCCCGCCTGCTGACGATGGGCACGCGCATCACCGGCGACAACATGCTGGAAGTCAGCGTTTCGGACACCGGGGCGGGGCTCGACGAGGGCGCCATCGACCAGGTGTTCGAACCGTTCTACACGACCAAGGAGAACGGCATGGGCATGGGGCTGGCCATCTGCCGCTCCATCGTCGAAGCCCACAAGGGCCGGCTCCGCGCCACGGCGCGCACGCCGCACGGCACCGAGTTCTCGTTCACGCTGCCGCTGTGTTGGCCGCTGGGCGGGTGAGGGACCGGAGCGCCAGCCGCCGCACATTCCAGACATTCCATACCCGGGGATAGTCGTCACAAACCGATGCACAGGCGCCCCCATGCGCGGGGACGAGTGTGCTGGCGGCGGGACACGCCTAAGCTGGAGACCTGCCGGATGCCGGCCTGATCCCCGGAGAGATGCATGTCCCGAATCGCCTTCCCCTTCACGCTTCCTCTTGCGCAGCATGCCGGCTGACGCGGTACCGCTGGAGGCGCTCCCCGAGCTGTCCCGGGCGCGCGTGCAGTGGCTGGGCCTCGCGCTGGGCTGCGCAACGGGCGTGGACTTCGTCGCCACGTCGATGCTCGCCACCGGGACGCTCCACATCCGCGCCGGCATCTACGCCACGCCCGACGACTTCCTGTGGTGCCTGACCGCGTATGCCGGTGCGGCCATCGTCGCCAACCTGCTGACGCGGCGCCTCGCCGACGATCTCAGCTACCGCGGCTTCACGCTGCTCGGCCTCGTCATCGCCTTCGTCGGCTGCCTGCTGTGCGCCGCGTCGTCCAACGTCGTGGAGCTGTCCGCGGCACTGGCGGTGCAGGGGCTGGGCGCCGGCGGGCTGTTCTCGGCGTCGCGCGTGTTGATCCAGCTGATTGCCACGCCGGCGGAGCGCCCACGGCTGCTGACGGGCTTCGTGATTGGCACGATTGGCCTGCCGGCGATTGCGCCCTGGCTGACCGCCACGCTGATGCTCGACACCGGCTGGCGCATGATCTTCCTCGTGCAGGCGCTGCTGGCCGCGCTGACGGCCCTGTTCGTGTTCTGCGTCTACCCGCACCGCGCCCGCCCGCCACGCACGCCGGACCTCGACGACGTGGCCGGCATGGACTGGCTCACCGTGCTGCTGGTCGGCGCCGGCGCGCTGGTGCTGGTGCATGGCCTGGCCTCGCTGCGGCTCTATGCCACCGGCGACTCCCTGCGCGTGGCCGCCGCGCCGCTGGCCGGTCTGGTCGTCGTCGTGCTCGCCTTCATCCGGCTGCACCGCGCGCCGAACGCCTGGCTCAGCCCGCGCCGCCTGAACGGCCGCCGCTACTTCACGGGGCTGGCCTATTACTCGATCTTTGCCTGCCTGAGTGGACTCTGGACCTTTACGGTCTCCAACGTGATGCAGCTCGGCCTCGGTTTCACGTTCGAGACCACCGGCATGGTGCTGACCCTGTCGGCGCTCGGCGGGCTGGTGGCCGGCGTCGCCTTCATGCTGATGGGATCGCGCCTGCCCGGCGCGCGGCGCTACCTGGCGCTCGGCTACGGCATGACGGCGGCGGCGGCGTGGCTGTTCGCCACGCGCCTGTCGGACGGGCTGCCCGTCTCCGCCGTCCTGCCAGCGCTGCTGCTGCAAAGCGTGGCGCTGCCGTTCACGCTGATCCTCGTCGCCAAACTCACCTTCATGGAGACCTCGCTCGAGGACTTCCCCCACGCCTACCAGTTCAAGAACATCCTCCGGCAGGTGGCGCTGATGGGCGGCACCGGACTGGCCGGGCAGTGGCTGCAGGCCGGGGAAGCCGTGGCGCGCACGCACCTCATTGGCCGTGTCACGCCCTACGGGCTGCCCGCCCCGCTCGACGCCACCGCGCTGGCCACGCTGTCGCAGTTAATCGACCAGCAGGCCGTGCTGGTGGCGTCGGCGAACATGCTGGCGGTGGTCGCCGTCATCTGCCTGGGCATCGCTGCCGTCGCCATCTGGCAGCGCGCGCTACGCTAGCGGCCTCTGGTTCGATACCACCTGGCCCTGCCCGGTCCGCGTACGCACGTCTACCGTCACGTACATCGACAACCCCACACGCAGCGGATGGGCGGCGAGTTCCGCCCGGTTCAGCGCGATGCGCACCGGCAACCGCTGCGGCGGCTTGATCCATTGGCAGATGGCGCCGTGGGCGGGTTGCGGCGTGAGCGCCGCACCGTTCCTTGCCGAGAATCCGGCCACCGTGCCGTGATAGCGCACCTTCGCGCCATATGCGTCGGCGTACAACGTCACCGGCTGGCCGGCGCGCAGCCGCGCAAGCTGGTGCTTCTTGAACCGCGCATCGACCCACACCGCGTCTGATGGCACGCCCCGCGTGTCCGGGGCAACGATCGCCACCACTGCGCCGGCAGCGCGCGGCGCGGCATCCACGATCTTGCCGGCCACATAAGCGTCATCCGTGGATTCGAAATGGCGCCCCTCGATCCACCAGTGCCCGACTACGGCGGCGAGGCCCGCCATCGCACAGGCAGCGGCGCACGCGGCGGCAAGCGGCCGTCCCGCCGATGAACGCGACTGGATACTCATGACAACTCCTTGAATACGGGAGCAGGACCCCCTCGGAGCGAATTGTTGGCACGCCGGTGCTGCGAGGATGGCGCGTCCGCCGGCTTTTTGTCGATTGGAACGCCGCTAGGGCGGGTGCCTATACCTTCGTGTCACACGCCGCAAACCTGTGGCCGATTGGCGGCATCCGGGCCCGCCCCTACGATGCGAAGACGCCTCCACCTCCCTGACGACCATGCATCCAACCTCCACCCCTCGCGCCGTGATCATCGGCGGCTCTCTCGGCGGCCTGTTCACGGCCCTCTGCCTGCGCGCCATCGGCTGGCACGTGGATGTGTTCGAACGCTCCCCCAGGCGCTGGACAGCCGGGGCGGCGGCCTCGTCCTGCAGCCCGATGTGGCCGACGCACTCGGCTTTGCCGGCGTGCCGTTGCCCGAGGACTTCGGGGTGCCCTCGGGCGGCCGCATCTTCGTCACGCGTGACGGCGACGTGCGCCGCGTCTACATGCCGCAGACGCAGATCGCCTGGAACGGCCTGTACGGTCACATGCGGCAGGCGCTCGGCCCCCGCGCCGTGCATGCGGGCGAGACCTTCCTGGCGCTGCGCCAGCATGGCGCGCGCGTGACCGCCTGCTTCGCGTCGGGCCGCACGGAGACCGCCGACCTGCTCGTGGCGTCGGACGGGCCGCTCTCCACCGTGCGCGCGCAACTGCTGCCCGGCGCCGCACCGGCCTACGCCGGCTACGCGGCCTGGCGCGGCGTGCTGCCCGAGTCGGCCCTGCCAGACGCCACGCGCCAGCTCCTGCACAACAACTTCGCCTTCGAGGAAGGGCACGGCCACCAGTTGCTGACCTACCTGATTCCCGGCGAGAACGGCGAGACCGCCCCGGGGCAGCGCCGGCAGAACTGGGTCTGGTATCGCCCATTACCAAGCGGCCCGGCGCGCGACGCGGCGCTGCGGGACCGCGTGGGGCACCAGCACCTCCATTCGCTCCCGCCGGGCGTCATGCGCGACGGCGAGATCGATGGCCTGCGCCACGCGGCGGTGCGCGACCTCGCGCCGGACCTCGCCGCGCTGGTCACCGGCACGCCCGATCCCTTCCTGCAACTGATCCACGACTACGAGGCGCCACGCATGGTGTTCGGCCGCGTGGTGCTGACCGGCGACGCGGCCTTCGTCGCACGCCCCCATACCGGCGCCGGCGCGGGCAAGGCGGCCGGCAATGCGGTGGCGCTGGGCCGCGCGCTGCACGCCAACCGCGGTGGCATCGACACCGCGCTGTCCCAGTGGGAGCGCACGCAGCTGCCAGCTGGCGCGCAACTCGTGCGCTGGGGCATGGCACTGGGCACCCGCATCATGGGCCGGCACGACGCCGCCTGACCCCCGGCGCGGTCGACGCGGGCGATGGAGGCGCTGCTATCATGCGCATCCATCACAAGACCCGTACGAGAGACATCGATGAACCGCCTGCCTGCCGTGCCGACCTCCCCCCTGCGGGCCGCCTTGCTGGCTGCCTTGCTCGCCCCGCTGCTCGCTGTGTCGATCCCCGGCGCGGCGCTGGCCGAGACGCTGGCCAAGCCTGCGCTGGACCATTTGGTCGCCAGCCAGTCGGCCAAGCCGCCGGCCAGCTTCAACGCCTTCCTGACCGCCGCCGTGAAGACCGAGCCGAAGCTGGCGCCGGCCGTGCGGGCCTACCGGGCGAAGAAGCCGCTCAAGGGCGACGATCTCGTCAACATCGGCCGGCTGCTCGGTGTCTATAACCGGCTCCACAACGAAACCGCCGTGCTGGACAGCATCACCGAGATGGTGGCAATCCGCACCGTGCGCGACGAAAAGGTGCCGCAGCACGAAAACCCCGCCATCATCGCGTTCGGCAAGGTGGTGGAGCGCATGGCCCGGGACTTCGGTCTGACCTATCGCAACGTGGACAACCGCGTGTTCGAGGTGACCCTGCCCGGCACCGGCGCGGACACCTTCGGCATCCTCACGCACGCCGACGTAGTGCCCGTGGTGGCCGACGAATGGGTGCTCGACGATGGCACCAAGCTCGACCCGTTCAAGGTGACCCGCGTGGGCGACTACCTGTACGGGCGCGGCACCATTGACGACAAGGGTTCGATCGCGGCGGCAATGTACGCGATGAAGACCGTGCGCGAGAGCGGCGTGCCGCTGGCCCGCACGATCCGTCTGATGATCGAAACCACCGAGGAAACCGGCGGCGACGGCATGAAGTACTACCAGGCGCACACCACGCTGCCGGCGTACAACATCGTGCTGGACAGCAAGTACCCGGCGGTGGTGGCCGAGAAGGGTTCGGGCGCGCTGACGGTGCGCTTCGCGGACCGGCCGACGGACGGCAAGGCCCCCGCCATCGTGGCAATGGCTGGCGCGGCGTCCGCCAACGCGATTCCGCAGACCGCCACGGCACGCATCACGGGCGGCGATCCGGCCGCCGTGGCTGCCGCGCTGGAGAAGGCGCGCGAGCCGTTCATCGCCCAGCATGCCGCGCAGGGCAAGTTCTCGATCGACGTGACACCGGGCGCCGGCGGCGTGGACGTCAAGGTGACCGGCTCGTCGGCCCATGGCTCCCGGCCCGAAGAAGGCGTGAACCCGGTACCGCGCCTGGCGCTGTTCCTGCAAGGCGCCGGCGTGCCGTTCGCGGACAACCAGTACGCGCGCGCCATCCGCTACCTCGGGGACCTGTACGGCACCGGCTATCTGGGCGAGAAGATGGAAGTGGGTTACCGGGACGATTTCATGGGCCCGCTGACGATGTCGCCCACGCTGATCCGCGAGCGCAACGGCAAGCTTGAAGTCACCGCCAACGTGCGTATGCCGCGCGGCGCCACGCCGGACGAACTGCGCGCCCGGGTGGCGACCAGGATCAACGCCTGGGCCAGCGCCACGCAGACGGCGGTCGAGATCCAGCACGACCAGGGCAACTGGATGGCGCGTGACCCCAAGGGCGCCTGGCTCTCTACCCTGCTGAATATCTACGGCGACACCACTGGGCTCGAAGCCAAGCCGGTGCCCACGGCCGGCAGCACCACGGCCAAGCTGATGCCGAACGCCATCAACTTCGGCCCGGCCATGCCCGGCAAGAAGTACACCGCGCACAACGCCAAGGAGTACAAGGAAGTGGCCGACCTGAACCTGGACATGCAGATGTTCACCGAGATGCTGGTCCGCATCGGCAATCTGGACACCATGCAGTAAGCCGGCGCCGGCATGCGCGGCGGGGGTGCAGCGGCGCCCCCCCCCGCATGCCGGCTTTTACATCTTTACAGCCCCAGGTCGCTCAGGCTCGGGTGGTCATCCGGGCGGCGGCCCAGCGGCCAGTGGAACTTGCGGTCCGCCTCGCGCATCGGGGCATCGTTGATGCAGGCAAAGCGCCGCTGCATCAGACCGTTCTGGTCGAATTCCCAGTTTTCATTGCCATACGACCGGTACCAGTTGCCCGAGTCGTCATGCCATTCGTACGCAAATCGCACCGCGATGCGGTTGCCATCGTGCGCCCACAACTCCTTGATCAGCCGGTAATCGAGCTCCTTCTGCCACTTGCGCGACAAAAAGGCCTCGATCGCGGCACGCCCCGTGACGAACTCCGCCCGGTTGCGCCATTGGCTGTCGACGGTATAGGCCAGCGCCACGCGCGCCGGATCGCGACTGTTCCACCCATCCTCGGCCCCCCGGACCTTCTGGGCGGCGCTCTCGCGGGTAAAGGGCGGAAACGGCGGACGGGATTCGGGTTGGGTCGACATCGAAGCTCCTTGAGTATGGGTTGGCTATCGCCGGAATGATACAGATCTGTCTACTATCGTGGAGTAGACAGATCTGTATGTCAAGGAGATTTTCGGGAGGTGGGCGACCGCGCCCGCCCCCCCCTACCGCTTCGTCGCCACCACCTCCAGGTACTCGCTCGGCACCACCATCGAATCCTTGCCGGCCACGTTCAAGCTGTTGAGCAACGTGGTCAGGTCGGCTTCCAGCGCGCTGGCCTTGTCGGCCGGCAGCGAGGCGAACGCCTTGTGGACCGGGCCGTACCACGTGCGGAACACCTCGATAAAGTGCGCCGCCGAGCGATAGCGGAAGTTGAACTGGCGCGCCGTCACGCGGACATCGACCCCATGCGGTGCGAACAGCGTGCGCAGGTGCTCCTCCACCCCCCATTTGGACGGCGGCGACACCCCCGCCGGCGGCGGCACGTAGGCGCCCAGCGTCTTGAACATCTGGCCGACGAAGCCCTGCGGCGTCCAGTTCGCCAGCCCGATGCGGCCGCCGGGCCGGGTCACGCGCGCCATCTCGGCGGCGCACTTGGGCTGGTCCGGGGCGAACATCACGCCGAAGGTGGAGAGCACGGCGTCGAAGCTCGCGTCGTCGAAGGGCAGCGCCTCGGCGTCGGCCTGCTGGAAGGAGACCTCCAGCCGCTCGGCCTTGGCGCGCTCGGCGCCGCGCTCCAGCAGTGCGCCGACATAGTCGGTGGACGTCACGATGCAGCCACGGCGCGCCGCCGCCAGCGTGGCGTTGCCGTTGCCGGCGGCCACGTCGAGCACGCGCTCGTCGCAGCGCAGGTCACAGGCTTCAGCAAGCTGCTCGCCCACGATCTGGAGCGTGGTGCCGATCACGGCATAGTCGCCGCTGGCCCAGGCCACCTGCTGGCGGCCTTTCAGGGCGGCAAGGTCGGGCGAAGTCGCCGGGGCAGCGGCAGCGTCGGGGGTAGTCGTCATGATGGGAGTCTCCTGATTGTGCGCCCGGCAGGTCCGCCGGCTTACGCGCGGGACCGGTTGAACCCGGCCTCACGCGCGAGCACGATGGCCTGCGAGCGGTTTTCCACCTCGAGCTTCGAGAAGATGCTCGTGATGTGGTTGCGCACGGTTTTCTCGCACAGCCCGAGGTAGGCGGCGATCTGTGCGTTGTCGCGGCCCTGCGCGATCAGCACGACAATGTCGCGCTCGCGCCGGGTCAAGGTGTGGAACGCCGGGTCGTCGACCGGCACCGGCGCGGGCAGGAAGGCGCGTACTTCTTCGAGCCAGCGGTCCCATGCCGGCTCCGTCTCCAGCAGCAGGTGGTTGCCGCTCTCCAATGGCACGAAGCGCGCGTTCGGGATCATGCTGGCGATCAGCCGGCCTTCGTCGAACGGCACGCGCGCGTCGCGCACGGCGTGGAGCACCAGCGTGGGGCAGGTCACCAGCGGCAGCAGTTCCACCACATCGATGTCGTTGAAGATGCGCATGAAGCGCGCCGCGTTGGCCGGCGAGGTGGACACGCGCTCCAGCTCGTTGAACCAGCGGTGCTGCTCCGCCGTGCCGCCCGGGATGAACTGGGTGGTGAAGAACTGGCGGAAGGCCGGGTTCTCCTGCCCCCAGCCCAGTTCGGCCAGCCGCGCCATCAGCTCGGCTTCTTCGCGCATCTCGGCCCCGAGGTTGCGCTTGAGGCGCCCCCGGGCGTAGCCGCCGTGCAGCACGAGGTGGCTCACCCGTTCGGGATGCGCCACCGCGTACGCCACGGCGATCGACGCGCCTTGGGAAATGCCCAGCAAGGGGAAATGATCGACGCCGGTGGCGTCCACGATGGTTTCGAGATCACGCAGCCACGCCTCGAAGGACAGGTCCTCCACGTGGCGATCAGAGAGGCCACAGCCGCGTTCGTCGTAGCGCACGAGCGTGTGGTTCTCTGACAGCGCGCACAGCATGTGGCTCCAGACCGGACTCCCCACGTCGAATTCGAGGTGGCTCATCCAGTTGGCGGCCTTCACGAGCGGCGGTCCGCTGCCCGTGATGGCATACGCCAGTCGCACCCGGTCAAGGCTGGTGCAAAGGCGTATCTGCTGCTTCAGCATCGGCATGGTGGGATCGCGCGCGGGACAGGGTACGGCCGGTGCAGGGCGCCGGGGCGATAGCTCACCACGTCCGCTTGGAACGGGCGATTGACTAATCTTAGTCAACGATCCCCAGCGTGCAGGCAAAACCACGGCCAGCTGGCCCCGCGAAGTGCGGAAAGCCAGACGTGGTGCATACCGTGCCCGGCGCATTATCCGCGGTCAGGCGTTGCGCAGCAGACATCCGCCACCGGCAGCGCCCATCCGGGCCCCATCGGTGAACGGGTCGCGCTGACCCATGCGGGCGCCATCGGTGTAGGGGTCGCGCTGATCCATCCGGGCGCCGTCGGTGTAGGGATCCGGCTTGCTGGTGCGCAGGCCGTCCTGGTACGGATCGAACTTGCCGCCCTTGCAGGCAGACATGCCGGCCTGCGCCGCGGTGGTGGTGAAAGAGGAACGATCGCCGCCCAGCCCGGCATACGCCAGGTTGCACAGGCCGATGGCCAGCGAGGAAGCGGTCAAGAGGGTCTTGGCAAGATTCGTGTACATCGCAAACTCCAACTACAACGTCAGGAAGGCGATCACAGCTCAGGATGAAGGAACGGTGTGGGGATCGCCTGAGCCGCACTGCTCCTTGTTCGAGGGGCCGATTGTGGGCAGCGGGGTGCGGGCGAACATGAGGCGGGTGTCCCGGTTTGCGGGATTCGTCAGGGTCTGTGCGGGGGGATTCCGTGGGACAAGGGTCCCGGGCGCGGGTAATTACCGGGGGGTGGCGGAGGCGCTGGCGCGCTTCCGCGGGGGCTTCAGCGAAATGAAGCGGCGAGAAACGGCAGTTAGAGGGTAAGCCCTAAAGCAGGACAACCGCCCCACTCCAAAACCCTCGAAGCGCGCCAAACCCGGGACACCCGTCTCATGTTGGCGGCGCGTGCCGCTGGAATGATCCGCCTACGTCCTGTCAGGCACCTTCTGCATGGACGCCGTTCATTCCAGAGGAGTTTTGCAATGCAAGCCGTATCCCTGTCAGCCGACACCGCCCGCTACGCCCGCTGTATCGCCGCATCCAAGCGCATCCGCTGGGACATCGACCGTGACGTCATCCGCGACCGCACCTTCGACCTCTCCCACAAGTTCCTGCCCGACGGGCTGTCCCTGGCCGACGAACTACCGTTCCTCAGCGCGGCCGAACGCCGCTTCGTGAGCCAGGTGCAGGGCCGCACCTACGCCAATATGTTCGGGCTGGTGGAGCGCTTCGTCTCGGCCAAGGTGGTGGAGCTGACGCAGGCCCACAGCTTTGGCGATCAGGTCGCGCTGGAGGCGCTGGTGCGCTTCACCGACGAGGAACTGAAGCACCAGGAGCTGTTCCGCCGCATCGAGCAACTGGCCGCGCAGGGCATGCCGGTGGGCTACACCTTCGGGGCGGACGCCAACGCCGTGGCTGCCTTCGTGCTCTCCAAGTGCACCTGGGCGGTGCTGGCGCTGACCTGCCATGTCGAACTGCTGTCACAGGCGCACTATCGCGGCAGCATCGGCACCGCGCCGGACCTGTCCGACCTGTTCAAGGACGTGTTCCTGTACCACTGGCGCGAGGAGTCCCAGCACGCCAACCTCGACGAGCTGGAATGGCTGCGCGAAGACGCCCGCATGTGCCGCACCTCGCGTGATGCCGCCATCGACGACCTGATCGCGCTGGTGGGCGCCGTGGACGAGATCCTGCAGGCCCAGGCCACCGCCGACGCGCACTACGTCATGCGCGTGATCCGTGGCACGCCGGACGCCCCGCGCGCCGCCGAGGTGGAAGCCGTGGTGCTCAAGGCGTACCGCTGGACCTACATCGTCTCGGGCATGCTGGAACCGCGCTTCAGCAAGCTGCTGGGCGGGATGGTCGATGCCGGGCAGATGGCGCGCATCGAGGCCGCCATGGGACCGCTGATGTACGCGATGCCCGCCGCCGGCGTGCCGATTCCGGCGATGGCGGCCTGACGGCGGTTCGATGATGGCGGACGGTGGCGTGGGCGGCCTGAGTACCGCCCGCGCCGCCTAGGCCACCGCCTGCATGGTCTGGCCGGCCTGCATGCCCGCCAGGTAGCGATGGATCTGCGCCACGACCGCAGCGCCCTCGCCTACCGCGGCGGCCACGCGCTTGGTCGAGCCCGAGCGCACATCCCCGATCGCGAACACGCCTGGCACGCTGGTCTCCAGCGTGTAGTCGGCGCGCTCGGTGCAGGACTGGTGGGCTTCATAGCCGGTCAGCACGAAGCCCTTGGGGTCCGTGGTCACGTTGCAGGACCGCAGCCATTCCGTGTTCGGCGCGGCGCCGATAAACAGGAACACGTGGCGCATCGGCCGGGAGATGCAGTCCGGGCCGCAGGAGCGCTCCCTGTAGCGCACCGTGGAGAGCCAGCCCTCGCCCTCCATCGCCGTGATCTGCGCGTGCGTGTGCAGGAAGACGTTCGGCAGGCTCTTCAGGCGGTCGATCAGGTAGCGCGACATGGTGGCCTCGAGCCCCTCGCCGCGCACCAGCATATGCACCTCGGCCGCGTGCGAGGCGAGATACACCGCCGCCTGCCCCGCCGAGTTGCCGCCGCCGACCAGCATCGCGTGCTCGTCCTTGCAGAGCTTGGCCTCCACCGGCGACGCCCAGTAATAGACGCCCCGCCCCTCGTACTGATCCAGCGATTCGATCTCCGCGCGCCGGTACTGGGCGCCGCTGGCAATCACCACGGTGCGCGTGGGCACCATGCGGCCATCGGTCAGCTCGATCCGGATCGGGTTCTCGCCGCAATGGAGCGCGCTCACCTCGAGCGGAATCGCCACGTGGGCCCCAAACTTGAGCGCCTGGACGAAGGCCCGCCCGGCCAGCGCCTGGCCCGAGATGCCAGTGGGAAAGCCCAGGTAGTTCTCGATCCGGGCGCTCGCGCCGGCCTGCCCGCCCGGGGACCGGCAGTCGATCACGGCCACGGACAGCCCCTCGGACGCGGCATAGACCGCCGTCGCCAGCCCTGCGGGGCCGGCGCCGACCACCACCACGTCATAGATATGGTCCGGCGCGAATTCAGGCACCAAACCGAGGCATGAGGCGAGCTGGCCCTCGTCCGGCGCGCGCAGTATGCCGCCGTCGGGGCAAATCACCATCGGGAAATCGCTCGCGGGCGCGTTGCTGACGTCCAGCAGCGCCATGGCATCCGGGTCGGTGTCGATATCGACCACCTTGTGCGGATAGCCGTTGCGGCGCAGGAAGGCTTGCAGCGCCAGCAGCAGCGGCTGGGTGCCCTTGCCGACCAGCACCGGGCCGCCGCCGCGCTCGATCAGGCCCACCCGGCGCAGGATCAGCGCGCGCATGATGCGCTCGCCCAGATCCGCCTCGGCCACCAGCAGCGCGCGCAGCCGTTCGGGCGGCACCACCAGCGCGGTGGAGTCCTCCAGCGCCACGGCATCCACCAGCGCCGGCTTGCCGGAGAGCTGGCCCACCTCGGCCAGGAACTGGCCCGGGCCCTCGTCGTTGATCGGGAAACTGTTGCCCAGCCCGTCGCGCTGGATGATCTGGAGCTTGCCGGTCAGGATCAGATGCATGCCCGGCGCCGGGTCGCCGACGCGGAACAACGTCTGGCCGGCCTTGAACGATTCCACCGCGCCAAAGCGCCGCACGCGCTCGATCTCGGCCGGCGTCAGGGTCGGAAACATCTGGTGCTTGCGGGTTTCCAGCACCGAAAACGGCGCCTCCAGCCCTACCACCGGCTCATGTGCGGCCTGATTGGCGACCTGATCAGCAACCGGGTCCGGACTGGCTTCGGGCTGCGAAGCTCCCTGCGTCATCTCCATGCGACTCCCCTCAATTTCGGTCTAGGTAGGACAGGACTCGACTGCGTACTCGACTGAGATAGTAGCCGGCGTGGCTACGAAACACACATGAAGATTTTAGGAAGCGATGGCCACCGTTGCTTGCCGAATTGCCCGGCGCGCGGCACTTTGCACGGCGGCGTCACCCATGAAAAAACCGACTGGCTTCTAGCGATTTAAATCATGGTGAGAATATTCAGCGCTCGCTACACTGGCCCCGACAACGCCCCCACAGGCTACAGAAGCCAACAAGCAAGGAGACGAGATGTACCGTGATCGCATTCGCCTGGCCGCCCTGCAGGACCGGATCATGTCGGCCGATGCGGCCGCCGCGCTGATCCAGGACGGCATGACGGTCGGCATGAGCGGCTTCACCCGCGCCGGCGACTGCAAGGCCGTGCCCTTCGCCCTGGCCCGCCGCGCCGCCGCCGACCCGCTCCAGATCACGCTGATCACGGGCGCCTCGCTCGGCAACGACATCGACAAGATCCTGGCCGAAAGCAACGTGCTGGCGCGCCGCCTGCCGTTCCAGTCCGACGCCACCCTGCGCCGCAAGATCAAGGACGGCGAGGTCATGTTCATCGACCAGCATCTGGGCGAGACCGTGGAGCAGCTGCGCAGCGGCCAGCTCGCCCCGGTGGACATCGCCGTGATCGAAGCCGCCGCCATCACCGAGACCGGCGGCATCGTGCCGACCACCTCGGTTGGCAATTCGGCGAGTTTCGCGATGATGGCCAAGAAGGTCATCGTCGAGATCAACACCAATATGCCGGCCGCGCTGGAAGGGCTGCACGACATCTACTTCCCGGTGCAGCGCCCGTATCGCCAGCCGATTCCGCTGATTGCCGTCGAGCAGCGCATCGGCCTGCCCTATATCCCCGTCGATCCGTCACGTATTGCGGCCATCGTGCTCACCGCGCGCGACGACAGCCCGTCCAACGCGCTGCCGCCCGACGGCGACACGCGCCTGATCGCCGGCCATCTCAACGCGCTGTTCGAGCGCGAGGTGCGCGCCGGGCGGCTCTCCCCGTCGCTCCAGCCCTTGCAGGCCGGCATCGGCACGATTGCCAACGCGGTGCTGCACGGGCTCGTGGATTCGCCATTTCATGACCTGACGATGTACTCGGAGGTCTTGCAGGACAGCACCATCTCGCTGCTCGACGCCGGCAAGCTGCGCTTTGCCTCGGCGTCGTCGATGACGCTGTCCGGGCCGGTCTATCGCCGCGTGCTGGAGGAGATCGACCGCTACAAGTCGCGGCTGGTGCTGCGGCCGCAGGAGATCAGCAACCATCCCGAGGTGCTGCGCCGGCTGGGGTTGATCACCATCAACACCGCGCTGGAGTGCGATATCTACGGCAACGTCAACTCCACGCACGTGGGCGGCACGCACATGATGAACGGCATCGGCGGCTCGGGGGACTTCGCGCGCAATGCCTACCTGTCGGTCTTCGTGACCAAGTCCGTGGCCAAGGACGGGCGGATTTCCAGCATCGTGCCGATGGTCTCCCACGTGGATAACAGCGAGCACGACGTGGACATCCTCGTCACCGAGCACGGCCTGGCCGACCTGCGCGGGCTGGCGCCACGCGAGCGGGCGCTCCAGGTGATCCGCAATTGCGCCGACCCGGCCTACCGCGACGGCCTGCTCGACTATTTCCGCCGGGCCCAGACGCGCGGCGGCCAGACCCCGCACCTGCTGGAAGAGGCGTTTGCGTGGCATCTGAACTATCGCGAGCACGGCACCATGCTGCCGGCATCCCGGGCGACGGCCCTCGAGCCAATCGAAGCCGCGCCGCTGGCGGCCTGACGTTTCTGCACGACCGGGCGGTTTTTACATCCCGCCCGGCTGCCGGCTGCCTCCTACGGGCCTCCCACGGGCCCTTTTCGGCATGGAACGGCACTTGCACCGTGCCGGAAGGTGGCGCGCTCCCGCCACCGCTGGAGACGCCATGCAAGAACCGGTTCGCCTGATCCTGATGTACGGCCTGATCCCGCTCTGGATCCTCGCGGGGCTGGGCGACTGGTGGTTCCATCGGCGCCAGCGCATCGAGATCAACGCGGGCGTCCGGGAATCGGCCCTGCACAGCCTGATGATGGTCCAGGTGGGCGTCCCGGTCCTGCTGGTGCTGTTCTTCGAGGTGAACGCGCTGCTGTTCGCCATCATGATCGTCGCTGTGGTCGTCCACGCGGTCACCGCCTGGGTCGACGTCCGCTACGCGGTGACCCGGCGCACGGTGCCCCCGAACGAGCAGCACATGCACAGCCTGCTGGAGATGCTGCCGATCACGGCCGTGGTCATGCTGGCCGCCGCCCACTGGGACCAGTTCCTGGCGCTGTTCGGCGCCGGCGCCGAGCCGCCCCGCCTCACCCTGACCCCGAAACGCGATCCCCTGCCGTCGTCCTACCTGATCGGCCTGTTCGCTGCGCTCGGCCTGTTCGTGGTGCTGCCTTATGCGGAGGAACTGCTGCGCTGCCTGCGTGCCCAGGCGGCACGCGCCAAGCCCGTGGCGCAGCACACCTAGCCCCGCTCGATGCCGGCGCCGGATGACCGCACCGGCAATGTGCCCCTCAGCGCATCGATCGAAAAATTCGGCTAAATTGGCTGCCTTGGTCGTGCAAGCGACCTGAGCCACACACAACGTGAACGGGAGCGCCATGCGCGGTCATCACCTCGTAGGATGGGCACGTGTCGGTCGTCATCCCTAGCCGCCCCGCCGCCAGGTGGCGGGAGTTCGTCCGCTTCCTCGGACCGGCCTACCTCGTGGCCGTGGGCTACATGGACCCCGGCAACTGGGCCACCGACCTCGCGGGCGGTTCCGCCTACGGCTACACCCTGCTCTGGGTCGTGGCGATGTCCAGCCTGATGGCGATGCTGCTCCAGGTGCTGGCCAGCCGGCTCGGGCTGGTCACCGGCATGGATCTGGCGCAGGCGTGCCGGCACGGCGCCTCGCGCTGGTCGGCCTGGTCGCAATGGGTCCTGGCCGAACTGGCGATCTGCGCCACCGATCTCGCCGAAGTCATCGGCACGGCCATCGCCCTCAACCTGCTGTTCAACATCCCCCTGCTGGCTGGCGTGGCGCTGACCGTGCTGGACGTGCTGCTGGTGCTGATCCTGCAGCAGCGCGGCTTCCGGCGGCTGGAAGCCTTCGTCATCAGCATGATTACGCTGGTGCTGCTGTGCTTCGTGGCGATGCTGATCATCGCCGAGCCGTCCTGGTCGGAGGTGGGCTGGGGGCTGCTGCCTTCGCCGCGCTCGCTCACCGACGCCAACGCCGTGGTCATCGCCACGGGCATCATCGGCGCCACGGTGATGCCGCACAACCTCTACCTGCACTCGGCGGCGGTCAAGACGCGCACCGTCGAGGACAATGCGCCGGCGCTGCAACGGGCGCTGCGCTACACGGCCATCGACACGCTGGTGGCACTCGCCATCGCCTTCTTTATTAATAGTGCGATCCTGGTCACGGCGGCCGGCGTGTTCCACCGCAGCGGCCATGCGGAGGTGGCCGAGATCCAGGAGGCCTTCCACCTGCTCTCCCCGCTGACCGGCGCCGCCTGGGCCAGTGTGATCTTCGCCGTGGCGCTGCTGGCCTCGGGGCAAAGCTCGGCCGTCACCGCCACGCTGGCCGGGCAGGTGGTCATGGAGGGCTTTATCCGCACGCGGCTGGCGCCGTGGGCGCGGCGGCTGGTCACGCGCGGCGTGGCCATCGTGCCGGCGCTGATCGTGGCGTGGCTGTATGCCGACAAAGGCGTGGCGCAGCTGCTGATCGCCAGCCAGGTGGTGCTGAGCCTGCAACTGCCGTTCGCGGCGATTCCGCTGGTGCGTTTCACCAGCAGCCGCGCCCGCATGGGCGCCTACGCCAACCCGCGCAGCGTGGTGATCCTGGCCTCGCTGACGGTCGGCATCATCATCGCCATGAACGCGGCCATGCTCGTGCTCACCTTGCGGGAATGGCTGGGTTAAAAAATTTTCGGAAAAGCTGTCACAAGCCGGGTTCACGGTACGTCTTACAGGGAAAGGCAAGCGCAAAGGGCGCACGCCAACTCCCTTGAACTACCGTGAGGAACCATCATGAGTGCATCGCGTATTAACTTCTTCCAGCTCGCCCCGGCCAACCTGAAGGCCATGATCGCGCTGTCGGGTTCGGTCAAGCAAAGCTCGCTGGGCCCGCGTCTGGTGGAGATCGTGCAGTTGCGTGTGTCCCAGATCAACCAGTGCGGCGTCTGCGTGGACATGCACTGGCGCGACCTGATCAAGCAGGGCCTGGACCCGCGCCACGTGAACGCCATCGCCGGCTGGCGTGAAGCCCCCGCCTCGTTCTTCAACGCCCGCGAGCACGCCGCGCTGGGCTGGGCCGAGGCCGTCAACGCACTGCCCCACCAGGACCTGACCGACGCCGCCTGGCCGGCCCTGCGCGAGCAGTTCAGCGAGCAGGAAATCGCCGAGCTGTCGTACACCATCGCCGCCATCCGAGGCTGGAACGTGATGAACCTGAGCCTGCGCAACCAGATTCCGGAAACGCCGGCTCCCGGCTTCTGATCGGGCTTTTGCTTCTCTAGCGCGCCAGGTTGGACTGCCGCGAGGCGCCGACAGCGGGATTCCGCTGCTGGCGCCTTTTTCGTATTTGGCGTTCGCGTGCCGCGTGCGGTGTCCGCATCATGCTTCGACCCCATCCCCTGCCAGCCGGCCTCTGCAGTCGCGCTAAATTCCTGGCGGTTAATTGCATAACAAGCGCTCGACACTCCCGCACTAACAGACTCTTTCGCTCCCGCCCGGAAGTGGCCTATGCTGTGGCCACTAACAGATCGAGAATCCGGGGAGGATGGCTCCCCGCGCGCCCAGCCATGGAAAAAACAGCATTCGTCTTTGCCGGTGGAGGCAGCCTCGGTGCCATCGAGGTCGGCATGTTGCGGGAACTGGTGAAGTGGGGCCTGGCGCCCGACATGGTGATCGGCGCCTCGGCCGGCGCCATCAACGGCGCGTATTTCGCCTGCCATCCGCACGAGGAAGGCACGGCCAAGCTGGAGAGCCTCTGGCGCGGCATTCGCCGGGCCGAAGTGCTGCCCTGGTCCTGGCGCAGCATGCTCGGCATGCTGGGCGGGCGGCGCGGGCATCTGGTCGAATCGTTCGGCCTCCAGAAGTTACTTTCGCGCCACTTCGGCGAATCCCGGCTCGAACATGCCAGCCTGCCGCTCTATGTGGTGGCGACGGACATGCATACCGGCGACGAAGTGGTGCTGTCCTCGGGCAATATCGTCGATGCGGTGCTGGCCAGCGCGGCCATTCCGGGCGTGTTTCCGCCGGTGCAGGTGGAAGGCCGCGCGCTGATCGATGGCGGCGTGGCCAACAACACGCCCGTTTCCACGGCCGTGCGGCTGGGCGCCACGCGCATCGTGGTGCTGCCGGCCGGCTTCGCCTGCGCCGAGCGCCGCCCGCCGCGCGGCGCCGTGGAACACGCGCTCAATGCGCTGTCCCTGCTGGTGGCGCGGCAACTCGTGCATGACCTGGAGCGCTGGGCCGACCACGCGCATATCGCCGTGGTGCCGCCGCTTTGTCCGCTCGATGTCTCGCCCTATGACTACACGCGCTGCGGCGAGCTGATCGACCGCGCCGCCGAAGCCACCGTGGCCTGGCTGCGTGCCGATGGCCTGAAGAGCCGCCGCGTGCCCGGCGCGCTGGAGCCGCATAGCCACGATGAGTCGTCGCCCAGCTGCAGCGCCGATCTTTCCCCGCCCCCGGAGGCGGACCACATCCACACGCACGCCGCCCCCAGCCACTCGCACAGCCACCCCGGCCACACGCATGGGTGACGGGGTACTGCCGGGCCGGCGCGACTGGATGCGGCGGGATGCGTCCGCCCAGCGCATGGAGCGGATCGAGGCGTTTATCGGCGGCCATGGCTACGACATGCATCGCCACGACACCTACGCGATTGGCCGCACGCTGACCGGCGTGCAGCGCTTTTCCTATCGGCGCGGCGTCTGCAACAGCCTGCCGGGTGGCACCATCGTCCTGCACCCCGACGAGCCGCACGACGGCCAGGCCGGCACCGAGGCCGGCTTCCAGTACCGGATGATCTATGTCGAGCCCGCGCACGTGCAGCGCGCGCTGGGCGGCCGGCCGTTGCCGTTCATCCCGGGCGGCCGATCGGACGACCCCCGGCTGTTCGCCGCCACCGAGACCCTGCTCCGCGCGATGGACAGCCCGATCGACCCGCTCGAGGAAGACGACGCGCTCTACGACCTGGCCCACGCGCTGGCGGCCGTCGCCGGCGGCACTACGCCGGGGCGCCGGCAGGCGCTCGACTACCGTGCCGCCGAGACGGCCCGGACCTTCCTGCTCGACAACGTGGCGCGCATCGTCACGCTGGACGAACTCGAAGCCGCCACCGGCCGGGACCGCTGGCGCCTGTCGCGCGATTTCCGTGGACTGTTCGGCACCAGCCCGTACCGCTACCTGACCATGCGCCGGCTCGACATGGCCCGCCGGTTGATCGTGGCCGGCCAGACCCTGGCCGACGCCGCCGCGTGGGCCGGCTTCACCGACCAGGCCCATATGACGCGGCACTTCGCGCGCACCTTCGGCATCACGCCGGCGCGCTGGCTGCGCACGCTGGGGCGCACGCCGTAGCTGCACGATCGTACAAGACGGCCCGCCCGCCGGCGGCGCATGCTCGGGCCTTCATCCCATCCGAAGGAGCGCCCCATGTCCCCCACTCCCAATCCCACCCCCTATCGCACCCCCTATCGCGCCATCAACTTCGCCGAGAAGCTCGCCCTGTTTTCGGACCACTGGCAGCCGCGCGTGATTGCCGAGATGAACGACTACCAGTTCAAGATCGTCCGCATCGTGGGGGACTTCGTCTGGCACAGCCACGCCGACACCGACGAGACCTTCATCGTGCTGGACGGCCACCTGCGCATCGACTTCCGCGACGGCCACGTGGACCTGCGCGCCGGCGAGATGTACGTGGTGCCGCGTGGCATCGAGCACAAACCGTTTGCCGATGGCGAGGTGCGCATGCTGCTGATCGAGCCGCGCGGCGTGCGCAATACGGGCGACGACGTGGGCGAGCGCACTGTGCAAAACGACGTCTGGATCTGATGGGTGGAGGTTGGTGGGATGTTGGCCCGGCCCCAACCGTTCCTCGCGACGTGTTGGCCCACAACCCCCTATTTTCCCCGTGAAAGTGGCCCGGCCTGCCCGCCCGGGGCCGAAATGATGGTGGCATGTTCCCTGCGAAAAGGAAGGACGAGCGCGGCGCCGCGATGCTCGTCCCGCAGCACCTTTTCAGCCGGAGCGAAAGCTCCTTTGGAGAACCATCATGAAGATCCCGCCACAGTTGCGCCCCACCGACGCCGCGCCCCTCCACCAGCCTCGTCCTCTTTCGCCTCTCACGCCCCTCGCCCTGCTCTACCGCATGCGTGGCGGCATCCTGCTGCTCCGCGTGCTGGCGCTCTGCGCCCACACGGCGGTGTATGCGCAGCCCGCGCTGGCCCCGGCCCCGGCCGTCACGCCCGAGCAGAAGTTCTCGCCCGGCTATCTCGAAGCGGTGTCCACCGGCTACGAGAACGGCCAGGCGCTGGGCGCTGTCGAAGGCATCGCCCCGGTGCGCGCGACCCGTACCGAGCGGACCGATCCCGCACCGGCAGCACCTTCCACGCCAATGATCCCGGCTGCCGTGCTGGCCCATCCGCCGGGCTCGCTGCGCCGTGTGACGGCCCATTAACCCGTCCCGGTTGCTCCCCTCCTGCTGCCGAGCAGTCTTTACACGCGCCCGCGCAAGGCTTGCATGGGCGTGAAGCGCACCCGCAGCACCCTAAATCCCGCAAGGCCAGCCCTGACAAGGGCCAGCCGGCGCGGTACGAATCTTGCCCCTCTTCTGGATTGCCAGTAATGGCACACCCGCAACTTCAGGAGATCAGCAATGGGCGACCACAACACCGAGCGTTATCGCCGGGGCCAGACCTGGCGGGCCTTTGAAAATGTCCGCGACGACGACGCTTACGATCCATGGCGCGACGATGCATGGAGCGACAACCGGGGGCTGCGTGCGCGCGATCAGGACTGGCAGCCCGAGTCCGCCAGCGATGAATGGGACGATGCCCGCCGGCGCCAGCGCCTGACCCCGGGACAAACCAGCGACGGCGCCCCGCCCCGCAGCGGCTATGCCGGCGCCTACCGGGACAGCGGCCAATGGCAGGGCAGCAACCTGCGCTACGGGCTCAACGGCGGCTACGCCAGCAGCGACTCGCCGGAAGACGACGCCCAGCGCCGCCAGCAGGCGTACCGCAGCCGCCGCCAGGCCAGCGAGTTTGGCGACTATGGGGACTTCGAGGACTACGGCGGCCCGCAAGGCAATCGCGGCAACCGAGGCTACCAAGGCAATCAGGAAGCACGCGGCTACGGCGGCGAGCGCGGATGGGAACAGGGTCGGGGTCAACGCGACTATCAGCAAGGGCAGCAAGGTCAGCGCGGCCAGCAGGGCTTCGGCAGCGCCGACCAGCAATGGCTGCGCCGCGCCCAGCAGCGCGAACCCTGGCAGGCCGGCGGGTCCGGGCATGACGCCTACTTCAACGACCTGCGCAGCGACACCCGCTACTGGACCGAGCCACGCGACGAGTGGGGAGAATCCCGCCCCTCGGGTGGGTCTGACCGCTACGCCGGCCGCCAGCCCTACGCCCAGTCCTACGGGCGCGACTACCCTGGCACCAGCGCCGGCACCAGCGGCTACGACGAGGAACTCGGCTACCGCTCGCCACGGCGCTGGTCGGACGATGACGATGACCGCGATCAAGGCGAGGAGCACGGCGCGCTCTACAATCTCGGCCACCGGATCGGCGAAGCCGTCAGCAACTTCTTCGGCCACGACGACGATGACATCGACAAGCGCAACGTCCCGCGCGGCTACACCCGCACCGACGAGCGCATTCGCGACCAGATCTGCGAACGGCTGACCTTTACCAGCGGCGTGGATGTGGGCGAAGTCAGCGTCGACGTGGACAAGGGCAAGGTCACGCTATCCGGCACCGTCCATCAGCGGAGCCAGAAATATGCCATCGAGGACATCGCCGATAACACGTTCGGCGTTACCGAAGTCGAAAACAACATCCGCGTCGAGAAGCGCGAAGCGCCCGCCGGCGGCACCAGCGCCGGCTCCAACGGCTGGTGAGTCCATCCCCACCGGCCGGAGCCACCCATGGTGACGCGCCCGGCCGGCCAGCCCCAACCCCAACCGCAGCCCCAGCCACGCTCCTACGCCGGCTGGCTGTGGCTGGCTGCGCTGCTGGCAGCGGGCGCGCTGGGCTGGCCCTACGTCAAACCCTATATAGATAGTGCGCTGTACGCGGTGCGGCTGGCATCGATGCCGGCCCCCACCGCGCTGGCGATGCCGGTGCAGGGCGTGGCCCAGCGCGGGCTGCGGGACACCTGGCACGGGGCGCGCTCCGGCGGGCGCAAGCACGAAGGCATCGACATCTTTGCCGCACGCGGCACGCCGGTGCTGGCCGCCACGGAGGGCATCGTCTCGCGCGTGGGCACCAACAGCCTGGGCGGCAAGGTGGTCTGGGTGCTCGGGCCGGGTCGTCAGATGCACTACTACGCGCATCTGGATGACTATGCCGATGTGAGCATCGGCGACCGCGTGGCGCCGGGCGCAGTGCTCGGCTACGTCGGCACCACCGGCAACGCGCGCGGCACACCGCCGCACCTGCATTTCGGCGTCTACACCGGGACCGGGGCGATCAACCCCTATCCGTTGCTGCGCGCCCCGCCCGTGCCAACTTCCCCGCCATCCTCCTGATCAAGCCGCCAGCCGGAACACGCTGACGCTCTGCTCCATGCGCAGCGCCTGTTCCTGCAGCGCCTCGGCGGCGGCGGCGGCTTCCTCGACCAGCGCGGCGTTCTGCTGCGTGACCTGATCCATCTGCGTCACCGCCTGATTCACCTGCGTGATGCCGCCGCTCTGCTCGTGGGAGGCGCGGCTGATCTCGTCCATCATCGTCGTCACGCGCTGCACGGCCGTGACGATGCGCCCCATGGTCGCGGCGGCCTCCCCGGCCAGCGCCGTGCCCGCCGTCACCCGGCTGGTCGACTGCGAGATCAGCGCGCGGATTTCCTTCGCCGAATGGCCGGCGCGCTGGGCCAGCGTGCGCACCTCGCTGGCCACCACGGCGAAGCCCCGGCCCAGTTCCCCCGCGCGCGCCGCCTCCACGGCCGCGTTCAGCGCCAGGATATTGGTCTGGAAGGCGATGCTGTCGATCACGGCGATGATCTCGACAATCCGCTTCGAATCCGCCTCGATCTCGCCCATGGTCTCGCGCACGCGCGACACCGACTCCCCGCCCGCCACCGCAATCGCCGACGCCTCCGCCGCCAGCGCGCTGGCCTCATTGGCGTTGCCCGCGTTCTGCTGGACGATGGCGGTCAGCTCCTCCATGCTCGCGGCGGTCTGCTCCAGCGACGACGCCTGCTCCTCCGTGCGCTGCGACAGATCGGCATTGCCCTGCGCGATCTGCCCCGCCGCCACCAGCACGTTCTGCGCGCCGTCCTTGGTCTCGCCGATGATGCCGCGCCACGTCTCCACCATCGACATCAGGTGCCGTTTGACGTCGCTCAACTCGTCCCGGCCATGGGCGTCGATGCGCACGGTGAGGTCGCCGGCGTTGATGCGCGCCACCAGCGTCGCCACGTCCTGCACATCGGTGCGCATGCCCTGGCTGAAGCCGGCAAACAGGTAGAGCGCGCCGCCCACCGTGACCAGCGCGATGACGACCAGCAGCACCAGCTGGCGCTGCTCGGCGGCCACGCGCTGGGCCAGCATCTCGCCCGTCAGCGCGGCGAACTCCTGATTGAGCGCCGACACCGCCTCGATCGCCGCCGTGCCTTCGGAAAAATACGACTTCGCATCGATCGTGATGCCGCTGGAACCCAGCATGCTCACCTTGAGCGTGCGGTAGAAGTTGTCCATCGCGGCCAGCTTGGCGGTGGCGGCTTCCATGCGGTCCTTGAAGGCCGGCGCGCCGCGCTCGGCACGGGCGATGTCGCGCCGCACGGCTTCCAGGCCGTCCTGGATCTGCTCGGCCAGCGCGGCGAGATCGGCCTGCTGGGCTGCATCGGAATAGCCGCCCTGCGCGATGATGCCCGCGCCCCGGCCACGCGCCAGCGCGCTCAGCTCGGCCAGCTTCGGCATCGGGCCGACCATCAGGTTGATCAGGTAATAGGAGCCGGCGTCCGGGTCGAGCGCCAGCGAAGAGCGGTCCGCCACATCGCCAATAAACAGCCGCGTCTGCTTGACCAGCGCGGTATGGCGCTCGAACAGCGGCGCGGCGGGGGTTTCCAGACCGAGCTTGCGGATCTGCGCCCAGGCTTCGTCGAGCTTGGCCGCATCCTGCGTGACGTTGAACGATGTCACGCGCGCCACCTCGGCGCGCAGTGCGCTGAGATGCCCATCGGCCTTGCCGTTGGCGGCATCGAAGGTCGGCCGGAAGGTGGCGTTGCCGAGCAGCAGCCCATTGGCGGCGCCCCGGCGCACCTGCGTCTCGCGCATGAAGTCGAGCGCGCGGCCGACCAGCGTCAGGCCGCGCTGTTCATCCTGCGTGGCACGGATCGACTGTACCGACTGATTCAGCACCGCAACCAGCGCGCCGCAGAGCGGAATCAGGAACAGGATGGTCAGCAGCACCAGCTTGCGCGTGATCGTGAGACGCGCCATCAGATGCTTTGCAGGGGTGAGGAAAGCGGTCACGGGGCTCCTTGATGTCGAGGACTGATTTCACGCTGTATCGGTCCCGATTCGAAGGAATAAAGCCACTTTCCCCGCTATTTTTCGCACCGCACAAACACGGTGCCGCCGCCGCACGCGCACGGTGCGCAAAGCACGGCGGCGGGGCGAAAATCAGGCCGTGGCGCCGCCGTCGAGGCCGATCACCTGACCCGTGATGTAGCGGCCCGCCGGCGAGGCGAGCAGCACGGCCAGACCGGCTACGTCACTCGCCTCAGCGATGCGCCGCATCGGGATGGCACCGCTCAGGGCCTTCTCGCGCTCGGGATCCCCCCACAGCGCGTCGCGCGAAAAATCGGTGCGCACCGGGCCCGGGTTGATGCTGTTCACGTTGATGTTGTGCGGCGCCAGCGTCAGCGCGAAGTTGCGCATCACGGCGTCGATGGCGCCCTTGGAGACGCTGTACAGCGGCAGGAAGGCCGAACCGCGGCGGCCGGCGATGCTCGACATGAAGACGATCGAGCCATCGCGGCGTTCGATCATCTGCGGTGCGAGTGCGTTGACCAGCACAAAATTGCCGCGCACGTTGCCGGCCATCACGTCATCGAACTCTTTCTCGCCCTGCTCCAGCATCGAGCCGACCACGCCGCTGGCGGCGGCGTTGAGCAGGAGGGCATCCACGCGGCCGAAGGTGGACAGCACCTTGTCGGCAAAGGCGCGCACGCTGACGAGGTCGGCGATATCGCAGGGGATGCCGGTGGCGTCGATGCCTTCGGCCTTCAAGGTGGCCGCCACGCGCTCGGACACCGCGCCATCGCGGCCCGAGACCACCACGCGGGCGCCTTGCTGGCCCAGCGCGCGGGCCATCTCGAGCCCCATGCCTTTGGTGGAGCCGGTAATCACCGCGACGCGGCCGGACAGGTCGAACAGTTTGGACATAGCAGGAATCTCCTTGGATCGATGGGACGACATGACAACAACGATGCCAGCCACTTATCTTAAATGATGATCAGCATCTATTGAATAAAGTATGGACGTCATCTAAACTGCGGTCAAGGCAAGTTTCAGTCAGATTTCCAGAGGGAGGCGTCAGATGGCGCGCGCATCACGAGCAGTGGCCAGCCAGCACAAGGTGGCCATCGAGGAAGCATCGGCAAAGTTGTTCCGGGAACGCGGGCCGCACGCAGTCAGTGTGGCAGAAATCATGGCGAATGCCGGGCTGACCCACGGCGGCTTCTACGGCCATTTCGCGTCGAAGGACGACCTCGTGGCCGTGGCCTGCCGGCGCGCGTTCGAAGAAGGCGACCAGCGCTGGGACCGGCGCATCGCCAGCGCGGACGGCGACCGCCAGGCCGCCCGGCGCGCGCTGGTGGCGGCCTACCTCACCCCCGTGCACCGCGACCACGCCGCCGAGGGCTGCGCCGCCGCCGCGCTGGCCGCCGATGTGGCGCGCGAGGATGCCGACAAACCCGTGCGCCCCGTGTACCGCGAAGGGCTCTCGGCGCTGATCGACAAATGGCGCTCGACTGCCCCGGCCGACCTGCCCGAAGCCGACGCCCGCCAGCAGGCGCTGGTGGAGGTGTCGGCCATGGCCGGCGCGCTGATGCTGGCCCGTGCCACGACCGGCGACCCGCTCTCCGAGGCAATCCTCGATGCCACGCGTGCGTGGCTGCTGGGCGCGGATGTTGACGAACCGGCCGCCGAGCCTGCCCCCGAACCCGCTGCCGGCTGAGGCCGGCGCGGACACCTTTTCTCCACACATCCGACCCACCCAAACCAAGACCCCCATGTTTGCGCAAGCCCTTTCCAGCCGGCTGGACCGGCGCGGCATCCACTATGCGTGGATCGTTGCCTCCATCACCTTCTGCGTGATGCTGACCACTTCCGCCGCGCTCGGCCTGCCCGGCGCGTTCCTGAAACCGCTGACGCAGGAGATGGGCTGGAACACCGATCAGATCTCGTCGATCCTCGCCTTCCGCTTCGCGCTGTTCGGCCTGATGGCGCCGTTCTCGGCCATCCTGATGGAACGCTTCGGCGTGAAGAATGTGGTCTGTGCAGCGCTCGCGCTGATCGCGGGCGGCATGGCGCTGGCCACGGTGGCCACGGAGTTGTGGCAGTTGTTCGTCGCCTGGGGGCTGATGCTCGGCATCGGCTCCGGCATGACCGCGCTGGTGCTGGCCGCCGTGGTGGCCAATCGCTGGTTCACCGCGCGGCGCGGGCTGGTGATCGGCATCCTCACGGCGAGTTCGGCCACCGGCCAGCTTGCGTTCCTGCCGGTTGCGGCATGGCTGATCGAGCATATGGGATGGCGCACGGCGGTGGTTCCGGTGCTCGTGGCCTGCGCCGCGCTGGCACTGCTCGTCTTCGCGCTGATGCGCAACCGGCCCGGCGATGTCGGCCTGCCCGCGTTCGGCGAACTGCCCGGCACGGCGCCGGCGTCGTCCGGCCCGCCCATGCCGCTAACGCTGCGCGGCCCCTTCGTCGTGCTGCGCGACGCCGCGCGCACGCAGACCTTCTGGCTGCTGGCCGGCACGTTCTTTATCTGCGGATTGTCCACCAACGGCCTGATCCAGACCCACTTCATCGCCCTGTGCGCGGACTTCGGCATGACGGCGGTACCGGCGGCCTCGGCGCTGGCGATGATGGGCGCATTCGACTTCGTCGGCACGATCCTGTCTGGCTGGCTTTCGGACCGGTACGACAGCCGCAAGCTGCTGTTCTGGTACTACGCGCTGCGCGGCCTCTCGCTGTTCTGGCTGCCGCATTCGGAGTTCACGCTCTACGGCCTGTCCATCTTCGCGATGTTCTACGGCCTGGACTGGATTGCCACGGTGCCGCCGACGGTGAAGCTGGCTGCCACCACGTTTGGCCGCGAGCGTGCGCCGATGGTGTTCGGCTGGATCTTCGCCGCCCACCAGATCGGCGCGGCCACGGCGGCGTTCGGCGCAGGGCTCTCGCGCACGCTGCTGCTGACCTATTCGCCCGCACTGTACGTGGCGGGCGGGGCCTGCCTGGTGGCTGCGTTGATGGCGCTCGCGGTGCGCCGCAAGGCGCCGGCCGCTACCCCGCCTCAGGCGGCGGCGCAGGCTTAACACCGGCCTCGCCAGGTTCGCCAGCCTGGGCAGGCGGCGGTGCGACGGCCACGAAGGCGTCGATCAGCGCCGCCGCCGGGGCGCGCTTGAGCGCCGACTGCCGCACCAGCACGCCGATCTCGCGGAACAGCGGCGGGCCGGGCATCGGCACTTCCTCGATGTTCGGCGTCTGCCGCAACGGCACCAGATCGGCGGGGATGATCGCGCAGCCGAGTCCCTCGCCCACCATCTGCAGGATCACGGCCGGCTCGTCCAGCTCCATGCCTTCGCGCACCCACAGCCGGTGCCGCTTGAGGTAGCGGTCCACCAGCTGCCCGCCCGTGGAATGCCGGTTGTAGCGGATGAACGGCACGGTGGCGAGCAGCGTCTTCAGGTCCGCCGGGCCGCCCACCGGCGCAATCGCCACAAAGCGCTCGTGCAGCAGCGGCACCCATTTCAGTTCAGGCGGAATCCCCAGACGGGGCTTCACCAGCACGGCGATGTCCAGCTCGCGCGCATCGACCTGGGTCAGCAGCTGCGTGGACATGCCGGGCACGATGTTGACGTGGGTGTCCGGATAGGCGACGCGGAAGCGCTGCATCGCCTTGGGCAGCAGCGTCGACTGCACCGTGGAGACCGCGCCCAGATCCAGCGGCGCCGTGTCCGGCCGCGCCTGTGCGCTGCCCTTCATCGACTCATAGAGCGCCACGAAGCGCGTGGCGTCCGGCAGCAGTTGCCGGCCCTCCTCGCTCAGCGCGACGGACTTGCCCGAGCGGTCGAACAGCGCGTAGCCGAGATCCTCCTCCAGCCGGCGGATCTGCGTGCTCACCGCCGACTGCGTCAGGCCGAGCCGCGCGCCGGCGGCGGAAAACGACGCCGTCTCGGCGGCCATCAGGAAGGTGCGGAAGTAGCGGATCACGGGCGTCGCAGCGTAGGCAGTCGCATATCGAAATCTCTGATACTCAGACCAGAAATCATTCGTTTCATATTACGAGTTCTGCTGATTACAATCAACGACAGATCAAAACATCCCTGCCCACGAAAGGATTGCCATGAGCACGATGCCCCTGTTCCACCTTGCCTTCCCCGTGCACGACCTTGCCGCCGCGCGCCAGTTCTACGGCGACCTGCTGGGCTGCCCGGAAGGCCGCAGCTCCGACGCCTGGGTCGATTTCGACTTCTACGGCCATCAAGTGGTGGCGCATCTCTCGCCGGACGAATGCGGCCATCGCGGCACCAGTGCGGTCGATGGCGACGATGTGCCGGTACGCCATTTCGGCGCCATCCTGCCGATGGAGACGTGGGAAGCGCTGGCCGACAAGCTGCGCGCCGCCAACACCAAGTTCGTGATCGAGCCGCATGTGCGCTTCAAGGGCCAGGTGGGCGAGCAGGCCACCATGTTCTTCCTGGACCCGTCGGGCAACGCGCTCGAGTTCAAGGCATTCGGCGACCTGAGCCAGGTGTTCGCCAAGTAATCGCCAAGTCGTCCCCATCAAACCCAGACCCACAAGAGAAGAGCGAGACATGACCGAATTCGTTATCCAGCCGGCCCCGCAGGCCAGCGTGGCCGTGGCCGGCAGCCAGGCCCGCTTCCCGATCCGTCGCGTGTTCTGCGTCGGCCGCAACTACGCCGCGCACGCCCGCGAGATGGGCAAGGATCCGGACCGCGAACCGCCGTTCTTCTTCACCAAGCCGGCTGATGCCGTGGTGGCGGCCGGAGGCACCGTGGCCTATCCGCCGCTGACGGAGAATCTGCACCATGAGATCGAACTCGTGGTGGCCATCGGCAAGGGTGGCGCCAACGTCACCCCGGCGCAGGCACTGGATCTGGTGTGGGGCTATGCGGTCGGCGTCGACCTCACCCGCCGCGACCTGCAGGACGTGGCCAAGAAGATGAGCCGCCCCTGGGACTGGTCGAAGGCGTTCGACGCTTCCGGCCCCTGCGGCCCGCTGCATCCGGTGTCGAAGGTCGGCCATCCGGCCAAGGGCGCGATCTGGCTCAAGGTCAACGGCGAGGCCCGCCAGCAGGGCGACCTCGACGAACTGATCTGGCCCGTGGCCGATGTGATCGCCTATATCTCGGAGAGCATGACGCTGGCCCCGGGTGACGTGATCTTCACCGGCACGCCCGCCGGCGTGGGCGCGCTGAACCCGGGCGACGTGGTCACGGGTGGCGTAGACGGCCTCGGCGAGATCGCTTTCACGATCGGCAAGCGCTGATCCGAGGGTTCGCAAGGTCGCCAGACGGCGCCGATCCACACGGGGATCGGCGCCGTTTTTCTTTATCAATCATCGATTTACGATGTAGACATGCGCGGCACACCAGACACCCCTCTGCCCCACAATCGAAATTTCTTTAAAAAGTCCTTGCCTATCTATCTAGTAGTAGATAATATTTGGCTCATGGACGGCGCTGCACCACCCGGCAAACAGAAACAAGCCCCGCGATGCAGTCCAAGTCCACGCAGTACATGTAGTTGGTTGGTACCGGAAGACGGTCTTTTTTTTAGCCCTGACCCTCTACCTACCAGTAGATAGCAGCAGCAAGGACCGTTACAACGCAGCAAGACATCGGCCCCGCGATCCACCTCTAACCGAGATCGCCCGGTCAAACCAAAGACAAGGAGCAACACCATGAACGCCAAGACCATCCTCTCCGCCGCCGCCCTCGCCGCCGCTTTCGTGACGGGCGCCGCCCAAGCCGCTCCCGGTAACAGCACCGGCGAAGTCTACGGTTACAGCTATCGCGTCAACGACCAGCGCAGCCCCTTCACCGATGGCGCCCGTGCCAGCGGCGTGAACGAACCCCGCAACCCGTTTGTCGACGGTGCCCGCGTGAATGACCAACGCAGCCCGTTCAGCGACGGCGCCCGCGTCGGCAAGACCGACCCGTACACCGATGGTGCCCGCACCGTTGCCGGCCTGGACACCCAGGGCGTCTCGGCCAGCCCGGCCCGCACGGTGGATGCCTTCACCGACGGCGCCCGTGCCGGCAAGTTCGACCCGTACACGGACGGCGCCCGCATCGTGGCTGGCCTGGACCGCACCGGTGTGTCGAGCGAACCGTCGCGCACCTTCGACGTGTACACCGACGGCGCGCTGGCCTGAGCCTAGTGCAGCGCCGCGCGCCCGGTAATCGCCTGGTAGCGAAACCGGGCGCACGGCCTAGATCGAACAAGGAGTTTCATCATGAGTTTGCGTGACAGCGCCCTGATCCTGGGCGGATGGGTAGTGCTCTGCATTGCCAGCGGATCACTGCTTTCTCTCGTCGCGCAGTCGCTGTCGGTCTGATCTGATCCGATCTGATCGGCGGCGGCATGAACCGGAGGGTCTCCCATAAGGGAGACAGTCGCCATGAAAACGCAACCCGTACGCGAGCAATTGCTGGAACACGCGTCAGTGCTGATTCGGCGCCGGGGCTACAACGGTTTTAGCTACCGCGATCTGGCGGAGCTGGTTGGCGTCAAGACGTCTAGCATCCATTACTACTTTCCGTCGAAGGACGACCTGGTACTGGAGGTGGTGCGGTGCTACCGCGAGACCGCCACGGCGCGGATCGGGGCCATCGACACCACGCTGCCGCTGGCCGAGCAGGCCCAGCGCTATATCGAGCCGCTGCGTGGCGGCTCGGACAACGGGCAGGTCTGTCTGGTCGGCATGCTGTCCGCCGAGGTGATGATGCTGCCGCCGGCCATCGGCGCGCTGCTGCAGGATCACTTCCGCATGCACGAGGCGTGGATTGCCGAGCTGCTGCGCCGCGCCGAAGCCGAGCGTGGCCAGCCCTACCCGCTGCCGCCGTCGGCCTTCGCCAAGGTGTTGTATGGCGCGATCCAGAACGGGATGATCACGGCGCGGATGTCGGGGTCGAGTGACCGCCTGGACGCGGCGGCGGATATGCTGCTTGGCGCCGTGGCGCACCCGGTACCGGTATCGGCAAAGGCCGAAGAGGCCGTGGCGGTGTAAGGTCCAACCTCCGGCATCAGGCGCGTGGCGCCCGTCGCTTTGCGGCGGGCGCCTTTGTCGTTTTGGCGGGGGCTTTCTTGGCCGCGACCTTCTTTGCCGGCACCTTCTTCGCCGGCACCTCCCCCAGATCCAGTTCGATCCATGTCGGCGCGTGATCGCTCGCGCGCGCTTCGCCCCGCACCCATTTGTCCACACCGGCATCGACCATGCGCGGCGCCAGTTCGGCATTCAGCAACAGATGGTCGATGCGCAGCCCCGAGTTGGTCTGCCAGTGCTGGCGGAAGTAATCCCAGAAGGTGTAGATGCGCTCGTCCGGGTAGCGCGTGCGCAGGGCGTCCGTCCAGCCTTGCGCCAACAGGCGGCGGTAGCACTCCCGGCTCTCAGGCTGCAGCAGCGCGTCCTTGAGCCACGAGCGCGGGTTGTAGATGTCTTCGTCGGTCGGCACCACGTTGAAGTCGCCGGCCAGCACCACCGGGTGGCCGCTGTCATACAAACCCTGTGCGTGACGGATCAGGCGCTCGAACCACGCCAGCTTGTAGTCGAACTTCGGTCCCGGCTGCGGGTTGCCGTTCGGCAGGTAGAGGCAGGCCACCAGCACGCCGTTGATGGCGGCTTCCAGGTAGCGGCTGTGGGTGTCGGCCTCGTCGCCGGGCAGGCCGCGGCGCGCCTCGATCGGGTCCGTGCCACGGGCGAGGATGGCCACGCCGTTCCAGGACTTCTGCCCGTGCCAGATGGCGCCGTAGCCGGCGGCGCGGATCTCGTCGATCGGAAACGCCGTGTCGATGGTCTTCAGTTCCTGGAGACAGGCCACGTCGGGCGCCTCGCGCGCCAGCCAGTCCAGCAGCGCCGGCAGGCGGGTGCGAATGCCGTTGATATTGAAGGTGGCGATCTTGAAGCGGGACATCGGCTCTCCTGTGCGAAGTGGCAACGCCATCGGCAAGTTTCAGCAGGTTTCGATAGCGTCGCGTGCTTTCCTTCCGGCGCAAAGACTGTATATTTATACAGTTCTTTCGTTGCCCTTGCCTGCTGCGCCTTGTCCGCCACATCCATCCCAGAATCGCGTGCTCTGCCCCGCTACACGGTTGCCGTGCGGGCGCTGTGCGAGTTCACAGCCAAGGCGGGTGACCTCGACCTGCGCTTCACGCCTTCGCCCACCGCGCAGGAAGGCGTGGCCGGCCACGGCGTGGTCACGGGCCGGCGCGGCGCGGGCTATGAGGCCGAGGTGTCCCTCTCCGGCACGTTCGAAGGGCTGCACGTGCGGGGCCGCGCCGATGGCTACGACCCCGCCGCCAATCGCCTCGAGGAAATCAAGACGGTGCGCGGCGAAGGGGTCGAGGTGCCCGCCAACCACCGGGCACTGCACTGGGCGCAGGCCAAGGTCTACGGCTGGCTGCTATGCCAGACGCGTGGGCTGGCCGAGATCGACATCGCCGTGGTCTATTTCGACATCCTGAGCCAGCGCGAACGCGTGGAGCAGGAGCGCCACGACGCCGCCACGCTGCGTGCCTTCTTCGAGGCCAGTTGCCGACGCTTCCTGCAATGGGCCGAGCGCGAGATCGCCCACCGTCAGGCACGCGATGCCGGGCTGGCGGCGCTGACCTTCCCGCATGGCGATTTCCGGCCCGGCCAGCGCGTGCTGGCGGAGTCGGTCTACAAGGCCAATGTGGCGGCGCGCACGCTGCTGGCGCAGGCGCCCACGGGCATCGGCAAGTCGATCGGCACGGTGTTTCCGGCGCTGAAGTCGATGCCAGGGCAGCGCCTCGACAAGCTGTTCTTCCTCTCCGCCCGCACCACGGGCCGCGCGGTGGCATTGCAGGCCGCCGCACAACTTCGGAGCGAGGGCGACCGGGGTTGCGACCCATTGCCCCTGCGCGTGCTGGAGCTGACCGCCCGCGACAAGGCGTGCGAACACCCCGATCTGGCCTGCCACGGCGAATCCTGCCCGCTCGCGCAGGGCTTCTACGACCGCCTGCCTGCCGCCCGCGAAGCCGCCGCCGCCGTGCCGCTGCTGGACCGGGACGCCGTGCGCGGGATCGCCCGCCAGCACAGCGTCTGCCCCTACTACCTCGCCCAGGAGATGATCCGCTGGAGCGATCTGGTCGTGGCGGACTACAACTACTACTTCGACCGCAGCGCCATGCTGTACGCGCTGACCGTGCTGAACGGCTGGCGCGCCAGCGTGCTGGTGGACGAGGCCCACAATCTGGTGGAGCGCGGTCGCGCCATGTACACGGCCACGCTCGACCCCGCGGCCTTCCGGGGCGCGCGGCTGGCTGCGCCCAAGGCGCTGTCGCGGCCGGTGAACCGCGTCCATCGGGCATGGCAGGCGCTGGCGCGGGCCGAATCGTCAACCCGCGCGAACTTCGAAACCCACTCGACTGCCCCCGGCACGCTGGTGGAGGCGCTGGCCCAGCTATGCGGCGCGATCCTCGAACATCTGAGCGCCCATCCCGGCCAGCACGACGCCACGCTGGAGCGCTTCTACTTCGACGCCCTGCACTTCCTGCGCCTGACCGAACAGCTACCCGACCACGGGGGCCAGCACTCGCTGTTCGAGATCACGCGCACGCCCGGCCCGCGCGGCGGCGTGCAGGCCCAGCTCTGCGTGCGCAACCTGCTGCCCGCGCCGTTCCTGCGTCCGCGCTTTGCCGGCGCGCATGCCACCACGCTGTTCTCGGCCACGCTCCAGCCGGCGGACTACTACACCGACATGCTCGGCCTGCCCGCCAGCGCGGTCTGGGTGGAGGTGCCCTCGCCCTTCCACGCGGACCAGCTCGACGTGCACATCGCCCGCCATATCTCCACGCGCTATACCCAGCGCCAGCGCTCGCTGCCGGCCATCGTGCAGTTGATGGCCGACCAGTACGCGCGGCGACCCGGTAACTACCTCGCCTTCTTCAGCAGCCACGACTACCTGCGTCAGGCTGCCGATCTGCTGGCCGCGCAGCATCCGGAGATTCCGATCTGGGCCCAGGCGCGCGGCATGGACGAGGCGGGGCAGGCCGCGTTCCTCGGCCAGTTCGCGCCGGGCGGGCGCGGCATCGGCTTCGCGGTGCTGGGCGGGGTGTTCTCGGAAGGCGTGGACCTGCCCGGCGACCGTCTGATCGGCGCCTTCGTGGCCACACTGGGGTTGCCGCAGGTTAATGATGTGAACGAGCAGTTGCGCGAGCGCATGGCAGCCGCGTTTGGCGACGGCTACGCCTATGCCTACCTGTATCCGGGGCTGCGCAAGGTGGTGCAGGCCGCCGGGCGGGTCATCCGCACGCGTGAGGATCGGGGCGTGGTGTGGCTGATCGACGACCGCTTCGGCCGGCCGGAAGTGCAGGCGTTGCTGCCGACGTGGTGGGAAATCGACACCCCGGCACGTAAATCTGTCGCGCCGATGGCAAAAACCGGTATTGGCACGCTGCACGCGGCGGCGCTGCCGCTGGCAGAATGACGGCAGCGCCTCTGGCGCGGTTCTCGCTTGCCCTTACTTGCCCCGAAAGGGGTAAGCCTCGACGGAGACCCAAGAATGAGCATGACCAAGGCCTTTGCCGCCACCGAGCCCACCCGCGCGGAGATCGACGCGCTGCCGGGTGCCACGCTGCTGGAGTTCGGCGCGCCGTGGTGCGGCTTCTGCATGCGCGCCCAGCCGCTGATCGAGGCCGCGTTCGGCAAGCATCCGTCCATCCGGCATATCAAGGTTGAAGACGGCAGCGGGCGCCCGCTCGGCCGCGCGTTCCGCGTGAAGCTGTGGCCGACGCTGGTGTTCCTGCGCGATGGCCAGGAAGTGGCCCGGCTGGTGCGCCCTGCCGACGCGCAGGCGATTGCCGAGGCGATGGCGCAGATCGACGGCGCGTCAGTGACGCACTGATCGCACCGATCAAGCCTCCAGCGGCATCGCGCTGGTGCATTTGATCTCGTCCAGGCAGACGCTGGACTTGACCCCGCTCACGCCGGGAATGCGCATCAGCGTGTCCAGCAGGAAGTCGGACAGCGACTTCAGGTCCTTGGCCACCACCTTCAGCACGTAGTCGATATCGCCGGTGACGGAGAAGCACTCCTGGATCTGGGCGAGCTCCGCCACCAGCCCCTTGAACTTCGACAGGTCGCGGATATGGCCGCGCTCCATCGTCACATGGATGAACGCGGTGACGCCAAAGCCCAGCGCGGTGCTGTCCAGCCGCGCCTCGTAGCGCTTGATGATGCCGTTCTCCTCCAGGCGCCGGTGACGCCGCAGCGTCTGCGCCGGAGACAGGCTGATCGCCTCCGCTAGCTCCAGATTGCTGGCCCGTCCGTTCTCCTGCAGCACCCCCAGCAAGCGGCGATCCGTGCGGTCTAGCTCGGTATTCTGCATTTCCGTTTCCTCAGAACGCGATTTCGCGAAATCTTATCTCATATTTCAGGGTTTCCCTGCGTCCCGAACGAAATCCTATTTACTGGCGCGGGTTATACACTCGATTCCAGTTCGGACGGCTTTGAAAGTCGCTGAAATACGATTGCCAGCCCCGTGCTGGACTCCCTTGCCCCCACTTCCTTGTAGAGCACACCATGGCCGATCTCTTTGAAAACCCGATGCAGCTGATGGGCTTCGAGTTCGTCGAATTCGCTTCGCCGACGCCGAACGTTCTGGAGCCCCTGTTCGAAAAGATGGGCTTCTCGCTGGTGGCCCGCCACCGCTCCAAGGATGTGCTGCTGTACCGCCAGGGCGACATCAATTTCGTCATCAACAACGAGCCACACAGCGAGGCCGCCTATTTCGCCGCCGAGCACGGCCCGAGCGCCTGCGGCATGGCCTTCCGCGTGAAGGACTCCCACAAGGCGTACAACCGCGCGCTGATGCTGGGCGCCCAGCCGATCGAGATCGCCACGGGCCCGATGGAGCTGCGCCTGCCCGCGATCAAGGGCATCGGCGGCGCACCGCTGTACCTGATCGACCGCTTCGAGGACGGCAAGTCGATCTATGACATCGACTTCGAATTCCTGGACGGTGTGGACCGCCGCCCGGTGGGCCATGGCTTGCGCCTGATCGATCACCTGACGCACAACGTCTACCGTGGCCGCATGGCTTACTGGGCGAACTTCTACGAACGCCTGTTCAACTTCCGCGAAATCCGCTACTTCGACATCCAGGGCGAGTACACCGGCCTGACCTCGAAGGCGATGACGGCGCCGGACGGCAAGATCCGCATTCCGCTGAACGAGGAGTCGTCCAAGGGCAGCGGCCAGATCGAGGAATTCCTGATGGCGTTCAATGGCGAGGGCATCCAGCACATCGCCTTCCTGACGGACAACCTGATCGAGGTCATCGACAACCTGCAACTGGCCGGCGTGGAGCTGATGACGGCGCCGAACGACTATTACTACGACGCGCTGGCCAACCGCCTGCCGGACCACGGCCAGCCGGTGGACCAGCTCAAGGCGCGCGGCATCCTGCTGGACGGCACCACCGAGGGCGGCAAGCCCCGCCTGCTGCTCCAGATCTTCTCGAAGGCCGCGCTGGGCCCGGTGTTCTTCGAATACATCCAGCGTGCCGGCGACGAAGGCTTCGGCGAAGGCAACTTCAAGGCGCTCTTCGAATCGCTCGAGCGCGACCAGATCGAGCGCGGCACGCTCAAGGTCTGACCCTCCCTCCGTTTCCCGTTTCACCTGTTTCACCTGGTCCGGCGTCCTCCCGGGACGCCTGACCCCTCCCCGCCGCCGGAGCTACCCGCGCCGGCGGCCTTTTCATAGCGTCCGACCTCCCGGGTCAAAAGAGACGTGATCGCCATTCCACCAGAGTGGCCAGATAGGTAGAGGACACAAACCCATGCACGCCCCCCAACAGGACGGCACGCTTCAGCGTGGCCTGAAGAATCGTCACATCCAGCTGATTGCCCTTGGTGGCGCCATCGGCACCGGGCTGTTCCTGGGCATCGCCCAGACCATCAAGATGGCCGGCCCGGCCGTGCTGCTCGGCTACGCGCTGGCCGGCATCGTCGCGTTTTTCATCATGCGCCAGCTTGGCGAGATGGTGGTGGACGAGCCCGTCGCCGGCTCCTTCAGCTACTTCGCCAATAAATACTGCGGCCACTTCGCCGGGTTCATGTCCGGCTGGAATTACTGGGTGCTCTACATCCTGGTGAGCATGGCCGAGCTGTCGGCCGTGGGCATCTACGTGCAGTACTGGTGGCCGGAGCTGCCCACGTGGATCTCCGCGCTGGCGTTCTTCGTGCTGATCAACGTAATCAACCTGTCGAGCGTGAAGTCGTTCGGCGAGATGGAATTCTGGTTCTCGATCATCAAGGTGGCGGCCATCGTCGGCATGATCGGCTTTGGCGGCTATCTGCTGATGTCCGGCGGCGCGGGCCCGGAGGCCTCCGTGGCCAACCTGTGGCAGCACGGCGGCTTCTTCCCGAACGGCCTGGGCGGCCTGGTGATGGCGATGGCCGTGATCATGTTCTCGTTCGGCGGCCTGGAACTGGTGGGCATTACCGCCGCCGAGGCGGACAACCCCGAGAAGAGCATCCCCAAGGCCACCAATCAGGTGATCTACCGCATCCTGATTTTCTACGTGGGCGCGCTGGCGGTGCTGCTGTCGCTCTACCCGTGGGAGAAGGTCGTCACCGGCGGCAGCCCGTTCGTGCTGATCTTCCACGCGCTGGATAGCGCGGCGGTGGCCCATGTGCTGAACCTGGTGGTGCTGACGGCGGCGCTGTCGGTCTATAACAGCGGCGTCTACTGCAACAGCCGCATGCTGCTGGGCCTGGCGCAGCAGGGCAACGCGCCGAAGGCGCTGATGAAGGTGAACCGCCGCGGCATTCCGCTGGCCGCGCTGGGCGTGTCCGCGCTGGCCACCGGCGCCTGCGTGCTGATCAACTACTTCATGCCGGGCGAAGCCTTCGAGCTGCTGATGGGCCTGGTGGTATCGGCCCTGATCATCAACTGGGCCATGATCAGCCTGATTCACCTGAAATTCCGCCGCGACAAGCGCCTGGCCGGCCAGACCACGCGCTTCCAGAGCCTGGGCTATCCGCTGACCAACTACCTGACCCTCGCCTTCCTCGCCGGCATCCTTTATGTGATGTATCTGACACCCGGCCTGCGGATCTCGGTCTACCTGATTCCGGTATGGCTTGGCGTACTTGGCGTAAGCTATCGCCTCCGGCAAAAGAACGCCGCCGCCGCGCTGCGCGCCCCGAGCGTGCAGGCGCAATGAGTCTCCGCCCCCTGAAACACAGCCAGAGCTTTCCCATGTTCGAACACATCGAAGCCTTTCCGGGCGATCCGATCCTCTCGCTCAACGAGGACTTCCAGCAGGACCCGCGTACCAACAAGGTCAACCTGAGCATCGGCATCTATTTCGACGGCGAAGGCCGCCTGCCGGTGATGCAGGCCGTGGCCGAAGCCGAAGCCGCGCTGCTCGCGGACATGGGCCCGCGCCCCTACCTGCCGATGGCCGGCATTCCCGGCTACCGCCAGGCCGTGCAGGCGCTGGTGTTCGGCGAAGACTGCGCGGCCCGCGCCGAAGGCCGCGTCGCCACGGTGCAAACGCTGGGCGGCTCCGGCGCGCTGCGCGTGGGCGCCGACTTCCTGAAGCGCTACTTCCCCACCGCGCAGATGTGGATCAGCGACCCGAGCTGGGAGAACCACCGCGTGGTCTTCGAGCGCGCCGGCTTCCAGGTCAATGCGTACCCGTACTACGACCCCGCCACGGGCGGCCTGCAGTTCGACGCCATGCTCGCGGCCATCGAAGCCATTCCGCAAGGTGGCATCGTGCTGCTGCACGCCTGCTGCCACAACCCGACCGGCGTGGACCTGAACCAGGACCAGTGGCGCCAGGTCATCGCGGTGCTCAAGGCGCGCAAGCTGCTGCCCTTCGTGGACATGGCCTACCAGGGCTTTGGCGCGGGGCTCGACGACGACGCCTTCGCCGTGCGCGAACTGGCCCGCCAGAACGTGCCGGCGCTGGTGGCCAACTCGTTCTCGAAGAACTTCTCGCTGTACGGCGAGCGTTGCGGCGGCCTGAGCGTGATCTGCCAGAGCGCCGACGAAGCCAGCCGCGTGCTGGGCCAGCTCACCGGCGCCGTGCGCGCCAACTACAGCAACCCGCCCACCCACGGCGCCCGCGTCGTCGCCCGCGTCCTGACCACGCCCGCCCTGCGCGCCAGCTGGGAGCAGGAACTGGCCGCCATGTGCGAGCGCATCGCCCACATGCGCCAGGCCATCCACGACAAACTGCGCGACCACGTCAGCGGCGAGGCCCTCTCCCGCTACATCACCCAGCGCGGCATGTTCACCTACACCGGCCTCTCCGCCGATCAGGTCGAACGCCTGAAGGCCGAGCACGGCGTGTACATCCTCCGTTCCGGCCGCATGTGCGTGGCGGGGCTGAACGAGCGCAATGTGGGGGTGGTGGCGAGTGCGATCGGGGACGTGTTGAAGGGGTGAAAGCCTTCGCGCTTGTGATGCATGCGTAACAAGACGGGCTGCTCTTGCGGCCTGTTTTGTTTTCTAGAGTGCGCTGGATTCGCCCCGGCAGCATTCCGCCATCCGGTTTACCATCGCGGATCTTCCCAAGATTCCGACAGGAGCCCGTGCATGGCCGCAGCAGATTTGTCCGCCTTCCCGATCACCCGCAAGTGGCCGGCGCAGCATCCCGAGCGCCTGCAGTTGTATTCGCTGAACACCCCCAACGGCATCAAGGTTTCGCTGATGCTGGAGGAGCTGGGCCTGCCCTACGAGCCGCATCTGGTGCGTTTCGACAAGGATGACCAGACCACGCCCGAGTTCCTGTCGCTGAACCCGAACAACAAGATCCCGGCGATCCTCGATCCGAATGGGCCGGGCGGCAAGCCGCTGGCGCTGTTCGAGTCGGGGGCGATCCTGATCTACCTGGCCGAGAAGACCGGCAAGTTCATGTCCACGGACCCGGCGGCCCGCTACGAGACGATTCAGTGGGTGATGTTCCAGATGGGCGGCATCGGGCCGATGTTTGGCCAGATCGGCTTCTTCCACAAGTTCGCCGGCAAGGACTACGAGGACAAGCGGCCGCGTGACCGCTACGTCGCGGAGTCGCGCCGGCTGCTGGGCGTGCTCAACGAGCGGCTCAAGGGCCGGCAGTGGATCATGGGCGATGACTACACGATTGCCGACATGACCACCTTCCCGTGGGTGCGCAATCTGGTCGGTTTCTACGAGGCCGGCAGCCTCGTCGGATTCGACGACTTCACCGAAGTGCGCCGTGTGCTGGACGCCTTCCTGGCCCGCCCCGCCGTGCAGCGCGCGGTGAACATCCCCAAGCGTCCCGAGTAAGACCCTTTCCCGGGCGCAGGAATCAGGCAGGAATCAGGCGGCGAAGCCCAGCAAGGTGCTCACCGCCGCCGCTTCCTCGCGCACCGCGCGGCCGGTCGGCCCGTCGATCGATGGGTCGAAGCCGCCCGTGGCACCCAGCGCGGTCAGCACCGCGCACACCCGCCCCGTGTAGTCCCGCACCGGCGCCGCCACGGCGCTGATCCCCTTCAGATTGGTATCGCGCACGGCCGCGCAGCCATCGGCGCGCACCGCCGCGCGTAGCGGGCCGAGCGGGTCCTGGGCGTCAAGCAGCGCGCGCTGCTCCGGCGTGGCCGCCCGCAGTTCCGCCTCCGCCAGCGCCTGCACGCGCTGGTCGTCGAGCAAACCCAGGAACACGCGGCCCGTGGCCGACCACAGCAGCGGCATCACCGATCCCACCCGCACGTTCACGGTCACCGGCAGAGCCGGTTCCTCGAACCGGACGATGGTCGGCCCCTTGTTGCCCATCACCGAGATGAAACAGGTGATCTCCAGCCGCTCGCGCAGCCGGATCAGCGACGCCTCGGCCAGCCGAATTGGGTCGGACTGCCGCATCGCGGCCAGCCCGATCTGGAGCGCCTCCAGCCCCAGGTGGTACTGCTGCGTGCCGCTCTCCTGCGCCACCAGCCCTTCCTCGATCAGGCTCGCCAGGTAGCGATGCACCTTGGCCGGACTTTCGTCGATATGGGCCGCGATGGCCGTCAGGCTGGCACGGCCGCCCAGGCGCGCCAGCCCCTTGAGCACGGCCATGCCGGTCTCGGCGGCCTGCACGCGCTGGCGGCGTTCGCGGGGGCGGGCTTCGGGCTCAGGACTCCCGGGAATGTCGGGTATGGCTGGCATGGCGTTGGGTTAACCCCCATTCAACGATTACGCATTGCGTATATGATTTACGCAAAACAAGGCCACATACTATCCGGCCAAATACCAAGGAGACAAGCACCCATGCCCCGCCATCGCGCTGCCGGCCTCATCGCGGCATCCCTGACCTTTGCGTTTTCCGCTGCCTTCCCTTCGGCCCACGCCGCCGACGCCTATCCGAGCAAGCCGATCCGCTGGATCGTGCCCTACCCCGCTGGCGGCGGCTCGGACTTCCTCGCCCGCACCATCGGGCAGGGGCTCTCCGCCAAGGTCGGCCAGCCCGTGGTGGTGGACAACAAGCCGGGCGGCAACACGGCGATTGGCGCGTCCGAGACGGCGCGGGCGGCAGCCGATGGCTACACGGTGCTCTCGGCCGATAACGGCACGCTGGTCTTCAACCCGGCGCTCTACAAGACGCTGTCGTACAACCCCGCCAAGGACCTCGCGCCGGTGACGCTGCTGGGCCGCTTCCCGATGATCCTGGTGGTTGGGCCGGGCACCACCGCCAAGACCGCGCAGGAGTTCATCGCCCAGGTCAAGGCCGCGCCGGGCGGCGTGAACTACGGGTCCGCCGGGGCCGGCAGCCCGCACCACCTGGCCATGGAACTGCTCAAGGTGGAGGCCCAGCTGACCATGACCCACGCGCCGTATCGCGGTGCGGCGCCCGCGCTGTCCGACGTGGCGGCCGGCCAGATTCCCGCGATGATGGTCGACTACGCCGCCGGCGCCGGCTTCATCAAGGGCGGCAAGGTGCGCCCGCTGGCCGTGGCCAACGCCACGCGCCTGCCGCAACTGCCGGACGTGCCGACCTTCGCCGAACTCGGCTACCGGAACGTGGAAGCCGCCGCGCTGGTCGGCATGGTCGTGCCGGCGGCCACGCCGCCCGAGGTGATCGCCACGCTGAACAAGCAGGTGGTGGCGGCCATCAAGGAGCCGGCCATCCATAAGAAGCTGGTCGATTTCGGCGTGGAGCCGGTCGGCAACACCCCGGCGCAATACAGCGAGCTGCTGCGCAGCGAGATTGCGCGCTGGACCAAGCTGATCCACGACCTGAAGATCACGCTCGATAACTGAGGTTCGCTGTATGTCGTCATCCGCCACGCCCCCGTCTTTCTCGTCCGCCGCCGCCCGTCCGGGCGGTTGTCCCATCGACCACACCGCGCTGCGGGCGCCCAACGGCTGCCCGGTGAGCGCCCACGCGGCCACGTTCGATCCGTTCGAGGACGGCTACCAGCAGGACCCGCCCGACTACGTGCGCTGGTCGCGCGAGCAGGAGCCGGTGTTCTACAGCCCGAAGCTGGGCTACTGGGTGGTTACGCGCTATGACGACATCAAGGCGATCTTCCGGGACAACCTGACCTTCAGCCCGTCCATCGCGCTGGAGAAGATTACACCCACGGGCGACGCGGCCAACGCGGTGCTGGCCTCCTATGGCTATGCGATGAACCGCACGCTGGTCAACGAGGACGAGCCAGCCCACATGCCGCGCCGCCGCGCGCTGATGGAGCCGTTCACGCCCGCCGAACTGGCCCACCATGAGCCGATGGTGCGGCAACTGACGCGCGAATACGTCGATCGATTCATCGACAGCGGACGCGCTGACCTGGTCGACCAGATGCTCTGGGAAGTGCCCCTGACCGTGGCGCTGCACTTCCTCGGCGTGCCCGAAGAGGACATGGACCGGCTGCGCCAATATTCGATCGCCCATACGGTGAACACCTGGGGCCGCCCCAAGCCCGAGGAGCAGGTGGCCGTGGCGCACGCGGTAGGCAATTTCTGGCAGCTCGCCGGCAAGATCCTCGACAAGATGCGCGAGAACCCGGACGCGCCCGGCTGGATGCAGTACGGCCTGCGCAAGCAGCGCGAGCTGCCCGAGGTGGTCACCGACTCCTACCTCCATTCGATGATGATGGCGGGCATCGTGGCGGCGCACGAGACCACGGCCAATGCGTCCGCCAACGCGATCAAGCTGCTGCTCCAGCACCCGGATGCCTGGCGCGAGATCTGCGCGGACCCGGCGCTGATCCCCAATGCGGTGGAGGAATGCCTGCGCCACAACGGCTCGGTGGCGGCCTGGCGCAGGCTGGTCACGCGGGATGCGCAGGTCGGCGGCATCGCCCTGCCGGCCGGCAGCAAGCTGCTGATCGTCACCTCGTCCGCCAATCACGACGAACGGCATTTCGCCGATGCGGACCTGTTCGACATCCGCCGGGACAATGCCAGCGACCAGCTGACCTTCGGCTACGGCTCGCACCAGTGCATGGGCAAGAACCTCGCGCGCATGGAGATGCAGGTCTTTCTGGAGGAGCTGACGCGCCGGCTGCCCCATCTGCGGCTGGCCGAGCAGTCGTTCAGCTACGTGCCGAACACCTCGTTCCGGGGGCCGGAGCATCTCTGGGTCGAATGGGACCCGGCGCGCAATCCCGAGCGCACCGATCCGTCCGTGCTGGACTGGCGCGACGCCGTGCGGATTGGCGAGCCCTCCGGGCAAGCCATCGCCCGCACTGTGGTGGTAGAGCGGATCGACCCCGTGGCGGACAACGTGGTGCGGCTGCGGCTGGTGGCGCCCGATGGCAAGGTGCTGCCGCGCTGGGCGCCGGGTGCGCACATCGACGTGGAGTGCGGCCATACGGGGATTTCGCGCCAGTATTCGCTGTGCGGCGATCCGGCCGACGCGGGCGCCTTCGAGATCGCCGTGCTGCGTGAGGTCGATAGCCGGGGCGGCTCGGCCTGGGTCCATGACGTGCTGCGCGCGGGAGACCGGCTCCGCATTCGTGGCCCGCGCAATCATTTCCGGCTCGACGAGGGCTGCCGCAAGGCGATCTTCATCGCCGGCGGCATCGGCGTGACGCCGGTCAGCGCGATGGCGCGGCGGGCCCGCGACCTGGGCATCGACTATACGTTCCACTACTGCGGCCGCTCGCGCGCCAGCATGGCCCTGCGCGAGGAACTGGCCGCGCTGCATGGCAACCGGCTGCACGTCCATGCGGGCGACGAAGGCCAGCGCGCCGACTTCGCCGCGCTGCTCGGCACGCCCGACCCGCAGACGCAGATCTACGCCTGCGGCCCGGCGCGCATGATCGCGGCGCTGGAAGACCACTGCGCCGCGTGGCCGGAGGATGCGCTGCGCGTGGAGCACTTCGTCTCGGCACTCGGCACGCTCGATCCGTCGCGGGAACAGCCGTTCACCGTCGAACTCAAGGATTCCGGCCTGACAGTGGAGGTGCCCGCCCACCAGACGCTGCTCACCGCGCTGCGCTGCGCCAACATCGACGTGCAGAGCGATTGCGAGGAAGGCCTGTGCGGCTCCTGCGAGGTGCGCGTGCTGGCGGGCCAGATCGACCATCGCGACGTGGTGCTCACGCGCGGCGAACGCGAGGCGAACAGCCGGATGATGGCCTGCTGCTCGCGCGCGGTGGGCGGCGGGAAGCTGGTGCTGGAGCTGTAGCGCGCCACGTCAAGGCCGGCGCCCCCGCCATCCGTGCGCTACCGCACAGACTCGCCAGCCCCGGCGCCGTTACCTGCCGCGCCCACGCCTAGTATTCAAGGCTCAATCCCGGGCCTGAGGAGACCGTCATGGCGCGCTACCAGATTGCTGCTGCGCTGGCCCTGCTGCTTGCCGGCTGCGCCACGAGCCCGGGTACGCCCGGCAGCACACAGGCGTCGCGCACGGAGAACTGCAAGGCGACCTCCGAGCAGGAAATCTCGGCCCTGTTCGACCGCTGGAACCGCTCCCTGCAGACCGGCGACCCCCGCAAGGTGGTGGCCAACTACGCGGAACGATCGATCCTGCTGGCCACGGTGTCCAACAAGCCGCGCGTGACACCGGCCGAGAAAGAGGACTACTTCACCCACTTCCTGCAGAGCGGGCCGTCCGGCAAGATCGACTTCCGCACCATCGAAATCGGCTGCAACACCGCCGTGGATGCCGGGCTCTACACCTTCACCTTCGCCCGAACCGGCGCCACGGTGAAGGCGCGCTACACCTACACCTACCGCTGGGACGGCACGCAGTGGCTGATCACCAGCCACCATTCGTCGGCCATGCCGGAGAAGACCTAACGCGGCCCGATATTGCGCCGCAGCACGACTACCATCGGTCGCATCCGTCACAACACGCGCGTAGTTGCTATCCTGAAGTGGAGAGCCCACACACAGGAGACGCCCCCATGTGCCGCTGGCTGGCCTATTCCGGCCGTTCCGTCCCGCTCGAGGCTGTGTTGTTCCAGCCCGAGCACTCCCTGATCGACCAGAGCCTGAACTCCCGGCTGGGCCACACCACGACCAATGGCGACGGCTTCGGCGTGGGCTGGTACGGGCGGCATTCGGAGTTGCCGTTCCGCTATCGCGGCCTGCACCCGGCGTGGAGCGACACCAACCTGCGCGAGGCCGCCCGGGCGGTGCGGGCGCCCCTGTTCGTCGCTCATATCCGGGCGGCCACCGGCACGCCCACCCAGGAAACCAACTGTCACCCGTTCCGCTTCGGGCGCTGGCTGTTCGTCCACAACGGGCTGATCCGCGACTTTCCGCTGGTGCGGCGCGACCTGATGATGGCGGTGGCGCCGCATCTGTTCCGCTGGATCGAGGGTTCGACCGACTCCGAGGTGATGTTCTTCCTGGCGCTGACGTTCGGGCTGGAGCGCGACCCGCGCGGCGCGCTGGAGCAGATGGCCGGCCTGATCGAGGAGGTGGGGCATCGCCACGACGTGGAGCACCCGCTGAACATGACCGTTTGCGTCATGGACGGCCAGCAGATCGTGGCCGTGCGCTATTCCAGCGAAAACGCGTCGCGCTCGCTGTTCCACAGCACCTCGTTCCGGCAGCTACGGGCGCTCTATCCGGAAGACCCGCGCATCATCGCCGCCGGCGACGACGCCTTTCTGGTGCTGTCCGAGCCCCTGATTGACGTGCAAGGCGTCTGGGAGGAAATCCCCGAGGCCACGATCCTGGTGGGCAAGGGCGGCGAGATCCAGCACCTGCGGTTCACGCCCCGGCTGCCGGTGCGGGCCTGAGCGGGCCTGGGCGGGCACCCCCGGCCGGGCCCGGATCGTCGTTACCCGTCGCTTACTTCCCGGGCATTTTCATCAGCCGCTTGGCCTCTTCGATGTTCTGCTCGGCGCGCTGGGTCATCACGGCCAGCGCTTCCGCTTGCGATTTCTGGGCCATTTCCGCCAGTTCGCGCATGTTGTTGAACGCCGTCTGCAAGCCTTGCTGGACGAACTCGCCCTGCCGGGCCATGGCCGCGGCAGGATCGCCGCCTGCGGTCAGCTTCTGGGCCGCGGCCTGAATCTCCTGCATGCTCTGGCTCAGGATCTCGGCCTGCTTTTGCACCAGCGCCTGCATGCCTTCGTAGGCAATCTTGTTGGCCTCCGTGATGGCGTCGATATCCTTGCGCCGGGCTTCGATCACCGCCGTCATGTCGACGCCGGGCAGCTTGTACTGTTCGAGCAACTTGGTGAAATCGGTAAACGGATTGGGCGATGTTGCCATGACGCATCTCCTCGTTGAGGTGGGGGAAAGCCGAAAAACCGGGCAGATCGTGCTGGCCGATCGCGGCGCGGTTGCCTAAGTGTAGGTGCTACGGGCGACGGATACGATGCTCGCCGGCCATCCCTCAATGAAAATCCCGGCTCTCCGCCATCAGCTTGCCCAGCAGCGGGCTCAGGTCGACCAGTTCCTGCGCCACCAGGTGCCTGACCTCGCCCTGCCTTTGCCAGGTGCCGATCACGCCCAGCAGCTTGGCGCCGAGCACCTCCTTGCGCTGCCGCTCCACCAGGTCGGGCCAGATGATCACGTTGATCGGCCCGGTTTCGTCCTCGATGGAGGTAAAAATGGTGCCGTTGGCCGTGGAGGGGCGCTGGCGCACCGTGACGATGCCGCACGCGCGCACGCGGCGGCCGTTGCCCAGCCGCGATAGCTGCTGCGCCGTGAGGAACTTGAGCGCCGTCAGGCGGCGGCGCAGCAGGGTCAGCGGGTGGCATTTCAGGGAGAGCCCCAGGCTGGCGTAGTCGGCGGCCACGTCTTCGCCGATCTTCGGCTCGGGCAGCAGCAGCTCGGCTTCGGCCGGGGGTGCCTCGTGCAGCAGGTCGCGGTGCACGGACTGCACCGCCGCGCCGCGCGCCAGCCAACGCGCCTGGCGCCGGTGGCCGGCCAGCGACACCAGCGCGTCGGCCGCCGCCAGGACGTCGATGTCGTGCTTGTCCAGCCCCGCGCGCCGTGCCAGGTCTTCCACGCTCTCGAACGGCCGTTCGGCCCGCGCCGCCTCGATGCGCAGCGCGGCATCCTCGCGCATGCCGCGCACGCGGCCCAGCCCCAGCCGCACGTCGCGGTAGCGCTGGCCGGGGCGGCGGGCCTCCAGCGCGCTCTCCCAGCCGCTGACGGTCACGTCCACGGGCTGCGTCACCACGTCATGCCGGCGCGCGTCCTGCACCAGTTGCGACGGCGAATAGAAGCCCATCGGGTGGCTGTTCAGCAGGCCGCACAGGAAGGCATCGGGATGATGGCACTTGAGCCACGCGCTCACGTAGACCAGCTTCGCGAAGCTCGCCGCGTGGCTCTCCGGGAAGCCGTACTCGCCAAACCCCTCGATCTGCTTGCAGATGGCCAGCGCGAAGGACTCGGGATAGCCGCGCGTGGTCAGCGCGCGCACCAGCGCATCCTGGTGCTTCTTGAGATCGCCGCGCCGCCGCCACGCCGCCATCGAGCGGCGCAGTTGGTCTGCCTGCCCCGGCGTGAAACCGGCCGCGTCGATGGCGAGCTGCATCACCTGCTCCTGGAAGATCGGCACGCCCAGCGTGCGGCCCAGCACGCGGCGGATCACGTCGTTGAAGTAGGTCGGCAGCTTGCCGGTGCGGCGCAGCGCCTCGCGCCGCTTGAGGTAGGGGTGCACCATGCCGCCCTGGATCGGTCCCGGCCTCACGATGGCCACCTCCACCACGAGATCGTAATATTTGCGCGGCTGCAGGCGCGGCAGCATCGACTGCTGCGCGCGCGACTCGATCTGGAACACACCCACGGTATCCGCCTTGCAGATCATGTCGTAGGTGGCGTCGTCGGTCTCGGGCAGGTCTTCCATGCGGCACGGCAGCCCGGCCCGCTCGGGCTCGGGATTCGGGATCATCGCCAGCGCGCGCCGGATGGCGGTGAGCATGCCGAGCGCGAGCACATCCACCTTGAGCAGCCCCAGCGATTCGAGGTCGTCCTTGTCCCACTGGATCACGCTGCGGTCGGCCATGGCCGCGTTCTCGATCGGCACCAGCCGCGACAGCTTGTGCCGCGCGATCACGAAGCCGCCCACGTGCTGCGACAGATGGCGCGGAAAGCCGCGCAGCTGCTCGGTCAGGCTCGCCCATTGCCGCACGGCCGGGGAGTCGGGGTCCAGGCCGTAGCGCGTAATGCGCTCCAGGAACGCCGTGCCGCCATCCCACCACGCCTGGCCCTTGACCACCTGCTCCACCACGCTCGGGTCGATGCCGAGCGCGCGCCCCACGTCCCGCAGCGCGCTACGGGAGCGATAGGTGATCAGCGACGCCGCCAGCGCGGCCCGATGCCGGCCGTACTTCTCGTAGATGTACTGGATCACCTCCTCGCGCCGCTGGTGCTCGAAATCGACGTCGATATCGGGCGGCTCGTCGCGCTCGCGCGAGAGGAATCGGCCGAACAGCAGGTTGGCCTGCTCCGGGCTCACCTCGGTGATATGCAGGCAGTAGCAGACCAGCGAGTTGGCGGCCGAGCCCCGGCCCTGGCACAGGATGCCGCGCTGGCGCGCGAAGCGCACGATGTCGTGCACGGTCAGGAAGAACGGCTCGTAGTGCTTTTCCTCGATCAGTTCGAGTTCGCCCTCAAGCTGCGCCTCCCACTCGGGCTCCATGCCGTGCGGAAAGCGCTCGCGGCTGCCCCGCTCCACCTCCTTGCGCAGGTAGCTGATCGGCGTCTCGCCGTCGGGCACCAGTTCCTCGGGGTATTCGTAGCGCAGCGTGTCCAGCGAGAACCGGCACTGCTCGGCGATCTTCAGCGTCTGCGCCAGCGCCTCGCGCGGATAGAGCCGCGACACCACCTGCCGCATGCGCAGGTGCGCCTCGGCATTGGGCGCCAGCGCCATGCCGCAGGCGGGCAGCGGCTGGCCGAGCCGGATGGCGGTCAGCACGTCGGCCAGCGGCTTGCGTGAGCGCACGTGCATGGTCACGGCGCCCGCCGCCACCAGCGGCACGCCGGTTTCCGCCGACACGGCCTGGAGCCGGGTGCGATGCAGCGCCTCGGCATGGCCCTGCAGCAGTTCCAGCGCGATCCACACGCGCGCCCCGAACGTCTCCCGGCACCACAGCGCCTGCGCGCGCAGCACATCGGGATCGGCGCAGTAGTCGGGCAGCAGGATGGCGAGGCAATCGGGCATGCCGCGCAGGTGCGCCTGATCCGGCTCGGGGCTGGCGAGGTCGGACGGATACAGCAGATAGCTGCCCTTCTCCGCGCGCGTGCGGCCCAGCGTGATGAACTCGCAGAGATTGCCGAAGCCCTCGCGGTTCTGCGCCAGCAGCAGCAGGCGCGGGGGCGGCATGGGCATGGCATAGGGCTCGGGGGGCTGCCCGGGGGAGGCCGTCAGCGTGAAGCGGCTGCCGAGGATCACGTTGAACGCATCGGCGGCGGCGGCGCGCGCCTCCAGCACGCGGTGGCGGTGCGCGGCGGCATCGGGGTCGTCGTCCGGGTGGTCGCCCGGGTGGTCGTCCGGGTGGTCGCCGATGAGCGGCAAGGCGTCGGGGTCGCCCTCCTCCATGTCGTCCACATCGTCCATCCCCTCCATTCCATCGGGTGTGAAGGCATGGACCAGCTCGGCATCATCGAACTCGCCGTCCGCCTGCCCCGCCGCCAGCCGGCGGGCGCTGCGCGCCACGGCCTCCCACATCTCCTCGCGCAGCACCTTGATGGCGTGATGCGCGCGCGCCGTGCCCGCCACCGAGCACTCGTCGGTCAGCGCCAGCCCGCTGTAGCCGAGCTGGAATGCGCGCGCGATCAGTTCCTGCGGATGCGAGGCGCCGGTGAGGAACGTGAAGTTCGACACACAGTGCAGCTCCGCGTAATCGGGCAGCGAGGGCAGCAGCGAGGAGAGGCCAGGAAGCGACGACAGCATGGGGAAAACGTCAGGAATATTCAGGCGAAATCAGGCGAACAGCCCGTGCAGGAACCAGCGGTATTCGCCGCCCTCTTCCTGCCCGCTGCGGGTGGGATGGCCGGGGCGCTCGCGATAGACCCAGCAGCGCAGCCCGTCCGCCCGTTCGGCGATGAAATAGTCGCGCGTGGCCAGTCCGCCATCCCACCAGCCGGCTTCGATGCGCTCGGGGCGGGTGAGCATGACCAGCGGGCCTTCGTAGACGGGCCGGTGCCGCTGCACGCGCAGCGGCCGGGGCGCCTCCAGCAGCCACAGCGGCCGTTCGGGCGGCAGCGTGCCGGTGGCGGGCGCGCGGGGCGGCGGCTCGTCCACAGGGCCCCACTGGTTGGCGCATTCGGGGCGATGGTCGGCCAGCGGGCGAGGCTGCAGCACGTTGTCGCGGCCGAGGCGGGCCATCAGCGTATCGATCAGCCGGCCCAGTTCGGCCGGCGCCGCGCCGGGCTCCGGGAACAACGAATCGCTCTGCGGCAAGCAGGTCTCCATCGCCTCCACGCGCAGCGCCAGGCCGCCCACGGGCGCGTGGAAGCGCACCTTGTCGAGCTTCTCGCGCAGCAGCTTCGACAGGTGCACCGGGTCACGGCTGGGCTGCGCCAGGCCCAGCGGCACGAGCGTGCTGTCCATGTCCTCGCCCAGCCGGTAGCGCTCGTGCTCCAGCACCAGCACGCAGCGCGTAACGCCGGCCTGCTGCGCCGCCAGCCAGCCGGACAGCGCCAGCAGCAGCCGCTGCGCGCCGGCCAGCACCCCGTCGGCCGCTTCGATGCGCCCCGGCAGCTCCATCCGCTGCGCGAAGGCAGGCGGCGCCTCGAACCATGCAAAGCCGGCCGGCGCCTGATCGTAAGCCTGATCGAGCCGCGCCAGCAGTGCCGTGCCGATGCGGCGCGACAGCCCCGCGCGCGGCAACTGCCTCACCTGCCCCAGCGTGCGGCAGCCCACGCCCTCGAGCCAGCCCGGATCGGCCAGCGTCTGCAGGCACGCCACGGGCAGGGCATCGAGCAGGCGCGTCATGCGGGCAGGCTGGATGGCGCGGCGCGCGGGCCGCACGATCCCGCGCCGCGTCCGGCGCAGCGGCTGCCGGGCGAGCCAGGCCGCGCCCTGCGCCGTGGTGCCGCAGCCCAGTTGCGCGAACGTGCCGAGCTGCCGCACCCGCGCGCGGATGGCACGGCACAGCGCGCGGTGCCCGCCGAACAGGCGCAGGCTGGCGGTGACGTCGAGCATCACGGTGGCCGATTCGGCATCCGGGTCGATCGTCACGGCCGGCGTGAAGTGGAGCAGCGTCAGCGCCACGTCGGTCATCAACGCCTCTTCGGCCGGGAGGCTGCGCTCCAGTTGCACGACCTCCGCCGACAGCGCCTGCACGCCGCCGCGCCGCATGCCGAACGCCACGCCGAGGGCCACGGCCGGGCCGTTGGCCAGCACCACGCGCTCGTGCGCCATCACCGCCACGGGCAGCGCCTGTTGCAGCGTGCCGGAGGCGGGGACGGACGGCGCACCGGCGGCCTCAGGCCAGCTCGGTTGCAGCGCGTCCAGCGGCAGGCGCGGCAGATGCACCGCGATCCAGAACGTCGGCAGCATGATGAGGGGGCACCACGGAAGGCGCGGTGGGAGTGACAGGAGCGGTGGGAGTGACGGGCGTGGCGACGCGTGCGGGCACGTGCGCCATGCCGCCCAGCGACAGTTGCAGCGGCGCGTCCCGCACGGGGCCACGGCGCTTGTGGAAGGCAATCGACAGCATGTTGCCGGGCAACGGCGACAGCGCCAGCCGCAGCACGGCCGGCGACGATTCCTGGAGCACGCGCAGGGGCCGCAGCACCCAGACCACGGTATCGCCGGCCTGGGCCAGCACCTGAAGCCGGCGCAGCGCCTCGGGCCGCGCGGCGCCGAGCCACACCAGCACCGCGCCGAACGCCTGGCTGCGCAGCATCTGCTCGGCCGCCCAGAGCATGTCCGTGCGGCGCGAGGCCGGCGGGGTGGCCGCCGGCGGCCGCACCCAGTAGAGCTGGCGCGCAGGCAGGCCGGCCAGCCCCGCCAGCCCAGCGGCATTCGGCAGATAAGGCGGATTGACGAACGCCACCCGCCGCCCCGCCGCGGCCAGCGTGCGCAACGCCGGCATCAGCAGGCGCAGTTCGCCCACGCCATCGTGGGCGAGCAGCAGTTCGGTGACCGCGCCAGCGGGCCAGCCCCCGCCGGGCAGCTCCTGCGCCAGCGCGTCATAGCCGCTCGGGCACACGGGCAGCCGGCCGGCATGGCCCAGTTGCCCGGCGCGCCACAGGCCGGGGTAGCGATGCTCGAGTTCGGCCACCGAGGCCCGGTGATCGGGCACGGGATCGGGAGGCGAAGGCAGTGGAGACGCACCATCCTCCTCGGCAGGCAGGATGTGCGGGGGCGCAGTCATGGTGATGAATTCGGCACACGCGGCGGGCGTGCGCCATCGGAAGATTGACGATTACTGTATGTTTATACAGTATCGACGCTGGCGCAAGAGGGGCATGGCCGAAGTGGAACGCGCGCCGCCTCGTTGGGCGAAAAGTGGCCCAAAAGGCCCCACATCTCCCACTACAGTGGGGCAACTGCCACGAAACGACGTGGCGGATTGCAAACAAATGTCAATCCGGATTGTGCAGCGCGGGGCAGGTGCGGAAAAATGCGCCCCTATGAAACGGAATACACGTCAATGTGTGCATCTTCTGATCGCCGGTTTGCAGCGCGAGGGTCCGCTGCGCCGCGACGCGCTGGCTGACGCCAGCGGCTTGTCCCCGGAGGAGACCACCCGGGCGCTGAAGGCCGCGCGGCAGATGAGCGTGATCGACCATGTGCCCTACGGCCCGGGCACCCTGCCGGCTGCCGTCTACTACCAGCTGACGGGGCGCGAACTGCCGCCCGCGCGCAAGAGCACGCGCATACCGCCCGCGCCCGACAACCGCTTCCAGCCCCTGCTGGACGCCTGGTGGAACAGCGACGAACTGGACCGGGTCTGAGGCGTCCGGCTTCGACGCCCCTCCCCGCGCCCTACTTCTCCCGCCGATACCGCGCCTGCATGATCTGCATCCATTCGCCGTCATCGCCCTGCATGAATGAGGTCAGCGTGCGGTTGTCATCGTCCTGGAAGGCGATCACGTCGCGGAATTTCGAGGTCTTGCCCGGCACCAGCTTGCCTTCCGGCGTGAAGGTCGGGCCATCGGCGCGCAGCGTCAGCGTGCGGCCATCGGCCTCGAGGTCACCCTCGTAGATCCACATATGGGTCATCATCGACCCGATGAAGGTGCCCACGAAATGCTTGCGCGTGGGGTCATAGCCCAGCGTCATCACCGTGACGGCCTGCCCGCAGCCGGGCATCTCGCCCTCGGAGCGGCCCTGCACCCAGAGGTCGCCCACGGCGCCCACCTGTTCGGGAATCTTCCACTTCTGCGGCGGGGTGTCCGGCCCCATCACCGCCTCGCCTTCGGCCATCCATTTGCCCACCAGCTTCTGCAGCCAGCGGTGTTCGTTGGTCGTTTCGGTCTGCATTGCAACGGTCTCCTGTTGATCGGTTTGATTCAGTCGATGATGTCGCTGCCTATTTGTGTACAGCGTACACAAGAGCTTAGGAGATGGTCCCGTACGTGTAAAGACGCGCCAATGAAAAAGCCGCCAAGATGACAGCATTGTCATCTTGGCGGCTCGCAAACCCTTGTATTTACTGGGGCAGCCGTACCTTCGGCACGATGAACTGGTTGCCGGGCGCGCGCATGACATCACACTGGGCGTCGCCCTTGCGCGTCTCGCCGGCCTGGTTCACGAACTCGACGTTGCCGACCACGCTGTAGAAGTCCTCCGCCACGCGCCGCGTGGTGCCGCGCACCCAGCGGAAGCGGTCGGGGTTCGGCAGCCTGGCCTTGACGGCCTCCATGCAGGCCACGGGTGCCTCGGGTGCCTCGGGGCGTCCGCCGCGCTGGCCCAGTTCGATATTGACGGGCGCCTCGGTAGCGAAGGCGAAGGTCGAGAGCGTGGCAGCAGCCAGCGCCACCAGCATGCGGCGCCCCTGCCGTGAAACCGGCAACGTCATGGAATCCCTCCGAAAAACGAAAAACGGCCGACACGCGTGGCGTGCCGGCCGGCCGTCATTGTACTGCGACGTCAGGGGTCAACGTCAGGGCCAACGTCATACCGCGCCTACACCGACATGTCGCGCGGCTCCGGCTTGCTGTCGTCGAACCAGCGGTACAGCACCGGCACCATCACCAGCGTCAGCAGCGTGGAGGTGATCAGGCCGCCAATCACCACCACGGCCAGCGGACGCTGCACCTCGGAGCCCGGTCCGGTCGAGAACAGGAACGGCACCAGGCCCAGCATGGCGATCGTCGCGGTCATCATCACCGGGCGGAAACGCTGCGTGGCGCCGCGCACCACCGCGTTGCGCAGCGACATGCCCGACTCGCGCAGCGTGCGGATGTACGACACCAGCACCACCCCGTTCAGCACCGCCATGCCCCACAGCGCGATAAAGCCCACGGACGCCGGCACGGACAGGTACTCGCCCGTCACGAACAGCCCGATGATCCCGCCGATTGACGCGAACGGCAGCACCGTGATGATCAGCGTGGCAAAGCGCAGCGAGTTGAACAGCAGGAACAGCAGGAAGAAAATCGCGGCGATGGTGATCGGCACGATGATCTTCAGGTGGCCCATGGCGCGCTCCATGTTCTGGAACTGGCCGCCCCACTCGAAGTAGTAGCCCTCGGGCAGCTTGACCTTGCTCTCGGCCGCGCTCTGGAGTTCGGCCACGAAGCCGCCCAGGTCGCGGTCCTTCACGTTGATCATCACCACCACGCGGCGCTTGGCCATTTCGCGGCTGATCTGCGCCGGGCCGTCGCTGACCTCGATCTTGGCCACGGACTCCAGCGGCACCTGCACGCCGCCCGGCGCCGGCACCAATAGCTGGCGAATGGCCTGCACGTTGTCACGGAAGTCCTCGGGCAGGCGCACCGCCGCCGCGAAGCGGCGCTCGCCCTCGAAGATGTCCGTGGCGCGCTTGCCGCCGATGGCAATCTCGATGATGTCGTGGATGTCCGACACGTTCAGCCCGTAGCGCGCAATCGCCTGCCGGTCGATCTCGATCGACAGGTATTGCTGGCCCGAGATCCGCTCGATCCGCACGTCCTGCGAGCCCTGGATGCCGCCCGCCACGCGCGCGATCTCGCCGGCCAGCTCGCGCAGCTTGTCGAGGTCGTCGCCGAAGATCTTCACCGCCACGTCGGAACGCACGCCGCTGACCATCTCATCCACGCGGTCCGAGATCGGCTGCGCCATCACGACCTGCACGCCCGGAATGGCCTTGAGCTTCTCGCGAATGGCGTTGGCGATGTCGTCCTGGGTCCAGCCGTCCGGCCACTCGTCGCGCGGCTTCAGGCTGGCGATGGGGGTGGACTCGTTCTGGCCCTGCGGGTCCGCCGGGCTCTCGCCCCGACCCACGCCGGACACCACGGACTTCACGCCCGGCACCTCCAGCACCAGCTTGTTGGCCATCTTCTCGAGCTTGATCGACTCCTCCAGCGAGATGTTCGGCACACGGTCGATGGCGGGCACGATGGAGCCCTCCTTCATCTCGGGGATGAACGAGGTACCCAGCAGCGGCACGATCAGGATCGTCGCGACGAACAGCCCCACCGCCGACAGCACGGTGGTCTTGCTGTTCTGCAGCGCCCAGTGCAGCATACGCAGGTAGTTGCGCTTCATGAACGCGATGAGCTTGGTGTCATGCTCGGCGCCGCCCTTGAGCAGGTAGGCGGACAGCACCGGCGACAGCGTCAGCGACAGGAACAGCGAGATCGCCAGCGCAATCGAGATCGTGAAAGCCAGCGGCGCGAACATCTTGCCTTCCATGCCGGACAGCGTCATCAGCGGCAGGAACACCAGGATGATGATGCCTACCCCCACGATCACCGGCGTGGCCACCTCCTGCACCGCCTTGACGAGGATCTCGGTGCGGGTCAGCCCCGATTTCTCGGCGTGGCCCAGCCGCTCGAACGCGTTCTCCACCACCACCACGGAGCCATCCACCATCAGGCCGATGGCGATGGCCAGCCCCCCGAGCGACATCAGGTTGGCCGACAGCCCCACCTTGTTCATGACGATGAACGTCATCAGTGGCGTGAGCACCAGCGTGGCCAGGACAATCACCGACGAGCGCACGTCCCCAAGGAACAGGAACAGCACGATCACCACCAGCACCACGCCTTCGAGCAGCACCTTGGTTACGGTCCAGAGCGCGGCGTCCACCAGTTCGCTGCGGTCGTAGTACGGCACGATCTGCAGCTTGCCGGGCAGCATGCCGCGGTCGTTGATCTCGGCCACGCGGGCCTTCACGCGGCTGACCACTTCCTTGGCGTTGCCGCCGCGCATCATCATCACGATGCCGCCCACGGCCTCGGTCTGGCCGTTCTTGACCAGCGCGCCCTGTCGCACCTCGTGGCCGATGGTCACCTGCGCCACGTCGCGCAGGTAGACCGGCGTGCCGTTGACCTCCTTCAGCACGATGCTGCCGATGTCGTCCACGCCCTTGGCCAGGCCCACGCCGCGAATCAGGTACTGCTCGGCATAGTGCGGCAGCACGCCGCCGCCCGAGTTGGCGTTGTTACGCGCCAGCGCCTGGTAGACCTGCTGGATGTTGACCCCGTAGTGGCGCATCCGCTCCGGGTTGACCAGTGCCTGGTACTGCCGCACGTAGCCGCCCTGCGAGTTGATTTCCGCCACGCCGGGGATCGAGCGCAGCAGCGGCCGCACCACCCAGTCCTGGGCGATGCGGCGCTCGGCCAGCTCTTCCTGCGTCAGTTCGCGGTTGCCGTCATCGGCGCGATCCAGCGTGTACTGGTAGACCTCGCCCAGGCCCGTGGAAACGGGGCCGAGCACCGGCGTCACGTCCGCCGGCATGCGCCCGCCCACCTCGATCAGCCGCTCCATCACCAACTGGCGCGCGAAGTAGACGTCGGTCTTCTCCGTGAACACCAGCGTGATCAGCGACAGGCCCGCCTTGTTCAGCGAGCGCATTTCCTCGAGGCCGGGCAGGCCGGTCATCGACATTTCGATGGGCACCGTGACAAAGCGCTCCACCTCCTCTGGCGAGCGCCCGGTGGCTTCGGTGGCGATCTGCACCTGGACGTTGGTCACGTCCGGGAACGCATCGACCGACAGCTTGCTGGCAGCGCGCAGGCCGAAGAAGAACAACACCACGGCAATCACGCACACCACCAGCCGCTGTTTGATAGCGGCTTCAACTAGGGATGTCATCATGGCCGCTTACCCCTGTTCCAGGCGCTTGCGTTCATTGTCCAGATGGAACGCGCCCTCCACGACCACGCGGTCGCCCGGCTTGATGCCGCCCTGCACCACACGCATGCCGTCGCTCTCGGCGCCGAGCTTGACCTTGGTGATGCGGTACTGGCCCGGGGAGGTCTCCACGTAGACCTGCTCGTCGTTGCCATCGCGCACCACGGCGGACTCCGGCACCACGAGCTGGTCCACCGGCTTGCCTGCAATCAGCATGCTGGCCAGCATGGCGGGCTTCAGGCGCCCTTCCTTGTTCTCGAGTTCCGTGCGCACCAGCACCGTGCGCGACTGCGGGTTCACGGTGCGGCCGACGTAGATCAGCTTGCCCGTGATACGGCCGGCGCCATTGGCCACCGACGGCACATCGATATCGACACTCTGGCCCTCGGCCACCTGGGCGGCCTGCTGCTCGGGCACCTCGGCGACTACCCAGACGTGCGAGAGGTCGGCCACGGTGTAGAGCGCGTCGGCGGGCTGCACCACCTGGCCCTGGGCCACGTTGCGCTCCACCACGGTGCCCTGGATGCTGGAGTAGACCGGCGAGTACGAGTCGATGCTGCCGCTCTTGGCCAGCGTGGCAATCGACGCCGCGGACATGCCGAGCACGCGCAGCTGGTCGCGGTAGGCGCGCATCTCGGCGGCGGCGATGGCGTATTCGCTCTCGCGGCGCTGCAGTTCGGCGCGGCCGATCACGTCGGCGGCAAACAGCTGGCGCGCGCGCTCGGCATTGCGGGCCTGCAGCGTGCTCTGCGCCTCGGCCTTCAGGAAGGCCATCTGGGCGGCGCCCAGCTCGCTGCTGTGCAGGCGGGCGAGCACCTGGCCGGCCTTGACCTCCTGGCCGAGGATGCCGTACAGGTCGGTCACCCGGCCGGTCACGCTGGCGCCGATGCGGGACACGCGCTGTTCGTCGAAATCGATGCGGCCGGACACGCGCAGCATCTCGCTGAACGGGGACGTGGCGACGGGCGCCACCTTCAGCGTTTTCTGGAGGTTCTCTTCGGGCTTGACGATGCCGGGCGGCAACTTGGGCGCCTCGGCGGTCGGCTCGGGTTTATCGGAGCAGCCGGCCACGGCCATCAGCATGACCGCGGCGGCGATCAGGGAAAGCAGGCCACGTGGACGATAGGGATGATGGGGGCGCATGATCAGTTCGGAGTCGGCGGATTCGGGGAGTCGGACATCGACGGCGCAGCGGGTGCACCGGGCGCACCGGGTGCGACACCGGCAGCGGTGCCGGGGGCGGTCGACATAAGCTTTTCAATCTGGATGGCGGCAACCTGGAGTTCGTACTGCGCGGAAATCAGTTCGCTGCGGGCGTTGCGCAGCACGCGCTGCGCGTCCAGGTAGTCGAGAATGCCCCGCTCGCCGAAGCGGTAGGCGGCCTCGGCCACGCCCAGCGCGGACTCGGCCTCGCGCACGATGCCGGACTCCAGCGCCGTGACCTGCGCCTGGGTGATCTCGTACTGGCGGTAGGCGGTTTCCAGCTCCTGGTTCAGCTCGAACTCGCGCGCCTCCAGCGCGGTGCGGGCCTGGGTGGCCTGCGCCGCCGCCTCGCCCACCGGGCCGCTGCGGCGGTCCCACAGCGGAATCGTCATGACCAGGCCGATCTGCGACACGTTGTTGTCGGGCTGGCGATCCGTGCTGGCACGCACGGCCACTTCCGGCCAGCGCAGCGAGCGCTGGTAGTCCACACCCAGCCGGGCGCGCTCCAGCTCCATGCGGCGCTGGGCCAGTTCCGCGTTGCCGGCCTGCATGGTGTCGCGCAGCACGGGCAGGTTCGGCACATCCGGCGCGCTGCCCAGGGTGCCGGTCAGTCGGAAGTTCGACGGCAGCGCCCCGCCCACCTGCTGGCGCAGCGCGGTCTTGGCCTGCTCGACGCGCAGCTCGGTGGTCTGGAGCGTCTTCTGGGCGGCCAGCAGTTCGGTCTCGGCCTTGATCAACTCGTAGCGCGGCGCTTCGCCCACGTCCACACGCACCTTGGCGCGGGAATGGATCTGGCGCATCAGGGACAGGTCTTCCTGCGCGGCGGCCAGCTCGGTCTCGCGGCGCAGCACCTGGTAGTACGAGGTCTTCACGCGCGCGGAGAGGTCGCTGCGGAACCCCTGGCGCACGGCCTGCGAGGCTTCGAACCCGCGTCCGGCCATCTCCTGGCGCAGGCTGCGCTGCTGCGGATAGTCGAACTTCTGGACGAAGGCGTAGGACGGCGCGTTGCCGCTGGCGACACCGGCCTCCTTGCCGTGAAGTCGACCGTACATCACTTCGACCTGAGGATTCGGATAGGCCCGCGCGGTGCTGATGGCCGCGGACGCGGCATCGACATTGGCCTGCGCGGCCTCCACGCCCTTGTTGGTGGACTGGGCCAGCGAGAGCAGGTAAGGCAGGTCGAAGCTGTCGGCAGCGGCCATCGTGGCCGGTGAGGCGGCGCGCGGCAGCGTCACGGGGCCGGACGGCGCGGCAGGCTTGGTGGTGGCGGACTGCGCCACCTTGGGCGCGGCGGCGGAGCCACCGGGCACAGGCTGCGCGGCCATTGCCGGCGCCGCTACCAGCGATAGCGACGCGACCCAGGTCAGCGTTTTATTGATAGTCATGTCGGAATCAATCGAGCGATACAACTGCCCGACGCCGCCACGATGGCCAGGCGCGTCCTCGGCTGCGGCGGGCGCGAGAGGACCTGCATGGCATCACGCCGTGACGGCTCGGATCACGGACGCTTGGGGGCGCTCAGGGGCAATGGACGGGACGACGGACGGCTGGTTAAGAGTAGTCGCTCAATGCCATGAAGACAGAGGCGACCGTGTCAGAGACAGCGCGCGGGGTGGCCCGGGAGATCAGGCGAGGAGATTGGGCGGCCGGAACAGGCCGTCCGGTTGGGATGCGGAGCGTCCCGGCAGGATGGGCGCCACGTCGTCGATCGACTGGGCCAGTTTCATGTCGGGGAGATCGAACAGCGCGCTGGATTCCTCGATTTCATCGAGCAGGTCCAGCGGGTCGAGCAGATCGGCCGACCAGATATTGCAGTAGCCGGGCGGCGGCGCGTTGTCGAACAGCGCCTCGGCCTCCAGCGCGGCATCGCCGGGCAGGACGATCTGGGCGAGGTCGTCACCGGTTGCCAGCATCGCGTCATAGTCCGGCATGGCCGCCTCCACCTTCGGCGTGCCCGCGAGCGCACCCGCCGCTGCCGTAAAGGACAGCGCGGACAAGCACAGGGCAGTCAGCACGAAGAGGATGAAACGTCTCAAAACGGGGGCGCGATGGGCGTTGGGGCGATTGGGGGCACGCACCGGGACGGCGCTGGGGTTCTTGCAGAACACGCACCAGTACCGGCGTTGCTGCGGTACAGCATTGTAACCGAACGCAACAATTGACTGGTCAGACGGGGTAGTAGTTCCCCTAAGACCGTCGCCCCGATGCCCGCGGTCATCCCCCGCAGCGGTGCTACGATCGCCGCTTTGGAACCCGCAGCGCGCCGGCGCACGCACGCGCCGCCATCGTCATATGCATCGAATTTTCCGTAGATCGCTGATCCGGCTGACCATTTTCCTGAGCCTCGCCACCGGCACCCTCGCCGCCCACGCCGAAGGCATCGACCTCGACTGCGACCCCGCCCTGGCCGCCACCGCCCTCCCCGCCCACCGCCTGATCTGCGACCACGCGCTGCTATCCATGGGCTACCGCCGGATCTTCGCGGACCAGCAGCGGTTGCTGCGGGAGCAGAAGATTACGGACGCGGATGTGGCGGCGTTCCGCAAGCAGCGGGATGCGTGTACGTCTTTGGAGTGTCTGGATGTGGTGTTTTCGCGGTGGAAGGTGAAGGCAGGGGCGGTCAAGGGGAGAAAGCCCTGAGCTGGCGGCGCCTGGCGGGTCGATCTCCTCCCGCGTGTCGCGGCCAGCGCAGGCTCAACTCGCAATGAGATTCAGAAACCGTTGCACGCCAGGATTGTCGTTGCCGCGGAAGAACTGCTGCGGAGGCGCATCTTCCACTACCACGCCACCTTCCATGAATACGACGCGGTCAGCCACGTCCTGAGCGAAACGCACCTCGTGTGTCACCACCAGCATCGTCATGCCTTCCCGCGCCAGTTCGCGCATGACTACGAGCACATCCTCGCGGAGCACGGGGTCGAGTGCGGACGTTGGCTCATCGAACAGGATCACATCGGGATCCATGGCCAGGCCGCGTGCAATGGCCACGCGCTGCTTCTGGCCACCGGACAGGCGTGACGGATACTCATTGGCCTTGGCACTCAACCCTACACGCTCCAGCAGCGCCATTCCCCGTGTCATGGCCACCTTGCGGTCGACCTTCTTGACACTCACCGGGCCTTCGATCACGTTCTCGATAACCGTGCGATGCGGGAAGAGGTTGAACGACTGAAACACCATCGCGGATCGCTGGCGGATCGCGGCGATCCGCTTCCTGTTCTCGCGCGAGAGCTCCCGATTCGGAAAGCACTCGACTTCCGTGCCGCAGACCCGTATGGATCCGGCGTCGGGCTGCTCGAGAAAGTTCAGCGAGCGCAACAGCGTGGTCTTGCCAGACCCGGAGGGTCCCATGATCACGACGACCTCGCCCTTGGCGACGCTGAAGTCGACGCCAAGGAGTACCGGCGTTCCACCGAATGATTTGGTCAGGCCACGTACGCAGATTGTTGCTTCCGTATTGTTCATAGATAACGCTTCGACGCCCTGCTTTCCAGCACTGTCTGCAGGATCGTCAGGATCTGGTTCACTACCCAATAGATAAGCCCGACCATCAGGAACATTTCCATGTACCGGAAGGTGGTCGCGCCGACCTGCTCGGCGACCCGGGTCAACTCCACCACCGTGATCGTCGACGCCAGCGAGGTATCCTTGATCAGGGCGATCATGCGGCTGCCCACGGGCGGAATGGCAATGCGAAGACCCTGCGGCAGGATCACGCGCGACATGGCCTTCCAGTACCCCATGCCGAGCGACATCGCGGCTTCCCATTGGCCCTTGTCCACCGCGCCGATACCCGCCCGGAAGTTCTCGCTCAGATAGGCCGCGGCAAACAGCGTGAGTGCAAGCAGTGCAGCGGGAATCGGGTCGAGCGTCACACCGTAGTGCGGCAATCCGAAATAGAGCAGCAGGATCTGTACGAGCAGCGGCGTGCCCCGGAAAACCGACACGTAAGCGAAGGCCAATGCCCGCAGTGCAACGAAGCGGGAGAGCCGGGCGAGGGCCAGCAGCAGGCCGAGGATCGACCCGAGCGTGAACGCGCCGAGCCCCAGGAACAGCGTCATCAGGACGGCGTCCTTGAGCAGTGGCAGCGAACGGAGGAATAGCTCGCCCATCACTTACTCCTTGTCTTCGTTTGCCCTGGCAATGGCACCACGCATGTCATAGTCATGACTTACCCACCGCTTCGCCAGCCGGTCGACCGTGCCATCCGCCAGCATCTCGCCAATTGCCTTGTTGATCGCCGCCGCCAGGGCTGGCTGGTTCTTCGCGAGCGCAGGCGCCGAGAGCTGGTAGGTCAGCGGTTCGCCGACCTCCTTCAGGGGAAGCTTGTTGACCGTCGCGTATCGCAGCCCGCCAAAATGCGACACGATCACCGCATCGATGCGCCCGTTGGCGAGATCGCTGAACAGTAGTCCGCCGTTGTCGTAGGAGCGCAGTTCGGAAGACGTGAGATGCTTGCGTGCCCAGGATTCGTTGCTGGAGCCCGTTGTCACGCCGACGCGTTTCGCGCCGAGATCGCCACGTCCCTTGATGGTCGTAGTGTCGGCACGCACAAAGATCCGGAAGTCCTCCGCACCGTACGGCGTGCCGAAGTCCACTTGCTTGCTGCGCTCGACCGTCGGGGTCAGGTCGTTCATGACCACGTCGTACTTACCCGCCTTCAGGCCTTCGATGAAGTTCTTTCCCGAGTCGGCGATGAACACGACCTTCTGTACACCCATGCGCCGTGCCACTTCCTTGGCGATCTCGACGTCGTAGCCGGCAGGCTGGTTCTTCTCGTCGAGCATGCTCCACGGCGGGCTGCTTTGGGTGTTGGCCACACGCAGCACGTTGTCTGCCTTGATCTTCGGAAGGAGATCGGTAGCGTGAGCGGCCGGCCATAGGCCCATCATCACACCCACCAAGAGTGCCTGCCTGAGTCGCATTGTCAGAGGCCAACGTTTCATTTTTTATCCTGTTGCTGTGAGTGTGTGTGGGGGGGGGGGGGAGAAATCAGACCGGCCGATGGCCAGCATACTGTTCGAAGCCGTGCTCAAGGTCGGCGATGAGTCGCTGCGTGTCCTCAAGACCAATGGACACGCGGAAGATCGGCTGGTCGGTGGGTGGGAATCTGCGAGCCTTCTGGATCCCTGCCGGGTAGAACGCGATCAGACTATGCGTCCCGCCCCAGCTTGCACCGATCGAAAACACCTTGAGCGCGTTGAAGAACGCTGCGACCGCCTGTTCCGGGGCAGGTTTGAGCACGAATGAGAATAGGCACCCGGCAGCCGTGAAGTCCCGCTTCCAGATCGTATGCCCGGGGTCGTCTGGCAAGGCAGCGAACAGCACGCGATCGACAACTGGGTGGTGCCGCATCCATTGCGCCACCTCCAGTGCGCGCCTGCCCTGCTCGGCGAAGCGCAAGGGGAACGTCTCCAGACCGCGCAACACCAAAAAGCAGTCGTCCGCACTCACGGCAAGGCCCAGGGTGGCTTGCGCCTCGCGCAGTTTTTCGTACAGCGTGAAGTCGTTCGTGCTGATCGCACCCATCAGCAGGTCGGAATGCCCGCCGAAGAACTTCGTGGCGGCCTCGATACTCATGTCCACACCATGCAGGAGCGGCTGGAACCCAAGCGGACTCGCCCAGGTGTTGTCCATCATGGTGAGGATGCCGCGCCGCCGGGCCTCGGCGGCAATTTTCGGTACATCGGGCATTTCCATCGACACCGTCCCCGGAGACTCGAGGCAGATCATCCGTGTCGACGGCAGGATGTAGGAAGCGATGTCGCTGCCGATGTCGGCCGGATAGACATCGACATCCACACCGAGCCGGGCCAGCCAGTCGCCCGCGAAGGCCTTCAGGCCGCCATAGCACGCGTCGGAAATCAGGATGTGGTCGCCGCTTTTGACGAATGGCATGATCGCGCTGACCAGCGCGGCCTGCCCAGACGGAACAACGACGCAGTGGCTGGCGCCTTCCAGCGCTGCGATCCTGCCCTCCAGCTCGCGGTGGGTCGGGGTACCAGTCACCCCGTAGCTGAATCCATCTGGCTGGCGTGATTTTCGCGCAACGAAATCTTCATACGAATCGAATACGATCGTGGACGCCCTGAATACACCAGGAGAAAGACTCTCAAAAGGTTGGTTACGGTAGTCGGCCGGTGGCGTGCTCATTTTTCAATGCCAGTGAATATGTGCCAGCATTTTTCACCACGATTTCAAATCCATCCACCTGCGGGACTTTTCAATCGAGAAGCCTGGCTTATTGGCCAATGAGCCATATCACCTTGCCTTGCGCCCGGGAAAATCCAGATATTCGCTATCTGGAATATCGCAATCAGTGGAATCCCCATCAGGGTATTGGATAAGCTTTCCGGCCCGGGGTGGGATTAGGCATCCAGATATCTGTTGATTTTGTCGGTCTCAGACTGAAGTTGCAGGCGCAGGTACCTCAGGAACTCCTGCCCGTTCGTGGAAACCGGCCGCCCCGGTCGCATGATGAGCAGCGTGCGCGCATCGATCGCCACTGCCAGGCGGCGGACCACAAGTCCGCGCGCCATATAGTCCAGCGCCGCAATCGGATTGACCAGCGCCAGGCCAACTCCCGCCAGTGCCAACTCACAGGCAGTCGCCGAGAGCGGCGTCTCGATGACACGGCGGAGCGTCACGCCATGTTCGACCAGCGCGCTCTCGAGGCGAGTCCTACCCAGATCCTCCGGGTTCATGTCGATGAAGGCGTCCGAAGCGAGGTCGCCCAGTTGAATCACCCGCCGCGCGCGCAGCGGGTGTTCAGGCGACATGGCAACCACGCCGGAAAACGTCGAAAACACCGAATGTTCGACACTCTGGGTCGCCACCTCATCATTCATGAGCCCGAAATCAACCAGGCCAGCGGAGACGAGCTGGAAGACCTCCTTCGAACTGCCGACCTGCAGAGACATTCGCACATCTCGCTTTTGCGGCGCGAAGGCGGCGATTGCCCGGCTCACGAAGGAAACGCCGAAGGCTGGGTACGAGGCCACCGATAGCCGCCCGACGCCGAACATTCTCAGGCTTCGGATGCGGTGTTCGATAGCCTCGTAGCCGACGAAAAACTTGTCCACCTCCGTCATCAGCGCGTGCGCTTCCTGGGTCGGCTGCAGGCGGCCGCCAATCCGGTCGAACAGACGCAATTCGGCCAACTCCTCAAGCTTGCGGATGGCCTGGCTCACGGCCGGCTGGGACACCCCAAGCAACCGGGCCGCTTTGCCGGTCGATCCCGACGTGATGACCGCCCGAAATGCCTCAATTTCCCTGATATACACCTATAAGCTCCGCTTCTGTATCAAGAAGGTAAATGAGTGGACTGCGAATATGGGGACGTGAAAAATCCGGCCACGCACAAGACGGCATCGAGATTTTCTGGATAACCGTTCTCCGGACAAGGCTCAAGAGAAAAGAGAAGCTCAAATCCGGTGCATCCGCCCACAACACCTGCACCATTATGGAACAGCACTCCATAATGGTACATCTCTCCCGGATGCTTGCGCGCATACCTTTCCACTAGTATCTCGGAGGACCATAATATGAAGAAGTCGCTTATCGCACTGGGATTAATGAGTGCAGCGGCGAGCCCCGTGTCGGCGCAAAATGCCATGACGTTGTATGGCATTATCGACGCAGGCATCACCTTTACCAACAATGCAGGCGGGCACCAGTTCTGGCAGGTACAGAGCGGCGTGGCCCAGGGGAGTCGCTGGGGGATAAAGGGCGCGGAAGATCTCGGCCAGGGCGTCAGGGCGATCTTTCAACTCGAAAGCGGCTTCAATGTCGATACCGGCAAGCTTGGACAAGGTGGCCTGATCTTCGGCCGGCAGGCGTATGTCGGGCTATCCGACAGCAAATACGGTACCGTCACTGTCGGCCGCCAGTACGATCCCGTAGCCGACCTGGTGCAGCCGGCTGTGATGAACGGCTCGAGCGGCGCCTTCTTCTCCCATGCGGGTGACATCGACAACAGCAACAACGGTTTCCGCGTCAGTAACGCCGTCAAGTACGTCACCGCGCCGCTGGGCGGGCTTACCTTCGAGGCACTCTACGCATTCGGCGAGCAGGCGGGCAACTATCGCGGCAACAGCACGGTCGGCGCGGGCGCCAGCTATGGCAGCGGCCCCGTCTATCTTGGCGCCGCATACTTCTACGCACGCAACCCGGCGACCCAGTTTCCCGATGGCAACTGGGCCCCCAGCACGACGAATCCTGGCGTATCGGGTCGTGGGCCGTTCGGCTATGTCGGCAATCCCTCGAACATGGAAACGTACGCGGCCGGCGGCACCTATTCGTTCGGCCAGGCCGGCCTTATCGGCATGGACTTCTCGCATGTCAGCTTTGACGATGCCAACGGCGTCACCGGCAATACCGTGAAGTTCGACAACTACGAAATCTGGGGTCGATACTATTTCACGCCAGTCCTGCAGACGACGCTCGGATACACCTTTACACGGGCCAAGGTCGACGCCACGGGCGGGAGCCCTAAGTACCATCAGCTCAACGCACTGCTGGACTACTACTTCTCGAAGCGCACCGACGTCTATCTGATGGGCATCTATCAGCAATCCGCAGGTGGTGCCCGGGCCGATGTCTATGACGGCGCAACGGGAAGCCAGTCGTCCACGACGCGACAGGTGGTGGCGCGTGTGGGGGTTCGCCACAAGTTCTAAGCGTGCCGAACCTAAAAAAACGCCGCGATCCCTGCGGACCGCGGCGTGTCAATGTGCCGATCGGGCGGCACCCACTATGCCGCCCGTGCGCCTGTATCAGGCGCCGATCGGCTTGCCTTCGTTGTGCCGGATGACGACCGTGGACGAGCGTGCCGGGAGGCTGGCGCTCGGCCATTTGTCGTTCGGATGCTGGATGTTCACGAAGAACGTCGTCAGATCCGGCGTGTACGCGAGACCGGTGATTTCACAGCCGTGCGGGCCGACCAGGAAGCGCTTCACCTCGCGCGTGGCCTGATCCACGTAGTGCATCGAATTGGCGCCGAAGATGTTGGTCACGCTGGTCCCCGTGCCCGCATCGGTCTGCACCCACAGGCGGCCCTTCGGGTCCACGCGGATGCCGTCCGGGCTCGAGAACGTGTCGCCCACCATGTTGCCCTTCAGGTTCGCCGCCGCGATGGACGGGTCGCCGGCCAGCAGCAGGATTTCCCACGTGAACTTGACCGCCAGCGGCGAATCGCCGGTTTCCTTCCAGCGGACGATGTGGCCGTGCGAGTTGGTCACGCGCGGGTTGGCCGCGTCGGTCACCTGGCGGCCACCGTTGTTGGTCAGCGTGCAGTAGATCGTCCGGTCCAGGCCCACCGTGATCCACTCCGGGCGGTCCATCAGCGTGCCGCCGGCCACGCGCGCGGCGGCCTTGGTGTTGATCAGCACGTCGGCCTGTGTATTGAAGTCGATTGCCACCGGCGCCGGCGGCACGACCGACTGCGTGAAATTGCCGGGGTCCGAGGCACCCGCCACGAGGCCATTCTTGCCCTGGGTCAGTTCGATCCAGTCGCCCGACCCGTCGGCATTGAACTTGGCCACGTACAGCGTGCCGTTGTCGAGCAGGCTGGCGTTGTTCAGGCGATTGGTCGCGTCGAAAGCGGCGCTCGGGATGAACTTGTAGATGCAGCCCGGCGTGCCATCGTCGCCCATGTAGAACGCCACGCGATTGCTCGAATCGGTCATGAACGCGGTGTTCTCATGGTCGAAGCGGCCCATGGCGGTGCGCTTGACCGGCATGCCCGAGATCTGCTGCAGCGGATCGATCTCCACCACCCAGCCGTAGCCTTCCTCGGCTTGCGTCGGGTCCAGGTAGTTATCGGTGGTTTCTTCGCAGGTCAGGTAGGTGCCCCACGGCGTGTGGCCGCTGGAGCAGTTGTTCAGCGTACCGACCACGGTACCGCCCACCACGCTGGCGGCCGGGCCGGAGACGCGATACAGCGAGTTGCCGGTGTAGCGCTTGTTGTACGTCGAGTTCTTCTTGACCTGCCAGGTGTTGGCGACGAACTCGACCTCGATCACGGACACGCCAACCGACGACAGCGCCAGGCGCTTCTGCTCGGGCGTGGCGGTGCCGGCGTTGTACGAGCCCGGGAACAGGATGGCGCTATCCATGGCTTCGTGATTCATCACGAGCAGGCCGCCCTTCTGCGGGTCCGTGCCCGGGATCACGAAGTAGTGCATGCCGTCGTGGTTACCGCCGGCCTGGCGCTCGGTTTCGGCCGACGACTGGAACGCGCCCGTGTAGCCCACCGAGCCCGCTTCCACCGGGTCGCCCGCCGAGAACAGCACGGTATACGAGTAGTTGGTCGGCAGCGTCACGGTGTCGGCGGTCACCTTGTCGGCCACCGGCGTGAAGTTGATGCTGTAGTCCAGCGGCTGCACCGGGGTCGGCGTTGGGGCCGCGCCGGGTCCAGGAGCCGGCGCCGGCGCGGGAGCCGGAGCGGGATCATCATCGCCACCACAGGCCGCCAGCAGGCTGCCGCTGCCGAATGCCGACAGCAGCGACAGGCCCAGCCCGCCACGCAGCACCTTGCGGCGCTCGGGGTTGGCGGCAACGATTTCCTCCAGCGTCTGGCCAGGCACGGTGACCGAGCCCTGGGCTTCGCGGCGCGGTGCGCGGAACTTATCGGTGATGTACGACATGAGTAGAGACCTCCAGTTGTCAGGGAGACCGCCGGGCTTCTGTTGTCCCGGCGGCGACTTGCCGGGGCAGATACTAGCGATCACAAATGACGGTTTCGTTACATCATGTCTGTACATCAATGCATACCCGGCACTCCAGGTTGAGAGACATTTGGGGCGACCATGATCGCCCACCTTTTTTGCACTTTTGCGACGCCCCGGGTGCGCAATCAAGTGATGGTTATTGCGCTTTCAACACCTTGTCACACTCCGTTCATAGCATGGCGTCCGGCCTGAACGATTAGAGGTCGTTCCCACTCGGCGACATGGCGAGCCTTGCCATCGGGTTGCCGACCACACAAAAAAGGACGAGAAAATGCTGGACAAACTCAACGCATCGCGCCGCAAGGCCCTGAAACTCCTCGCCGGCGCGCCGATGCTGCCGCTGGGCATGGGTTCCATTTCCCTGCTGGCCGGTTGCGGCGGCGACAGCGACGCTGCCACGCCGGGTACGCCGAACACGCCCGCCACGCCGGGCGCCACCCCCGCGACGTTCGCCTCCGCCGAATTCACGGGCATGGCCGCGCCGACGCTGGCCGATCCGGCCGCGATGTCCACCACCACGGTGGGCTCGTCGCTCAAGGTGACCATGAGCGACGGCACCAGCCAGACCTACAAGCTGGCCTACCAGCCGTTCTTCATCACCGGCGACCAGGTGCCTGACGGCAACGGCGGCAAGATCCTGGCCGGCGGCTACGTCAACATCAATAACCAGCCGATCACGGACGTCTCGGTGGCCGGCAAGGAACGCCAGTTCTTCTCCGACTCGCCGGACGGCACGTCGCTGCTGAAGATCGATGGCGCCAAGGTGGCCGGCGTGACCGGCAACACCGTGTTCGCCGTGGTCCAGTTCGAATACAACACGGCCGACCAGGCCGGCGTGAGCACCTACGGCTGCCTGCCGTCGCCGATCGCCATCCTCACGCTCGACCAGAACCCGACCACCGGCAAGCTGTCGCTGGTCAAGTACCACAACGTCGACACCTCCAGCGCCAACGGCCTGTGGATTACCTGCGGCGCGAGCCTGTCGCCGTGGAACACCCACCTTTCCAGCGAAGAGTACGAGCCGGACCCGTGGACCACGGACGCCGCCCTGATCGCGCAGTACGCCAAGTACTCCACCAACCTGTACGGCAACGCGAGCATTCCGCTGAACCCGTACCTGTACGGCCACCTGCCGGAAGTCACGGTGAACGCGGACGGCACGGGCTCGATCAAGAAGCACTACTGCCTGGGCCGCATCTCGCACGAACTCGTGCAGGTGATGCCGGACAACCGCACCGTGTTGATGGGCGATGACGCCACCAACAGCGCCATGTTCATGTTCATCGCCGACAAGGAGAAGGACCTGTCCGCCGGCACGCTGTACGTGGCGAAGGTGGGTTCGGGCTTCTCGGTCGATCCGGCCGCCGCTGGCGCCGCGCTGACCTGGATCAAGCTCGGCCACGCCACCAGCGCCGAAGTGGAAGCCATGGCCAAGTCGCACCGTCCGCAGGACATCATGGACGTGAAGTGGGCGGACCCGGTGGACGCCAGCTACACCAAGATCTTCGCGAACGGCATTGCCCAATGGGTCAAGGTCGTGCCGGGCAAGGAGCACGTCGCCGCGTTCCTGGAAACCCACCGCTACGCCTACCTGGCCGGCGGCAGCATGGGCTTCACCAAGATGGAAGGCACCACGGTCAACATCAAGGACAAGATCGCCTATTCCGCCCTGCAGAACGTTCAGGACTCGATGGTGCTGAACAACGCCAAGGGCTGGAACGCCGCCAGCAACATCAGCGTGCCGGCCGCGCTGAAGGCCGGCGTGGTGATGCAGCACAACCTGACCGGTGGCCAGACTGACACCAGCGGCGCTGCCATCAGCAGCGAATGGGTGCCGGTGCACACCAAGGCGCTGATCGCCGGCAAGGACATCGCCGCTGACGCGCTGGGCAACACGGCGGATCCGGAAACGATCGGCAACCCGGACAACCTGAAGTTCTCGGAAAAGCTGCGCACGCTGTTCATCGGCGAAGACAGCGGCCAGCACGCCAACAACTTCCTGTGGGCGTACAACATCGATACGAAGAAGCTGAGCCGCCTGATGTCGGTGCCGTCTGGCGGCGAGTCGACGGGCCTGCACGCCGTGGACGAACTCAACGGCTGGACCTACATCATGAGCAACTTCCAGCACGCGGGTGAATTCATCAGCACCATGCCCGCCGGCGTGAAGACCACGCTCGATCCGCTCGTGCGTGCCAACTACAAGGACAAGTTCGGCTCCGCCGTCGGTTACCTGACCGCGGATGCCACCAGCGTCAAGCTGGGTTGATGTCCTGATGTACCCGGGCCATCCGCACTGCCGGGTGGCCCGGTCATGTGGCAAAAATCCCACGCCCCCAGGGCACCATCCAGTCCAATTCCCGATCAACGCCCGCAATTCACGCGCAACGGGAATATGTCATCTTTAGCCTATTGAAGTCCTGAATAAGGGCGGATAAGGTTCGGCGAATAATATTTTCCACGGTGATATATGTTATTCGCGACATATATTGCACGCCCCAATCTGGAAATCCAAATGAGTCATTTCGAAACGGGACGCAGCACGCCTTCCTTCGCCCTCGATGCCGGACCCCCCAGGTCCGTTGCGCACGCACGTCCGGTGTGTGCGGCCCCCGTTTCCACCGTGTAGTAATTGTCGGACCGCCCCGGGGCCACAAACCCTCTCAAAGCCCGGGGGCACCGACATTTCTGGGGGTAATTCGTCCAGGGCGTGACGGGGTCAACCGCGCTGCCGCCAGAGCAGCCGGGCGCGCCAGGCCAGTGGGGACGAACTACCCGGTATTCCCATGTCCCGGAGAATGTTCAACATGAGCAGCGTGATCAACGATGGTGGCAGCCCGTCCTACGGGCGAGCGCCGTTCTTTTCCAAGGAAGCGACCTACGCCAAACCGGGATTTTCCCGTTGGATGGTCCCGCCCGCCGCGCTGGCGGTGCACCTCTGCATTGGCCAGGCCTATGCTTTCTCGGTATTCAATGCCCCCCTTTCCAAGGTCATCGGTATTTCCGAATCCGCGCCTGACGACTGGAAACTGACCACGCTGGGTTGGATTTTCTCGCTGGCCATTTTCTTCCTCGGCATTTCCGCCGCCTTCGCCGGCAAATGGCTGGAACGCGTGGGCCCGCGCAAGACCATGTTCACGGCGGCCTGCTGCTTCGGCGGCGGTTTCCTGATTTCGGCCCTCGGGGTCTATACGCACCAGATCGTGCTGCTCTACCTAGGCTACGGCGTGCTCGGAGGGATCGGGCTCGGCCTCGGCTATGTCTCGCCGGTCTCCACGCTGATCCGCTGGTTCCCGGACCGCCGCGGCATGGCCACCGGCATGGCCATCATGGGCTTCGGCGGCGGCGCGATGATCGCCGCGCCGCTGTCCGTGGCGCTGATGAACACCTTCAAGAGCGCCACCTCGGTCGGCGTGACTCAGACCTTCCTGGTCATGGGCGTGGGCTATTTCATCTCGATGACCATCGGCTCGCTGGCCATCCGCGTCCCGCCGCCCGGCTGGAAGCCCGCTGGCTGGACCCCGCCGGTCACCACCAACAAGATGATCACGCGTAACCACGTGCACATCGACCAGGCGCTGAAGACGCCCCAGTTCTACCTGCTGTGGGTGGTGCTGTTCCTGAACGTGACCGCCGGCATCGGCGTGCTCGGCCAGGCTTCGCTGATGATCCAGGAAAGCTTCAAGGGCTCGGTCACCCCGGCTGCCGCCGCGGGCTTCGTGGGCCTGCTGTCGCTGTTCAACATGGGCGGCCGCTTCTTCTGGGCCTCGTCGTCGGACTGGATCGGCCGCAAGAACACCTATTTCGTGTTCTTCGCGCTGGGTGCCGTGCTGTACTGGCTGGTGCCGCAACTGGGTGGCGCCGGCAGCATCGCGCTGTTCGTGCTGGCCTACTGCGTGATCATGTCGATGTACGGCGGCGGCTTCGCCACCATCCCGGCCTACCTGGCCGACATGTTCGGCACGGCCTACGTGGGCGGCATCCATGGCCGTCTGCTGACCGCCTGGGCCGCCGCCGGCATCGCCGGTCCGGTGCTGGTGAACTACATCCGCGAATACCAGGTGGCGCACGGCGTGACCGGTGGCGCGGCGTACACGATGACGCTGCACATCATGGCCGCCCTGCTGGTTATCGGCTTCCTGGCCAACCTGCTGGTCTCGCGCGTCAGCGAGAAGCACCACATGAGCGACGCCGACGTGGCCGGCATGGCCGGTGTGGCGGGCGGCGCGCACTAAGTATCTAGAACGGAGTCATCCATGGAAAACCAATCTCTCAACGCGCAACCGACCAATACGGGTCTGCTGGCGGTGTTCTGGCTCTATGTGCTGGTGCCGCTGGTCTGGGGGGTGTCCAACACCATCACCCAGGCGCTGAAGCTGTTCCACTAATACCGGACAGCCAGTGACTCAGTGACGGAAGGGCCGCGGCAACGCGGCCCTTTTCATTTCCTCCTACACTTGTCGGGTTGCCCCGCGCGGGGCCCGTTCCTTTCTTTCCACCCAGTTGAATGGAGTCGCCATGAAGATCGATCTATCGGGCAAGACCGCCCTCGTCACGGGTTCCACGGCCGGCATCGGCTTTGCCACGGCCAAGGGGCTCGCCGAGGCCGGCGCGCGCGTCATCGTCAACGGCCGCAGCAGCGCCAGCGTGGAACAGGCGCTGGCCAAGCTGAAAGCCGCCGTGCCAGACGCCCAGGCGGTAGGCTTTGCCGGCGATCTGGTCGATGCGGCGGTGTGCGACAAGCTCGTCGGCACCCATCCCGACCTCGACATCCTCGTGAACAACCTCGGCATCTTCCAGCCGCAGGACTTCTTCGACATCCCCGACAGCGAATGGACGCGCTTCTTCGACGTCAACGTGCTGACCGGCGTGCGGCTCTCGCGCGCCTACGCCCAAGGCATGGCCACCCGGAAATGGGGCCGGATCGTGTTCATCGCGTCGGAGTCCGGGATCAATATCCCGGTGGAAATGATCCACTATGGGGTCACCAAGACCGCCCAGCTGGCCATCTCGCGTGGGCTGGCCAAGCGGCTGGCGGGCACCGGCGTGACGGTCAACGCGGTGCTGCCGGGGCCGACGCTGTCCGAAGGGGTGGAGGCAATGCTCAAGGACGAGATTGCCAAGACCGGCAAGAGCGCCGAGGAAGTGGCGGCCGACTTCGTCAAGGCGCACCGCAGCTCGTCGCTGATCCAGCGCGCGGCCACGGTGGAGGAAGTGGCCAATATCATCGTCTACGCGTGCTCGAAGCAGGCATCGGCCACCACCGGCGCGGCGCTGCGGGTGGATGGCGGCGTGGTCGATACGATCATCTGAGGCCGCCCGCCCCCAGCAAATCCACCGCACGCGCCAGCACCGGCGACGGGTTCCCCGGATGCCAGATCGCCGAGTACTGCGCGTGCGCCGGCGCCCCGGTGAGCGGCTTGAGCACCACACCGGGCACCGCCGCCGTGCCGAGCGTGCGCGGCACCAGCGCCACGCCCCGGCCCAGCGCCACCAGGCTGATGACGGACAGCAGGTGCTTGGCGTAGTGGCGGAAGTTCGGGCTGAAGCCGCCGGCCAGGCAGGTGGCCGCCGTCAGGTCGAAGTAGCCCGGCGCGCTCTCCCGGGGAATCACGATGAACGGCTCGTCGGCCAGCGCCGCCACGTCGATCTTCGCCCGACCGGCCAGCCGGTGCGTGGCGGGCAGCGCCGCCGCCAGCGGCACACTGGCCACGAGGTGCGCCGCCATCTCGCCCACTCCCATCGGCACCTGCGCGAAGCCCAGGTCGATGCGGTCCTTGCGCAGCGCCTCCACCTGCTCTGACGAGCCCATCTCCTCCCACACCGTTTCCACGCCCGCCAGTTCGCGATGCAGCCGGGCGAACAGCGCCTCGATGCCGATGTAGACCACTGCCGCCACGAAGCCGATGCGCAGCGTGCCGGTCTCGCCCTGCTGTGCGCGCCGCACCACCTGCAAGGCCACCTCGGCCTGATTCAGGATGCGCCGCGCCTCCTGCACCAGCGCCGCGCCGGCCGGCGTCAGCCGCACACTGCGCTTGTTGCGGTCGAACAGCATCACGCCAAGCTGTTCCTCGAGCTGCTGGATGTGCTTGGTCAGCGGCGGCTGCGAGATGCGCAGCCGCTCCGCCGCGCGGCCGAAATGCAGTTCCTCCGCCAGCGCCATGAACATGCGCAGGTCCCGAATCTCCATCGTCGCTTTCATGCTTCCCCGCCCCCTTGCGTGCGCCACCGGACAGCGGCGCCAGTCATTCTATTTTGGAATCAGTCTGTTCCCAAAAATATATTGGACGCATCCAAACGCCATTTGCACAATGGCCGGATTCCAAGACAACCCTACAATTCCGGAGACAGGCGCAATGCCCCGCATCCCCACCCTGGCGTTGGACGCCATGACCCCTGCCCAGCGCGCCGTGCACGACACCATTGCCGGCGGCCCGCGCGGTGGCGTCCGCGGACCGCTGGCGGTCTGGCTGCAACGCCCCCAGCTCGCCGCCACCGCCCAGGCGCTGGGCCAGTACTGCCGCTACGACTCCTCCCTGCCGCCGCGCCTGTCCGAGCTGGCCATCCTCTGCATGGCCCGCGCCTGGCGCGCCGAGTACGAGTGGTACGCCCACAAGCCGTTGGCGCTGAAGGCCGGCGTGCCGCCTGAGGTGGTCGAAGCCATCCGCACCGGCCGCACCCCGGCTTTCGCCAACGAGGACGAGGCCGTGGTCCATGCCGTGATGCAGAGCCTCGACCAGACGCGCCGCATTCCCGACACGCTCTACAAGCACGCCATCGACGTGCTCGGCCAGGACGGCGTGGTGGACCTCGTCGGCCTCGCCGGCTACTACACGCTGATCTCGATGACCATCAACGCGTTCGAGGTGGTGCCGCCCGAAGGCACGCCCAGCGAACTCGATCCGCTCTGAACAGGAATCCCGAAACATGTCATCCACATCGTCCAAGAGACTCGAAGGCAAAGTCGTCATCGTGACCGGCGCGGGCTGCGTCGGCCCGGGCTGGGGCAACGGCCGCGCCGTTGCCGTGCGGTTTGCCGAGGAAGGCGCGCACATCTTCGCTGTGGACAAGAGCGCCGACGCCATGGCCGAAACCCTGGAGCGCGTGCGCGCCATCGACGGCGACGTGGAAGCCCATTGCTGCGACGTGACCGACGCCACCGCGGTCAACGCCATGGTCGATGCCTGTATCGCCCGCTTCGGCCGGGTGGACGTGCTGGTCAACAACGTGGGCGGCTCGGCCAAGGGCGGCCCCGTGGAACTGAGCGAGGAGACCTGGGACGCCCAGCTCGACTTCAACCTCAAGAGCGTGTTCCTGACCTGCAAGGCCGTGCTGCCGCACATGGAGGCACAGGGCGGCGGCGCCATCGTCAACACCGCGTCCACCTCCGGCATCCGCTGGACTGGCGCCGCGCAGGTGGGCTACGCCTCGGCCAAGGCCGCCGTGATCCAGTTTTCGCGCGTGGTGGCCGTGCAGTACGCCCCGAAACGCGTACGCGTGAACACCGTGATTCCCGGCCAGATGCATACGCCGATGGTCGAAGCCCGCCTGGCCGGCCAGCGCGCCGGCGGCAACGTGGACGCCCTGCTGGCCCAGCGCCAGGCCCGCATCCCGCTCGGTTTCATGGGCGACGGGCGCGACACCGCCAACGCAGCCCTGTTCCTCGCCTCGGACGAAGCACGCTTCGTCACCGGCACCGAGATCGTTGTCGATGGCGGGATGAGCGTGCGCTGCGACTGAGCGACAAGACGCGCCGCATATAAAAACAGATAGAGGAGACACCCGCTCATGGCATCGACACCGCGCGCCGCCGCTTCCCGGCGACGCATCCTGCTGGCCACGTTCCTGGCGGCCAGCCTCGGCCTTCCCTCTTTCGCGCAGGCCGCCCAGGCCGACACCTACCCCGACAAGCCGATCCGCATGGTCGTGGCGTTCTCGCCGGGCGGCCCCACCGACATCATCGCCCGCGTGATCGCGCGCAAGCTTGGGGAACGGCTGGGCCAGCAGGTCGTGGTCGAGAACCGGCCCGGCGCGGGCGGCAATATCGCGGCGGAGCAGGTCGCCAAGTCCGCCGCGGACGGCTACACGCTGCTCTACAACAGCTCGTCGATCGCCATCTCGCCGGCGCTGTTCCAGAAGCCCGCGCTGAATCCGACCGAGATCTTCACGCCGGTGGCGTACGTGGCCACGGTGCCGCTGGTGGTGATCGTCAACGCCGCCTCGCCGATCCGCACGCCCAAGGACTTCCTCGCACAACTGAAGGCGCGGCCCGGGCAGATGAGCTTCGGCTCGTCCGGCAACGGCACCATCGACCACCTGACCAGCGTGCTGTTTGCCGCGCGCACGGGCACGCAGTTCAACCATATCCCCTACAAGGGCAACGCCGCCGCGCTGCCAGACCTGCTTTCCGGCCGGCTGGACTTCATGATGTCCGGCAGCCTCAACGCCGCGCTGCCGTTCATCCAGGACGGCAGGCTGCGCGCGATTGCGGCCACCACGGCGCGGCGCGTCTCCGTGCTGCCCGATGTGCCCACGCTGGCCGAAACCATCGCGCCCGGGTTCGACTCCGGCACGTGGCAGGGCATCGTGGCGCCGCGCGGCCTGCCCACTACCGTCGTTACACGGATTCACCGCGAGGTGGCCGCCGTATTGAAGGACCCCGACACGCTCGCCGCGCTGCACGCGCAGGGCGCCGAAGCCACCGGCGGCACGCCAGAGCAGTACGGCGCGCTGATCCGCAACGAATATGCGCGCTGGACCCGCGTGGTCAAGGAAACCGGCGCGCGCTCCGACTGACACCAATATGCCGACTTCTGCCGCCAGCACCTCGGGCATCTGGGACTGCCACTTCCATATCTTTGGCCCCTACGACGCCCATCCGCTGCCACCCAACCCCATCTACACGCCGCCGCCCGCGCCGTTTGCCGAGATCCGGGCGATCCACGCCGCGCTCGGCATCGCCCATGGCGTGATCGTGCAGGGCGCCTGCTATGGCAACGATCACAGCGCGCTGCTTGCCGCGCTGGATACGACCGACGGGGCCTATCGCGGCATTGCGACCATCGATCCCGATATCGACGAAGCCCAGCTTGCCGACATGGCGGCGCGCGGTGTACGGGGCATCCGCCTCGGCCTGATGTCCCACCTCGGCGGCGCGCCGGACATGGGCCAGATGCGCGCCGTGCTGGAGCGGATTCGCCCGTACGGCTGGCACGCGCTGCTACACGGCCAGATCGACGATGTACTGGGCGCGCTCGCGGTGCTGGCCCCGCTGGGCGTACCGCTCGTGATCGACCACATGGCACGCGTGCAGGCGCGCGACGGCGTGGCCTATGCCAGCTTCGCGCGGCTCCAGGAGACCCTCGCCCTGCCCCACCTGTGGATCAAGCTCTCCGGGCCTGACCGCATCACCGACGGCATCGCGCCCTATCTCGATGCCGTGCGCGTGGCGCGCGCCCTGCTGGACACCGCGCCGGACCGCGCGATCTGGGGCACCGACTGGCCGCACCCGAACATCCGCTATCCCCGGCCCGACGAGGCGCAACTGCTGGCCTGGATTCGCGCGCTGTGCGGCGACGCCGCCACCGCCGACGCCGTGCTGCGCCACAACCCCGCCCGGCTCTATGCCTGACACAGGAACCCCCATGCACGACAACGACCGCATGCCGATCGGCCGCTATCCGGACGCCGCCGTCCAGGTCCTGCAGCCCGCCTTCGAGCACTACCGCCTGGTGCTGGCCGCCGTGGAGCGTATTGCCACCGGCGGGCGCTGGAACGAAGGCCCGGTCTGGTTCGGCGATGGCCGCTACCTGCTCTGGAGCGATATCCCGAACAACCGCATCATGAAGTGGGAGGAAGAAACCGGCGCGGTAAGCGTGTTCCGCGCGCCCTCCGGCCATGCGAACGGCAACACGCGTGACCGCCAGGGCCGCCTGATCACCTGCGAGCACGGTGGCCGCCGCATCACGCGCACCGAGTATGACGGGCGCATCACGGTGCTGATTGACAGCGTCGACGGCAAGCCGCTCAACTCGCCCAATGACGTGGTGGTGAAGTCCGACGGCTCGATCTGGTTCACCGATCCGCCGTTCGGCATCGCCGGCTACTACCAGGGCGAGCGCGCGCAAGCCGAGCAGCCGGAGCGCATCTACCGCTTTGATCCCGCTACCGGCACCGCCACCGTGATGGCCGACGACGTCAGCGGGCCGAACGGCCTGGCCTTCTCGCCCGACGAATCCACGCTGTACGTGATCGAATCGCGCGCCCGCCCGCGCCGCATCCGCGCCTTCCAGGTCAGCGGCGACGGCAGCCGGCTCGGCGAGTCGCGCGTGCTGGTCGATGCCGGCCCCGGCACGCCGGACGGCTTCCGCGTGGACGTGGACGGCAACCTCTGGTGCGGCTGGGGCATGGGCACGCCGGAACTGGACGGCGTGCGCGTGTTCTCGCCACAGGGCGAGGCCATCGGCCATATCTCGCTGCCCGAGCGCTGCGCCAACCTCTGCTTCGGCGGGCGGCATCGCAACCGGCTGTTCATGGCGTCCTGCACGTCGATCTATTCGCTGTACGTCAACACGCAAGGCGCCGTGGGCGGCTAGACCCGCGCGCCACCGACCCTGTCAATCTGGAGGAGACCCCCATGCGCATCCGCATGCTTGCCCCGGCGTTCGCGCTCGCGGCCCTGGCCACGCTGGCCACCCTTGCCACTGCACCCGTCGCCCACGCGGCGCCCATCACGCGGCTCGTTGTCGCATTCCCGGCCGGCGGCCCTGCTGATTCGCTGGCGCGCGCCATCTCGCGCCAGCTGGAACTCGAACTCAAGCAGACCGTCGTCATCGACAACCGCCCCGGCGCCAACGGCGCCATCGCGGCGAGCTTCGTGGCGAAGTCGCCCACCGATGGCTCGGTGCTGTTCCTGACCAGCGCCGGGGCCATCGTCATCAACCCGTCGCTCTACGCCAGCCTGCCCTACAACCCGCAGAAGGACCTGGCGCCGATCTCGCTGGTGGTGAACACGCCCGAAGTGCTGGTCGTGAAGCCCGACGCGCCCGCCGCCAACGCTGCGGCATTCGTCAAGCAGGCGCAGCAGGCGGCCAAGCCGCCGAGCCTGGCGTCCACCGGCGTCGGCAGCATGCCGCATATGACCATCGAGCTGTTCAAGGCAGCCACGCGCGTGAACTTCCTGCACGTGGCGTACAAGGGCGCTGCACCAGCCATCACCGACACGCTCGGCGGTCAGGTGGATGCGTTCTTTGGCGATGCGTCCGGGCTGATGCCGTTCATCACCAGCAAGCGGCTGCGGCCGATTGGCGTGGCGGCGCCGAAGCGGCTCGGCTTCCTGCCCGATGTGCCGACGCTCGGCGAGCTGGGCATCGCCAACGTAGAGGCCAGCAACTGGTACGGGATGATGGGGCCAGCCGGCACGCCGCCTGATGTGGTGAAGCGCGTGAACGAGGCCCTGCGCCGCACGCTGGACAACCCCGGCGTGCGCACAAACCTTGAACAACTTGGTCTGGTCCCCGCCCCTGGCAGCGCCGCCGAGTTCACCACGCTGATCCGCAACGACACCGCCAAGTGGGGCCGCGTGGTCAAGGAACACAACATCCACGGAGAATGACATGGGCACGATGACGCTGTACTGGTCGCCCCGCTCGCCGTTCGTGCGGCGCGTGATGGTGACCGCGCACGAACTGGGCATCGCCGACCGCATCCGCTGCACGGACGCCGTGGTGGCCATGACCGCCTGCAACGCAGACGTGATGGGCGTGAACCCGCTCAACAAGATCCCGACGCTGGTGCTGGAGGACGGCGGCGTGCTGTCCGAATCGACGCTGATCTGCGAATACCTCGCGGCCGGCTCGGCGCTGGTGCCGCAGGAGCGCGCGGCCCGCCTGCGCGCGCTGCGCTGGCACGGCGTCGGCCATGGGCTGACCGATCTGCTGGTCTTGTGGCGCAACGAGCGGCTACGCCCGACGGCGCAGCAATCGGCACCCATCCTTGACGCCTGGGCCGCCAAGCTGGCGGCGACACTGGCGGTGCTCGACGGCGAAGCGGCCACCTTGCGCGAGTCAGCCGTATCGCTCGGGCATGTCGCCATCGGCTGCGCGCTGGGCTATCTCGACTTCCGCTTTCAGGAACGTGACTGGCGCGCGCAGGCGCCAGCGCTGGCGCAATGGTTCGCCACATTCGACCAGCGCGCGTCGATGCGCGAGACCGTGCCGTCAGTTTGACGCGCTGCCCCTCTCCCCCGGCCCCTCTCCCGCAAGCGGGCGAGGGGAGCAAACCGGCGGTGTTCCTCCCCTCTCCCTCCGGCCCTCTCCCGCAAGCGGGCGAGGGTAGCAAACCGGCGGTGTTCCTCCCCTCTCCCCCGGCCCCTCTCCCGCAAGCGGGCGAGGGGAGCAAACCGGCGGTGTTCCTCCCCTCTCCCCCGGCCCCTCTCCCGCAAGCGGGCGAGGGGAGCAAACCGGCGGTGTTCCTCCCCTCTCCCTCCGGGAGAGGGGCCGGGGGAGAGGGCGGGCACCTCAAGCGAAGTCCGGGGTCAAGCCGCGTCGGTACTCCACGACCGGATCAGGTCGACCGTGCCGGCATCCGCCGCGCACGCCGCTTCGCCGATCTCCCGGCCCCAGTAGCGCTCCGAGCCATCGGCCAGCCGCCACGCGTGCAGGCGGCGCGTGAACAGTTGCAGGTCGTATTCCTCGGTCACGCCCATCGCCCCGTGCACGGCGTGGGCGCTGCCGGTCACCGGGGTCACCGCCTCGCTGGCATTGAGCTTGCCCACCGCTGCGCGCATGCGGTCCGGCCAGGCGTCGTCCGACGCGCACGCGATCTGCGCTGCCACGCGCGCCGCCGCCACCTGCTCGGCCATCACGCTGACCTGATGCTGGATCGCCTGGAACTTGCCAATGGGCCGCCCGAACTGCGCGCGGTCGTTGGCGTACTGCAAGGTCATGTCGAAGACGCGCGCCATCGCGCCGGCCATCTGCGCGGCGTGCAGGCAGGCGCCCAACGTGCGCAGCAGCCCCGGCGCCAGCGGAAAGGTTGTTGACGGGGAGCGGCCGATGGAGACCGTCAGGTCGCCGTGCACGCCGGTCTCGGATACATCCGCTGCCTCGCGGGCGACCAGCGCGCCCTGACCGCCGTCCTGCACGACGAACCACGCGGCAGTCGCCCCACCCGGCGCATGGGTACGCGGCGCGCCGTCAAACGTCGCCAGCGCGATCGGCCCTTCCGGCAATTCGATGCCGGCCCGGTGCAGCACGGCCCGCGCGAACATCGTCTGCGCGAGCGGCAACGGCATCGCGTGCCAGCCCATCGTAAAGAACAGCGGGGCGACGTCCGCCAGCGAGAGCCCCGCGCCACCGGCGTCCTCGGGCAGCAGGCAGTCCGCAAAGCCGCTGTCGCGCAGCACGTTCCACAGCGACGCCGCGCCCTGCCCCGCTTCCACGGCGCGCACATGCGCCGGCGTGCAGTGGTCGCGCAGCAGGGCCGTCAGCGCGTCGGAATAGGCGTTATCCATCTCGAAACTCCTTCAGCGCAGGCCAAGCCCGCGCGCGATCATGCCGCGCAGGATCTCGCGGGTGCCGCCCCGCAGCGAATAGGTCGGCGAAATCTGGCTGACGTAGGCCGCCGTGCGATACAGCGCCGTGTCGGCGGCCAGTTCCGGATCCTCCCCGAGCGCCGCTTCGGCCAGCGCGCCCACCGACTGCTCCAGCTCGGTGCCGAGGTCCTTGACCAGCGCGGCCTCCACCAGCGGGCTTTCCCCGGCGGCGAGCCGCGCCGTCACCGCCAGCGACATCGCGCGCAGCGTGGCGAGCCGGCCGACCAGCCGCCCGACGGTGACCGTGTCGCGCCGGATCGACGGCAGCCGGCGCAGCGCGGCAATCCATGCATCGAGCAGCACCACGCTCGAATAGAGCCGCTCCGGGCCACTACGCTCGAAAGCCAGCTCCGCGTTGACCTGCTCCCAGCCCGCGCCTTCCTGCCCCACCAGCGCATCGGGCGGCAGGGTCACATCCTCGAAGCTCACTTCCGAGAAATGCGCGTCGCCAGCCAGGTCGTGGATCGGCCGGATCGTGATGCCCGGCGCGGCAAGGTCCACGATGACCTGCGACAGGCCCTTCTGGCGGTCGCCCACCTCGCCCGAGGTGCGCACCAGCGCCAGCATGTACTGGCAGCGGTCGGCATTGGTCGTCCAGATCTTGCGGCCGTTCAGCCGCCAGCCGCCTTCCGGCAGCGGCACCGCGCGCGTGCTGACGCTGGCGAGATCGGAGCCGGCGTTCGGCTCGCTCATGCCGATGCAGAAGAACGCCTCGCCGCGGCAGATACGCGGCAGGTAGAAGGCGCGCTGGGCGTCGTTGCCGTAGCGCAGGATCAGCGGCCCGCTCTGCCGGTCTGCGATCCAGTGCGCGGAGACCGGCGCGCCGCATGCCAGCAGCTCCTCCACGAGTACGAAGCGCGAAAAGGCGTCGAGCCCGGCGCCGCCGTAGGCCGCCGGCAGCGTGATCCCCACCCAGCCGCGCCGCGCCAACGCACGGCTGAAGCTGGCGTCGAAGCCCATCCACGAGCGCGCGCGCACATCGGGCGGCAGCGCGGGCAGATGTTCGGCGAGGAAGGCCTTGACCTCGGCACGGAAGGCCGCAGCCTGCGGCGGCAGCGCCGTGAGCTGGAACGTTGCGAACAGCGCACTCACATCGAACTCCTGTTTCAGTCCAGCGTGACGCCGGAATCCTTGACCACCTTGCGCCAGCGATCCAGCTCCTGGGCCACGTACTTGCCGTAGGCCTCGGGGCTGGTCCCGCGCGGCTCGGCGCCCTGCGCGGCCAGGCTGGCACGTACCTCGGGCGCGGCCAGCGCCTTCAGCGTGGCGGCATTGAGCTTCTTGACGATCTCGGGCGGCGTCTTGGCCGGGACCATCATGCCCTGCCAGGCGCCCACCTCGAAGCCCGGCATGACGGTTTCGGCCACGGTCGGCACGTCCGGCAGTTGCGAGCTGCGCGTGAGGCTGGTCACCGCCAGCGCCTTCATGCGCTTGTCGCGGATGAACGGCAGCGACGAGTTGATCGTGTCCGTCATGAACTGCACCTGCCCGCCGGCAAGGTCGGTCAGGGCCGGCGCGCTGCCCTTGTAGGGTGCGTGGACCGCGTCCAGCCCGTTGGCCTGCAGGAACAGGAAAGCGGCCAGATGCGTGACATTACCGTTGCCGGCCGACCCGTAGGTCATCTTGCCGGGGTTGGCCTTGAGCCAGCTGACGAACTCGGCCACGGTGTTCGCAGGCACCTTCGCGTTCACCTCCAGCACCAGCGGCACCATGGCGGTCATCGCCACCGGCGCGAAGTCGCGCTTCACGTCGTAGGGCAGCTTCTTGTACAGCGCCGGACTCAGTGCGATGGACGAGGTGTTGTACAGCACCGTGTAGCCATCGGCGGGCGCCTTGGCGACCATCTCGCCGCCGATATTGCCGTTGGCGCCGGGGCGGTTGTCCACCACCACCTGCTGGCCAAGGTCTTCCGACATCTTCTTGGCGATCACGCGCGAGACGAGGTCGGTCGGGCCGCCCGGCGGGAACGGCACCACGAGCTTGATCGGATGATCGGGAAATTCCGCCGCGTGCGCCGACATGGCGACCGGCGCGCAGACCAGCGCGGCGACGGCGCAGACGCGTCGCAGCGTGGGGTGATGCCTGGCATTTTTGCTCTGAACTGGCATGTTGTCTCCTCCTGGGTATGCGTGGGGGCCGCCGCCGGCGGGCTAGCGCCCTGCCAGCAGGCGGCGCGCGGTGTAGGTCATCACCAGCTCGTTGCGCTGGTTGAAGACCTCGATGCTCGAATCCACCACCGCGCGGCCGCTCTTCGACGTCGGGCGGATGCCGGTCACGGTCACGGTGGCGCGGATCGTGTCGCCTACCACCACCGGGCCGTGGATCTTCTGCGTCAGTTCCAGCATCGCCAGCCCGGTGCCCTGGATCATGGTCTGCAGGATGAAGCCTTCGATCAGCGCGTAGGTCAGCGCGGCCGGCACCGGGCGGCCCTGGATCGCACCGCCCTCGTAGCCGGCTTCGATGAAGATGGCCTCCAGCATGCCGGTGGTGGAGATGAAGTTGACCAGATCGGTCTCCGTCACGGTGCGGCGGAAGGTCTCGAAAACCTGCCCGACCTCGATGTCCTGCCAGTAGTAGCCCTGCCCGAGGCGCTTGGGCTGTGCTTGGGTCATGTTCGTCTCCTTGTGGATCTTCTTTGGAATGGGGGTATCAGCGCGGCTTGGCTGCGAACGCCGCGCCGTCGCGCGTCAGGGCGTCGATGTCCTGCGCGTCCAGCCCAGCCTCGCCGAGCACAGCGCGCGTGTGCTCGCCGAGCCGGGGCGGCAGCGCCGCACGGGCGCGCTCGCCGTCGAAGCGCACCGGCGCGCCCGGAAAGCGCAGCGTGCCCATCGACGGATCGCTAACCTGCTCGAAGAAGCCGGTGGCTTTCAAGTGCGGGTCATCGATCAGCTCGTCGAGGTCGTTCACGCGCGCCACAGGAATCTGGAGGCCCTCGCAGATCTCGATCCAGTCGTCCGTGGAGCGTTCCCTCACCAGTTCGCCGGTGATTTCGTAGAGGGTTTCGATATGGCGCGTACGCGCCGCGATGTCGGTGAAGCGCGCGTCGGCGGCCAGATCGTCGCGACCGGCGCTGCGGAAGAAGTCGCGCCAGTGCGCGTCGGTGTACGGCATCATGCAGACGTAGCCGTCGGCGGTCTGGTAGGGCCGGCGCAGCGGCGCCAGTACGCGCGGATAGCCGGCGGTGCCGCGCGGCGGCTCGAAATGCTGGCCGTAGAGGTGCTCGACCATATTGAAGGCCACCATCGACTCGAACATCGGCACTTCCACCATCGAGCCCTTGCCGCCCTGCCGCGCGCGCCCGGTGAGCGCCGCCGAGATCGACAGCGCCGCCACCAGCCCGCTGGTCTTGTCCGCTGCGATGGTCGGGAAGTAACGCACCGTGCCGGTCTGCGCGGCCATCAGCGCGGCATTGCCGGACAGGCCCTGGATGATGTCGTCGTACGCGGGGCGCCCGCCGTAGGGGCCATCCTCCGCAAAGCCCAGCAGGCTCACATAGACCAGTTGCGGATGCCGCGCCATCACGCTGGCGGGGTCCAGATCGAGCTTGCCCAGCTTCTGCGGCCGCATGCTGTGCATGAAGACGTCCGCCGTGGCCAGCAGCCGGTGCAGCGCGGCCTGCGCTGCGGGCAGCTTCAGGTTCAGCACCACGCTCTTCTTGCTGCGGTTCACGCCCAGGAAGATGGCCGACATGCCGTCTTCGGTGGCGGGGCCGGTGCGACGCGTGGAATCCCCCTCGGGCGGCTCCACCTTGATGACCTCGGCGCCCAGGTCGGCCAGCCACTGGCTGGCGTACGGGCCCATCACGACCGTGGACAGGTCTACCACGCGAATGCCTGACAGCGGCAGCATGGGCGTCTCCTTATATCTTTTGGCTTTGAGCGACGAGGTTACCGCTGGCGAACCCTTTCCGTCTAATATTAGTTTTTTAGGAACCGATATCGATTAGATATCGCCATCTCGCCATGGACCTGCGCCAACTCCAGCAATTCGTCGTGCTCGCCGAAACCGGCAACTTCCACCGGGCGGCCGAGCGCCTGCATATGGCGCAGCCGCCGCTCTCGATCTCCATCCGCAAGCTGGAGGCGGATCTGGGCACGCCGCTGTTCGTGCGCACCACGCGCGGCGTGCGCCTCACGCAGGCCGGCGAGGCGGCGCTGGCCGATGCCCGGCGCGCGCTGTTCCACGCCGATCAGGCCCGGGCGGCTGCGCTCTCCGCCGCACATGGCGAGCGCGGCGCGCTGCGCGTCGGCTTTATCGGCTCGGCTACCTACGCGCTGCTGCCCCGGCTGATTCCGGCCTTCCGCGCGGCGCATCCCGGCATCGAACTGATCCTGCATGAGTCGACATCGGCCTCGATCCTGGACCGGCTCGAACGCGGGCAGGTGGATGCCGGCCTCGTGCGCTTCCCGATCCTGAGCGCCGGCCCCTTCACGCTGACGCCACTGGAGGAAGACACCTTCGTGGCCGCCGTGCCGGCCGACAGCCGCTTCGCCGCGCAGGAGTCCATCGCGCTCAAGGCACTGGCCGACGAGCCCTTCATCATGCATCCGAGCGCCGAGGTGCCCAACCAGCAGGCCGTGGCGATGCTGCTGTGCCAGCAGGCCGGATTCGTGCCGCGCGTGACGCAGGAGGCGGTGCAGGTGCAGACCATGGTCAGTCTGGTGGAAAGCGGCCTGGGCGTGGCGCTGGTGCCCGGCGTGACGGCCCGCTACACCAATCGGCGCGTGCGCTTCCTGCGGCTGTCGAGCCCCCGGCCCGCCGCGCGCATCGGCATTGCGCTGGCCACGCGCGAGGGCGCCGATGACCGCCACGTGCAGCACTTCACCACCGTGGCGCGGGGCATGATGCAGGACGGCTAGCGCCGTTCCGCAGCGCAGCACCGGTCATACAGGCCGTGCATGGCCGTAATGAAACTTGCGCCATGCGTGTCCGATTCACGTTGTGACCGGTGGCCGCCGCCCCTTACAGTCTGGCTTGCATCCCACGTCGTCAACCTCGGGAATCCAGCCAGTGAAGAAGCTTCTGATTGCAAATCGCGGCGAGATTGCGCTGCGTGTCCAACGGGCGGCCCAGGATCTTGGCATCGCCACGGTGGCCGTCTACGCCGCCGACGACGCCCAGTGCCGCCACCGCATGCTGGCCGACGAATCGGTGGCGCTACCGGGCAGCGGCCCGGCGGCCTACCTCGATATCGACGCGATGCTCGGCGCCGCGCGCGCCACCGGCGCCGATGCGATTCACCCCGGCTACGGCTTCCTGAGCGAGCGGGCCGACTTTGCGCAGGCGTGCGCCGATGCGGGCATCGTCTTCGTCGGCCCCACGCCCGAGCAGCTTGGGCTGTTCGGCGACAAGGGCCGCGCGCTGGCACTGGCGGCGCGCTGCGACGTGCCGGTCATGCCCGCCACGCCCGGTGGTGCCACGCTTGACGCCATCACGGCGTTCTTCCACGCCCAGCAAGGCAACGGGATCGTGCTGAAAGCCGTGGGCGGCGGTGGCGGGCGCGGCATGCGCATCGTGCGCGAGGCGGAGGCGCTCGCGGAAGCCTACGCGCGCTGCCGCTCGGAAGCGCGCAGCGCCTTCGGCGTGGACGAGATCTACGCGGAGCGGCTGGTCGAGCGCGCGCGCCATATCGAAGTGCAGATCGTGGGCGATGGGCGAGACGTGGTGGCGCTGGGCGAGCGCGACTGCACGCTGCAGCGGCGCTTCCAGAAGCTGGTCGAGATCGCCCCGAGCCCGGTGCTCACGGCGGGCCTGCGCGAGCGCATCCTCCATGCCGCCACCGTAATGGCGCGCGAGGTGGGCTATCGCAGCCTTGGGACGTTCGAGTTCCTCGTGGAGACCACGGAAGCCGGCGAGCCGCGCGGCTTCGTCTTTATCGAAGCGAACCCGCGCCTTCAGGTCGAGCACACGATTACCGAGCAGGTCACCGGCGTGGATCTGGTGGCGACGCAGCTTGCCCTCGCGCAGGGCCGCTCGCTGCGCGAGGCGGGGCTCGATCCGCAGGCGCCGCCCGCCCCGCGCGGCTATGCCATCCAGCTACGGATCAACGCCGAGGCCACCGACGCCCAGGGTCTCGCGCGGCCCGCGCAGGGCCGGCTCGAGCGCTTCGATCCGCCCAGCGGCCCGGACGTGCGCGTGGATACCCACGGCTACACCGGCTATGCCCCGCCGCCGGGCTATGACTCACTGCTGGCCAAGCTCATCGTCACCGCCGCCGCGCCGCGCTTCGACGACGCCGTGCGCCGACTGCGCCGCGCGCTGGCCGAGTTCCGCATCGACGGCGTGCCGACCAATATCGACCTGTTGCGGGCGCTGGTCGCGCGCGAGGACTTCGCCACCCAGCACGTGCATACGCGCCATTTCGAGGCGATCCTGCCAGAACTGCTGGAGCACGCGAGGCGCATCGCTGCCACGGCTGCCACCCGCGATGCCACCAGCGGCCAGCCCGCCGGCGTACCGGCCAGCGCGCTGGCTGCGGGCAGTGAAGCAGCGCCCGGCGAAGGCCTCATCGCCATCCGCGCGCCGATGAACGGCCGTGTGGTCGAGATGCGCGTCAACGAGGACGCCATCGTGCAGCCGGGCCAGACCGTGGCCATCCTCGACGCCATGAAGATGGAGCACACCATCGTCGCCGAGGCCGCCGGCCGCGTGATCGACGTGCGCCTCGGCGCCGGCGCGCAGACCACCGAGAACCAGATCCTGCTGGTGCTGGAGCCGATGGAGACCACCGGTGCAGCGCAGCACCGCACCGCAGGCGCCGATCCGCGCGCCGTACGACCAGACCTGCAGCGCGTGTTCGACCGCGACGCCTTCCTCGCCGACGCCGCCCGCCCGGACGCCGTGGCCAAGCGCCATGCCCGTGCCCAGCGCACCGCGCGCGAGAACGTGGCGGACCTGTGCGATGCCGACAGCTTCGTCGAGTACGGCGCCTACGCGGTGGCGGCGCAGGCCAGCCGGCGCAGCGCCGAGGACCTGATCGCCAACACCCCTGCCGATGGCCTGATCACCGGCACGGGGCGCGTCAACGGCGCCCGCTTCGCACCCGAGGCAGCCCGCTGCGCGGTGCTGGCCTATGACGCCACCGTGCTGGCCGGCACGCAGGGCAAGCGCAACCACATCAAGACTGACCGCATCCTGCAAGTCGCCGCGGACCAGAGGCTGCCCACGGTGATCTTTGCCGAAGGTGGCGGCGGCCGGCCCGGCGATGTCGATTTCCCGACCGTGGCCGGGCTCTACCAGCCGTCGTTCGCGGCGTTCGCCAGCCTGAGCGGCGAGGTGCCGGTGATCGGCATCGCGGCGGGCCGCTGCTTTGCCGGCAATGCCGCACTGCTCGGCTGCTGCGACGTCATCATCGCCACACGCGACGCCAACATCGGCATGGCCGGCCCGGCGATGATCGAGGGCGGCGGGCTGGGGGTGTATCGCCCCGAGGACATCGGCCCCGCTGCCGTGCAGTTCCAGAACGGCGTGGTGGACCTGCTCGTCGACAACGAGGCCGCTGCCGTGCAGGCCGCCAAGCACTATCTGTCGATGTTCCAGGGCCGCACGCAGGACTGGCAGGCGCCCGACCCGCTGCTGCTGCGCGGCGTGGTGCCCGAGAACCGCCTGCGCGTCTACGACACGCGGGCGGCCATGCAGGGCATTGCGGACGTGGACAGCCTGCTCGAACTGCGCGCCGGCTACGGCACGGGCGTGCATACGGCGCTCGCGCGCATCGCGGGGCGCCCGGTCGGCATCGTCGCCAACAACCCGCGCCACCTCGGCGGCGCTATCGACGTGGACGCCGCCGACAAGGCCGCGCGCTTCATGCAACTGTGCGACACCCACGGGCTGCCCATCGTCTCGCTGATCGACACGCCGGGGTTCATGGTCGGCCCCGAGATCGAGGCGCGCGCGCAGGTGCGGCACGTGTCCCGCCTGTTCGTGCTCGGCGCCAAGCTGCGCGTGCCGTTCATGGCCGTGGTGCTGCGCAAGGGCTACGGACTCGGTGCGATGGCGATGGCAGCCGGCGGCTTCCGCGCGCCGGCCTTCACCATCTCGTGGCCCACCGGCGAGTTCGGCGGGATGGGGCTGGAGGGCGCCGTGCGGCTAGGCTTCCGCAAGGAACTGGAGGCGCTGCCCGAAGGCCCCGAGCGCGACGCGCTCTATCAACAGCTGGTAGCGCAAATGTACGAGCGCGGCCACGCGATCAACGCCGCCGCCGGGCTGGAGATCGACGCCGTGATCGATCCCGCCGAGACACGCCGCTGGCTGCTGGCAGGGCTGGAACCCGCCCCGCGCGACATCCCGCCGCGCCGCTATGTAGACGCCTGGTAACCCCCTGTTCGTCCAACGCCCCGGAGACACGATGGAAGAGACCGCCTTCTTTGCCGACCTGGACGCCCGCCACGCCCGCATCTGGCCGGCTGGCCTGCCTACCGCCCCGCACTACCCGCACGGCGAGATCGGACTGGGTGACACCCTGCGCGCCTGGGCGCGCGTGCAGCCAGACCGCCCGGCGCTGGTCTACTACGGCACCACGCTGACCTATGCCGAACTCGACGACCTCAGCGAACGCTGCGCGGAGCTGCTGCGCGGCCACGGCGCCGGGCCGGGCGAGCGCGTGGCCGTGCTGCTCGGCAACTGCCCCCAGTTCCATATCGTGTTCTACGCGATCCTCAAGATTGGCGCGGTCTACGTGCCGGTCAACCCGCTGTTCAAGGAACACGAGCTGGCCTACGAGCTGAACGATGCCGGCGCCACCACCGTCATCGCGCTCGATTCGCTGGTGCCGATGCTGATGGCCGTGAAGGCGCAGACGCCCGTGGCCACGGTGTTCCGCACCTCGCCGGGCGAGTTCCTGCCGGCCCAGCCGACGCTGCCGGTGCCCGCCGGGCTGGATGCGCCGCCCGTCGAGCACGCCGGCACCATCGACCTGATGACCGCCGTGCGCCTGTGCACCGGCAACGTGCGCGACGCGCAGGTAGATCTGGACGCCCTGGCGGCGCTCAACTACACCGGCGGCACCACCGGCATGCCGAAGGGCTGCATGCACACGCAGCGGGACATGCTCTACACCGCCGCCGCCTCGCTGGCGGTGGCCAGCGGGCAGGCGGGCCGCGACCCGGCCCAGCCCTCTTCGGACGTGATGCTGAACTTCCTGCCGATGTTCTGGATCGCCGGTGAGAACCTCGGCCTGATCTACCCGATCTTCAGCGGCGCCACGCTGGTGCTGCTGGCGCGCTGGGACCCCTCGGCCGTGATGGCCGCCGTGGACCGCTACCGCGTGAACCGGACCTTCATGGTGGTGGACAGCATCGTCGAACTGCTCCAGCACCCGGACCTCCCCCGCCACGACCTGCGCACGCTGCAACACACGCGCGTGGCGTCGTTTATCCGCAAGCTCACGCCGGACCTGCGCCGCCAGTGGCAGGCGCTGACCGGCGGCATCCTGGCCGAGGGTGCCTGGGGCATGACCGAGACGCACACCAGCGACACCTTCACCACCGGCATGCAGACCGACGACATGGACCTGCACGGCCGCCCGATCTTCGTGGGCCTGCCCGTGCCCGGTACGCGCATCAAGATTTGCGATTTCGAAACCGGCGCGGTGCTGCCGGTGGGCGAGGAAGGCGAGATCGTGGTCAGCACCCCCTCGCTGTTCAAGGGCTACTGGGGCCGCCCGGAAGCCAACGCCGAGGTGTTCCGCAACGGCTGGTTCCATACCGGCGACATCGGCGCCTACGACGAGGCCGGCTATCTCCACTTCCTCGGTCGCCGCAAGGAGATGATCAAGGTGCGCGGCATGAGCGTGTTTCCGTCCGAGCTGGAAGTGCTGCTGGGCCGGCATCCGGCCGTGCTCGGCTCGGCCGTGGTGCCGCGGCCAGACCCGGAGCGCGGGCAGGTGCCCGTGGCCTTCATCCGGCTGCGCCCCGAGCATGCCGCCGTTTCCGGCGACGACCTGCTGCACTGGTGCCGCGAGCATATGGCGAGCTACAAGGTGCCGGAGATCCGCCTGGTGGCGGAACTGCCAATGACGGCCACCGGCAAGGTCCGCAAGGTGGAACTGCAGGCGCAGTTCGAGCAGAACTAACAAGACAAAGAGGAGACACCTGATGAACACGCCGCGACGCACCCTGCTCAAACTGTCCGCCGCCACGCTCGGCGGCCTGGCCCTCGGCCGCCCCGCCTGGGCGCAGCAGCCCACCCCCTCCGGTCCGATCCGGATCGTGCTGCCCTACCCGCCCGGCGGCTCCACGGACGCCATCACGCGCTTTATCGCGGACAAACTCGGTGCCTCGCTGAAGACCAGCGTGATCGTCGACAACCGCCCCGGCGCCGCCGGCATGATCGGCGCGGCGGCTGTGGCCTCGGCCGCGCCGGACGGCCGCACGCTGCTGTTCACCAACACCGCGCTGATCCAGAGTCCGCTGATCCAGCCGCAGCCGCTCTACAACCCGATGACCGACTTCGAGCCGCTGACGCTGGTGGCGGACGCCGCGCAGGTCTTCGTCGCCAGCGATGCCATCCCCGCCAAGACGCTGGCGGAGTACGTCGAGTACGCGCGCCAGAACCCCGGCTCGGCCTACGGCAGCCTGGGCGTGGGCTCCACCGGCCATCTGTACGGCGAGCTGCTCAAGCGCCGCGCCAACCTCAACATCGTGCACGCGGCGTACAAGGGCGACACCGCCGCCATCGCGGACCTGCTCGCCAAGCAGTTGCCCGCCGGCTTCGTCTCCACGGTGATGGCCAAGACTTATGGCGACGCCGGCCGGATCAAGGTGCTCGCCACGCTGGGGCCGGCGCGGGTGCCGTCCATGCCGAACGTGCCGACCTTCGCCGAAGCCGGCTTCACGGGCTTCGAGTCGATCGGCTGGATCGGCATGCTCGCCCCGGCTAAAACGCCCGCCCCGCTGGTGCAGCGGCTGTCCGCCGAGATCGCGACCATTGTCAAATCCCCGGCTGGCGCCAAGATGCTGGCCGATAGCGGCATGCTGCCGCGCGGCACCACGGCGCCGGAGTTCGGCGCCCTGCTCAAGCGCGACCAGCAGGTGTGGCAGGCGCTGGTCAGCCAGTCGGGGATCAAGGTGGCGTCGTAAGGCGATGCCATAGGCCGGCGTCTCCCGATATACTCCCCGCATCGTCTCGGGGAGAGCGCGCGTGGATCGATTGCAGGCCATGAAGACCTTTGTCACCGTGGTGGAGAGCGGTGGCTTCACCGCGGCCGCGCGCAAGCTCGATATTTCGCTGTCGGTGGTCAGCCGCATCGTTACCGACCTCGAAGCCCACCTTGGCGTGCGGCTGCTCACGCGGACCACGCGGCTGGTGCGCCCGACGGACACCGGCGCCACCTACTACGAGAACTGCCGGCGCATCCTGGCCGAGATCGACGACGCCGAACTCGCCACCACGGGCGCCCACGCGGCGCCGCGCGGGCAGCTGTCGATCACGGCCTCGGTGCTGTTCGGCCGCCGCTTCGTCACGCCGATCGTGGTCGAGTACCTGCGGCGCTACCCGGAGGTGGACGTCCACTGCCTGTTTATCGACCGCATCGTCAATTTCGTCGACGAGGGCATCGACGTCGGCATCCGCATTGGCGAGCTGCCCGCCTCCTCGCTCCAGGCGGTGCCGGTCGGCCATGTGCGGCGCGTGGTCTGCGCGTCGCCCGCCTACCTGGCGCGGCAGGGGGTGCCGGCCTCCCCGGCGGACCTGCCGGCGCACACCGTGATCCAGACCACCGGCATCTCCACCTTGCCGGAATGGCGCTTCCTCGCCGGCAGCGAGATGACGCCCACGCGGCTCGCCCCGCGCATGGCGACCACCACCAACGATTCGGCCATCGCGGCGGCCGTGGACGGCTTCGGGCTGGCGCGCGTGCTGTCGTACCAGATTGCCGATGAATTGCGCGACGGTCGCCTGCAGGTCGTGCTGGCCGATTTCGAGCCGGCGCCGCTGCCGATCAACGTGATCCATCGCGAGGGCCGCCACGCGATGCACAAGGTGCGCGCCTTCCTGGACCTCGCCATCGAGACGTTGCGCGCCGCGCCGTCCCTGCGCTAGAGCGGCTCGGCAGGCGGCAACTGGGCATTCTTCGCGTTGGCGCAAGAGTGCCTTCTGCCGGCGGCGGTTTTTCGTGCGCCGAAAGGCACCTATAGTCGGACCATCCCAACCAGGATCCGACATGAAACTGTATGCCTACCCCCTCTCCGGCCACTCGCACCGCGTGCGGCTGTTCCTCGCCCTGATCGGCCAGCCAGTCGAACTCATCGACGTGGACCTGCGCGCCGGCGCCCAGAAGGCCCCGGAATTCCTCGCCCTGAACCCGTTCGGCCAGGTGCCCGTGCTGGTGGATGGGGACACGGTGCTGCCGGACTCCAACGCGATCATGGTCTATCTGGCCAAAACGCTGGGCCGGACCGACTGGCTGCCCGAGACCCCCGCCGGCGCCGCCGCCGTGCAGCGCTGGCTGTCCGTGGCGGCCGGTGACCTCGCCGCCGGGCCGGCCTCGGCACGCCTGATTACGGTGTTCGGCGCGCCGCTGAACAGCGAGCAGGTCATTGCCCGTGCGCATCTGGTGCTGGGCCGCATGAACCGCGCGCTGACAGGCCGCCAGTGGATTGCCGCCGATCAGCCGACGATTGCCGATGTGGCGCTGTACAGCTACACCGCCAGCGCGCCGGAAGGCTTTGTGGATCTGGCCGACTACGCCCACGTGCGGCAATGGCTGGCGCGCGTGGAAGCGCTGCCCGGCTTCGTGCCGTTCCAGAAAACCGCCGTCGGGCTCGCCGCCTGATTGCTGCCCCCGCCGTCCACCCTACCGGAGCCCAACATGTCCTCCCACGCCGCCCTCCTCCCGGATCTGCCCTGGCATACCGGCGAACGCCTGCTGCAGGAGCGCGCCGGCGTGCAGGCGCGCATGGCAGAGGTCGGCCCGCGCGTGGTGCGGGACTACATGCCCGACCAGCATCGCGACTTCTTCCAACAGCTTCCGCTGGTCGTGCTCGGCACGGTGGCGCCGGATGGGCGCGTCTGGGCCACGCTGCGCGCCGGGGCGCCCGGCTTCCTCCACTCCCCGGACCCGCGCGTGCTGGACGTGGCAGTGGCGCGAGAGCCCGCCGACCCGGCCGACGCCGGCATGGACGACGGCAACGCCCTCGGCCTGCTCGGCATCGATCCCATGACGCGGCGCCGCAATCGCATGAACGGCCACGTGCAGCGCACCGGCCCGGACCGCTTCCGGCTGGCCGTGGGCCAGAGCTTCGGCAACTGCCCGCAGTACATCCAGCAGCGCGCGTTCGATTTCACGCGCGATCCCGGCGTGGCGTCCGACCAGCCGCCGCAGGTCCTGCCCGCCCTGGACGAGCGGGCGCGCGCGCTGATCGCCGGCGCGGATACCTTCTTCGTGGCGTCCTACGTGGATCTGGCCGATGGCAGCCGGCAGGTGGATGTGTCGCACCGGGGCGGGCCGCGCGGCTTCGTGCGGCTCGATGCGGACGGCGGGCTGACGATTCCCGACTACTCGGGCAACCGCTTCTTCAATACGCTGGGAAATCTGGCCGCCAACCCGATTGCCGGACTGGCCTTCGTGGACTACACCACCGGCAACCTGCTCCAGCTTTCGGGCCGGGCCGAGGTGCTGACCGACTCCCCGGAGATCGCCAACTGGGAAGGCGCCGAACGGCTCTGGCGCGTGATACCGGACCGCGTGGTCTGGCGCGAGGCGGCGCTGCCGCTGGTCTGGCACGCCCCGGACGCTTTGCCCCGGTCATAGCCCTGTGACACAATCGCGCGACGCCTGGCCCCGGAGTCCGCGATCATGTCCCTGGAAGCGCTGCAAAACATCAATCCGCAATCGCTGCTCGATACGGCGATCAGCCTCGCCGCCGCGTTCGTGCTCGGCGGCATGATCGGCTACGAGCGCCAGTACCGCCAGCGCACGGCCGGGCTGCGCACCAATGTGCTGGTGGCCGTGGGCGCAGCGATCTTCGTCGATATGGCCAACCATCTCGCCGGCCACGATGGCGCGGTGCGCGTGGTGGCCTACGTGGTGTCCGGCATCGGTTTCCTGGGCGCCGGCGTGATCATGCGCGAGGAAGGCAATGTGCGCGGCCTCAACACGGCGGCCACGCTGTGGGGCTCGGCGGCGGTCGGCGCGTGCGCCGGGGCGGACCTGATCATGGAGGCGGCCATCGGCGCGCTGTTCGTGCTGGCCGCCAACACGCTGCTGCGGCCCGTGGTGGACCGCATCAACCGCCAGCCCATCGACACGCCTGCCGTGGAAGTCACCCATACCGTGCACGTGATTACTGCGCGCGAGCACCAGAAACTCGCCATGCGGCTGCTGGAGGAAGCGCTGGATGCGGCCGACTTCCCCACCCGTGACCTGGAGGTGCGGGCGTTCGGTGAACAGGATGTGGAGATCGAAGCGGTGCTGGCAGCCGCCTCGGTGGAGGGCGACGCGCTGGACGCGATGGTGGCCAGGCTGGGCGCCACGAGCGTGGTCAGCCAGGCCTTCTGGAGCGCCAGCACCACCGAGTAGCAGCGCCGGCGCCGGGGTTCAACGGCTTATGCGGCTTTAGCGGTTGGCGGCGAGCGCCGCCACGGCGGGCAGGGCCATCTGGCCGAGCACCCGCAGCACGGTGATCTGGTCACCGGTCCAGCTTTCCACGGCGGTCAGGTAGTTAAAGGTGCCGATCACCCGGCCGCCCTCGCAGAGCGGCACGTTGACCACGCCATTCAGACCCAGGCCACGGATCACGGCGATGTCGTCGAAGACGGCGGCCAGCGCCGCGTCGCCCTCGCCGACGAACACCTCGCCGCGCACCAGCAACTGGCGCGTCCAGGACGTGTCGCCCTTGACCTTCTTCCCACCCACCGGGTAGGCGGCCGGATCGGACGACCACAGCCGCCCGATCTCGCCGGTCTCGGCCTGCCACGTGTTGATCGTCAGCAGGCCGGGGCCGAGCAGGTCCAGCGTGGCCTGCCCCACCGCATCCATCACGGCCACCGGCGTCGCCGCGTGGCGCAACTGGTCGCACAGCGTATTCAGCCGCGCCAGGTTGGCGAGTTCTACCATCGACGCTTACTCCGCCTTGATGCCGAGTTCGCGGATCAGCTTGCCGTAGCGGTCCGCGTCACGGCGCAGGATCTTGCCGAACGCCTGCGGCGTGGACGTGGTGGTCTCCACGCCGATGCTGTCCATCTTGGCCTTCACTTCCGGCAGCGTCATGATCCGGTTGATCTCGCTGTTCAGGCGCGTCACCAGCTCGGCCGGCATGTTCTTCGGGCCGAAGGCGCCGTACCACACGGACAGCTCATAGCCGGGCAGGGTCTCGCCCACCGTGGGCACGTCCGGCAGCAGCGGCGAGCGCTTGGCTTCTGTCACCGCCAGCAGGCGCAGCTTGCCGGCCTTCACGTGCGGCAGCGTCTGGGTGCCGGCGGAGAACAGCAGTTGCGTCTGGCCCGCCACGAGATCCACCACGGCCGGGGCGCCGCCCTTGTACGGCACGTGGAGCATGTCCACGCCGGCCATCTTCGCGAACAGCACCGCGCTCAGGTGGTTGGTGGAGCCGGAGCCGGCGCTGGCGTAGGCCAGCTTGCCCGGATTGGCCTTGGCGTAGGCAATCAGTTCCTTGACGTTCTTCGCCGGCACCGACGGATGCACCACCATGGTGTTCGTCACGTAGGCCAGCAGCCCCAGCGGGGTGAAGTCCTCCACGCCCTTGAACGGCATGTTGGGCATCAGCGAGGGGTTCATCGCGTGGGTGCTCATCGAGCCAATCAGCAGCGTGTAGCCGTCCGGCTGGGCCCGGGCGACCGTGGCCGAGCCGATATTGCCCGAGGCGCCGGGGCGGTTGTCGACGATGACCGGCTGGCCGAGCGACTTGGTCAGGTGTTCGGACAGCACGCGCGCCAGGATGTCCGTGGAGCCGCCGGCGGCCCAGGGCACGATCAGCGTGATCGGTTTTGTCGGATAGGCATCGGCGGCACCAGCCCCCGAAATGGCGGCGAACGACATTGCCAGCGCGGCGGCGCCGCACAGCAGGCTCTTGACTACGGACCTCATGACTGCAACTCCCTCTGTCTTCGTGCGGACCGCCCCGTGCGGGCCGACTGTTTGTGCGATACCGCTATCGCGATACCTTCCATGCCTGCCGCCCCGTCAGCGGCCCACGGCATAGCCTTGCATCCCACGCGCATTGGCGCCCGCGCGCAGCACCAGCCGGCCCTGGGCATCGCGCTCGCGCGAGCAGGCCGACATGCGGCCCTCGGACCAGTCGTCGCCCACGCGCACCTCGTGCCCGCGCGCGCGCAGCGCCTCCAGCGTGGCCGCCGGAAAGCGCGACTCGATGCTGATGCGGTTGAGCACGGTCTGGCGCGGCCAGAACGAACCCGGGAAATGATCGATATGCCAGGCCGGCGCGTCGATGGCCTCCTGGAGGTTCATGCCATGCACGGCATGACGCAGGAAGAATGCCAGGGACCACTGGTCCTGCTGGTCGCCACCAGGCGTGCCGAAGACCATGTACGGCTCCCCGTCGCGCAGCGCCATCGACGGCGACAGCGTGGTGCACGGGCGCTTGCCCGGTGCCAGCGTGTTCGGCAGGCCCGGCTCGAGCCAGGTCATCTGCAGGCGCGTGTTCAGCGCGAAGCCGAGCGACGGAATCGTCGGGCTCGACGACAGCCAGCCGCCGGACGGCGTGGCCGCCACCATGTTGCCGTGGCGGTCGATCACGTCGATATGGCAGGTATCGCCCACGAACAGCTCGCGCTCGGCCCATTCGGTCACGGGCGGCAGCGCGGCAAAGGTGGGCTCGCCCACGCCGAAGCGCACGTCGGCGGTGGCCAGCGTGCGCGTGGCGACGTCGAGGTCCGGCATGCGCGGCGCCTCGCCCTTCAGCGTGCCCGCCGTCATGGTCAGCGCGGCCTGCTCGCCGATGCCCGCCGCGCGCGCGGCCAGGTAGTGCGGATTGAGCAGCGCGCAGAGCTTGCTTTCGGTGAAGCGGGGGTCGCCGTACCAGGCGGTACGGTCGGCCATCGCCAGCTTGGCGGCCTCGGCAATCTTGTGGACGAATTCGGGGGACGTGGGCGCGTGGGCTTCCAGCCCGGCGTGGCGCAGCATGCCGAGCTGCTGCAGGAACATCGGACCCTGGCTCCAGATATCGCACTTGGCCACGGTATAGCGGCCGAAGTCCAGCGTCACCGGGGCTTCTACCGTGGGCGCCCACTGGGCGAGGTCGTCGTAGCGCAGCAGGCCGGTGTGCTTCTCGCCGGTGGTGTCGCGCACCGGGGTGTCGCGGCAGTAGGCGTCGATGGCCTCGGCCACGAAGCCGCGGTACCAGCAGTCCATGGCGGCATCGATCTGGCCCGTGCGGGAGTCGCTCGCGGACTGGGCCGTCTCGATAATGCGGGTATAGGTGTCGGCCAGCACCGGCAGCCGGTGGAGCGCGCCGGGGCGCGGCACCTTGCCGTCCGGCAGCCACGTATCAGCCGAGCTGTGCCATTCGTCGCGGAACAGCGACTGCACGGCCAGGATGGCCTGCGAGATACGCGGCACCAGCGGGAAGCCATCGCGCGCATAGCCGATGGCGGGCGCGAGCACGTCCGCCAGCGACCACGTGCCGTGGTCGCGCAACATGGTCAGCCACGCGCCGAACGCGCCGGGCACGGTGGCGGGCATCAGGCCGATGCCGGGCATCAGCTCCATACCCTGGGCGCGCAGCGCCTCGGGGTCCGCCAGCGCGGGCGCGGGGCCCTGGCCGCAGACCGAGCGCATCGCGCGCGTCTTTTCATCCCAATACAGGATCGGCACTTCGCCGCCCGGGCCGTTCAGGTGCGGTTCCACGACCTGGAGCACAAAGCCCCCGGCGACGGCCGCATCGTAGGCATTGCCGCCCCGCTCGAGCACGCCCATCGCGGTCTGCGTGGCAAGCCAGTGGGTGGAGGCGGCAACGCCGAAGGTGCCAACGATTTCCGGACGGGTGGTGAACATGGCCTAATGACTGGTATCGAATGCATTTGAGTATAGGAGCCCGGAATAACTGCAAACGGCGAAAAAATTATTGTTGCATTACCATTTGGTTATATCGCTCCTTCGCCATCATGCCCATTTCGTCCGACAAGCTGCTCCACAACGTGGTCTCGCGCCTGCGCCTGCGCCATCTGCCGCTGCTGCTGGCGCTCGAGCGCCAGCGCTCTGTCTCGCGCGTGGCCGCCGAACTCAATCTCTCCCAGCCGGCCGTGACCAAGGCGCTGCGCGAGATCGAGGACATTTTCCTGACGCCGCTGTTCACCCGCACCCGGCAGGGCCTGGAGCCGACACCGACCGGCGTGGCCGTGCTGGCCCACGCGCGCACGGCGCTGGCCGATGCCGAGGCGCTGGGGCGCGAGCTGACGGTGATCGAGGCCGGCCTGCGCGGGCGGCTGCGGATCGGCGTGATTCCCTACGTGGCGCGCGGCGTGCTCGATGCCGCGCTGGACTTCGGCCTGCGCCACACGCCGCGCATCTCGATGCTGGTACGGGAGGGGACCACCGACGAACTGGTCAACGCGCTGCGCCAGCACGAACTCGATTGCGTGATCGCGCGCTCGTTCTACCTGGCGGGCGAGGATATCGTCCAGCAGCCGCTGTATCGGGAGGAACCGGTGCTGGTGGTGCCGGCGGACGCCGCCGCGCGGCTCTCCCGGGCGGGGCTGGACTGGAAACGCCTGTCGGAGCGGGACTGGATCCTGCCGCCCCCGCACACGCCGGTGCGCCGCACCATCAATACGATGTTCGCGGTGGCCGGCGTGGCGCCGCCGCTGCCCACGGTCGAAACCTACTCGATCAAGCCGATGGCCACCCTGCTGCGCCGCCAGCCGGACGCCATCACCATCGTGCCGCGCTCGGTGGCCGCCGAACTGGTGGAACTGGGCGGTGCCGCCACCCTGCCCTTTGCGCTGAGCTGGGACTTGCCGCCCGTCGGCCTCATGTGGCGACGGGGGCTGGAAGATAACGAATTGATGACGTCGCTGGTGGAGGCGCTGCGAGAAGCGGCTCAATAGTCACTTCACTCAGAGTGCGTGCCCTCCGTGCGAGGGGACGCCATGTCTCATACATTCATGGACAATGTGCTTGTCGTGATTGACCCCTCGACATTTGTACCCGCACCCGCGACGGCTTCGTCGCGGGCTTTTTTTTGGTCAAAGCATCTTCCGCATCAGGGCGTTTTCCAGCGTCACGCCCCGACAGACTGGGAAATTCCGTTCGACCACGTGAAAACCGTGGCGCGCGAAAAAGGGCTCGGCCGTCTTGCTCACGTTTGAGGTGAGTGCCGTTATCCCCAGATTCACGGCCTCCTCGTGAATACGCGTCATCAGCAGGGTCCCGATTCCCTGCCGGGGATGGAAACCCGACACATAGAAGTGATCGATGTAGCCGTTGGGCTGAACGTCGGCATAACCGACGATCTCATTATCTAGTTCGACGACGAAGGGCCGGAGCTTTTGGACCCGCGGTGCCCATAGGGCCATGTCAAAGTCGGCTGGCGCCCAGGCTGCGATTTGCTCGGGGGAATAGTCCCTGGCGGCGATTTCGTGGATGGCGGTGAAGAACACGCGGAACAACGCTGGTTCATCGCCTGGTTGGAAGCTTCGGAGGTTCACGGGGGTCTTCGCAAGGCGACGTTGGAAAGCACCAGTCTGTCACACGTGAGCCGCGAGGCGGCGTGGATTGCTGTGGCGTACGGCGTGTGGATCGCGTCCCGATAAGAGCGATTCGCGTGCGCTGTCTTACCGCATCATGCGTACCCGCCTTTCCGCAAGGTCATAGGGTCCCCGCTTGAAATTGCATACATTGCCAGCCGTTTCTGAGATGACATCCAGGGCCCGCGAGAAACCGGATTGCCGATACACGGCCGAGTAGATGAGGGGAGGCGGCATTGGATCGGTCCGGACTACGCGCAGCAGGCCGTCATTGATATCCGAGGCGAAGTAGTCGACCGCTAATTGACTGACGCCCAGTCCCTCGATCGTTAACTCCCGCAACACCGTGAGGCTGTTGGTGGAAAAGACCTTCTTGAACTGGAATCCGTGTTCACGGTTCCAGGAACCATAGAACGCATTCTTTGCAGAGCCGGCCGCCTGTTGCAACACCGGATATTCGGCAAGCTCATTGGGCTTGAGTGGGCGATCGGGGATGTCCAGCTTTGGGCTGGCCATCCAGAGATCCTCCACCCGGCCAACTTCGACACACCGGTAGGCATCGCCCCAGTACGTCCCGGGCAAAATGGTCAGATCAATCGTATTGGCTTCCAGCGCGGCGAACAGGCTTAGGCCAGCATCGACCACGGGCTCGATCTCGAGTGCGGGGTGCGTCAACTTCAATTCGCGCAACAGGCGTGTCAGCCATGTCAGCGCCACGAGTTCGGTCACGCCGATGCGGAACGTGCCGCGCACTTCGTTGTCCAGGCCGACCTCTCGCGCAATTCGGTCCTTGAGCACCATCGACTCTTCGGCAATCGGCATGAGCCGCGCGCCAGCCTGCGTAGGGACGAGACCCTTGGGCATGCGGTGCACCAGTTGCACGCCCAGTGCCTGTTCGAGTTCGATCACGCGCTTCGAGACGGCTGATTGCGTCGTAAACAGCTTGGCGGCCGCGACGGTGAATGACGCGCTCGTGACGCTGAAATAGAAGGCTTCAAGTTGCTTTAATGTCACATTCACGGTTTTTTCACCCATTGAATGACGGATTAGGCACCACTATGAAGCAATCCAGGAATTTAAAGAATAGCAAAGCAATCTTATTACTCGTTTGTGGCATGCGGAGAGGGCTCACATACTGGTGTCCATCGATCCACCAGTGAACCGCCCATGCTGAAGCTTGCCGACAGACTCAACCGCATCAAACCATCCCCCAGTTCCATGGCAGGGCAGCGCGTCCGCGAGCTGCGGGCCGCCGGCCGTGATGTCATCGGCCTGACGGCCGGAGAGCCGGACTTTGCCACGCCCGCGCACATCTGCGAGGCCGCCCTGGCGGCGATGCAGTCGGGCAAAACCGGTTACACCGATGTGGGCGGAACGTCCGAACTGCGAGAGGCGGTTGCGCGCAAGTTCTCACGCGAAAACGCGCTGAACTACAGGCCCAGCGAGATCATCGTCAGCACTGGCGCAAAGCAAGTGATTTTCAACGCGATGCTATGCACGGTGCAGGCCGGCGATGAAGTCATCATTCCCGCGCCGTACTGGGTGTCCTATCCTGACATCACGCTGTTCGCGGGCGGTACGCCCGTATTCGTTCCCGGCTCGCCGGAAATGGGCTTCAAGCTAACGCCACAGTCGCTGGAGGGCGCCATCACGCCGCGTACCCGCTGGCTCATGCTGAACGCGCCGAACAATCCGAGCGGCGCGGCCTATAGCCGTGACGAACTGGTCGCGCTCGGCGAAGTCCTGAGCCGCCACCCCCATGTGTGGATCATGACCGACGACATCTACGAGCACCTGATGTACGACGGCACGGGGTTTTTCACCATCGCGCAGGTGTGCCCGCAACTGGCCGACCGGACGCTGACGATCAATGGCGTATCGAAAGCCTATGCCATGACCGGCTGGCGAATTGGCTATGCCGGCGGGCCGGCAGCGTTGATCAAGGCCATGACCAAGCTGCAATCGCAAAGCACTTCGTGCGCCAATGCCGTGGCGCAGGCCGCTGCGCTCGCCGCGCTGGAAGGGCCGCAAGACTTTATCGCGGCGAACCGCGACGTCTATCGGCAACGCCGCGACTTCGTGGTGGAAGCGCTGAACCGTATCGAGGGCATCGCGTGCAAACCGCCAGCCGGTGCCTTCTATCTCTTCGCGTCATGTGCCGGCCTTTTCGGACGCCGGACCAGCGAAGGCCTCGCCATCCGGAACAGTGACCAATGGGCAGCCTGGTCGCTTGACGCGGCCAACATCGCCTTCCTGCCTGGCTCTGCCTATGGGGTCGATACCCATTTCCGGCTCTCGTTCGCCACCAGCATGGAAGTGCTGGCAGAAGGCACCCGGCGCATTGCGCACGCGGCCGAAACCCTGCTTGCGTAGCGCCGCCACGAAGACACCTTACAAACATGCAGAGATCCGCAGAGATCCGCCGACAGTTCCGCCAGCGCAACACTTCCTCTACAACGACGAAACGAAACATCATGCGCAGCCTGCCCAGCCCCCTGATTCGCCCAGCTTTTCTGAAGCTCCTTGCCGTCTGTGTCTCGCTTGCCGCCACAAGCGTTGCGACGGCGGAGGAAGCCTGGCCAACCCGGCCGATCCGCATTCTTATCGGCTTCTCGCCGGGGGGCTCGAACGATATCGTCGCCCGCTTGATCGCGCCGAAACTTGCCGATGCGCTGGGGAAGCAAGTGCTGATCGACAACCGGCCGGGAGCGGGTGGCAACATCGCCGCCGACACCATGCTCAAGGCCCCCGCCGATGGCCATACGCTCATGATCTGCACCACAGGCATGTTGTCGATCCAGCCAAGCCTGCAAAAGATGAGCTATGACGCCCAGGCGGACATCGTGCCGGTGTCGCTGATTGCCAATACGCCATACGTGGCCCTGGTCAACGCGTCGCTGAACATCCACAACGTCAAGGAGCTGATCGCCTATGCCAAGGCGAGCCCCGGCAAGCTCAACTACGCCTCTTCTGGCAATGGCACGGCGGGCCACCTCGCGGGCGAGATGCTCAAGCTGCGTACCGGGATTGATATCGTGCATGTGCCTTACAAGGGCACCGGCCAGGCCATGGCCGACCTGCTCGGTGGCCAGGTATCCCTCATATTTGACCAGCCGATCAGCTCCTTGCAGTACGCGAAGTCGGGCAAGTTGCGGGTACTCGGCGTCGCCGCCTCCCATCGGCTGGACGGGTTGCCCGATGTGCCGACGTTTGCCGAAGCGGGCGTGAAGGACTTCGAGCCCGTGGCCTGGACCGGCCTGTGTGCGCCGAAGGGGACGCCGGCTCCGGTGGTCGCACGGCTGCAAAAAGAGGTGCAGCAGGTGCTGCGGCAGCCCGATATCGCGCAGCGACTGCAACAGGATGGCATGGAGGTCGTGGGTAACTCGTCGGAGAAGTTCCGAGAATTCCTGAAGGCCGACAGACAGAAGTGGGCGGGCGTGATCAAGGCCGCCAACGTTACCGCAAACTGAGAATCCCGATGAAAGACAGCCAGGACTTCCGCGCCATCGTGACCGATATCGCGCGTGTATCACCGGACCTCGTAGCACGTGCTTCGCAATTCGCCTCCTCGCTGCTGGCGGATGTCAATGGCCGCCGCGGCGGCATGCACGGCCGCGTGGCGCCGCTGGATCCTCGATCCCGCTTGTGCGGGACGGCGCTGACCGTCGAGGTTCGCCCCGGAGACAACCTCATGATTCATGCCGCAATTGCGATGGCCAGACCCGGCGATGTCATCGTTGTCGATGGCAAGGCGGATCAGACGTGCGCCCTGATGGGCGCGATCATGGCGAACCAGTGCCGGGCCAAGGGCGTGGCAGGGGTCGTTCTGGACGCGGCCGCGCGGGATCGCGACGAGATTGGCGAACTGGGTTTCCCGATGTACGCCGTCGGGACGAATGCCAATGGCCCGACCAAGCTTGTCCCCGGCCTGATCAATCACCCGGTCCAATGCGGCGGCGTGACCGTACGCCCGGGCGATCTGATTGTGGGAGATGCCGACGGCGTGGTCGTGATCGAACGCGAGAAAGTCGCCACCATACTTGAACTTGCGGCGGATAAGCTGGAAGCAGAACGCAAACGGATTGCCAATATCCAATCCGGCGCGGAGACAAGCCCCGCCTGGCTTGCCTCTGCGCTATCGGCCTCGGGGGTGCTTGCGCCGGGGCAGGTGCTATAGAGCCCCACTACACAGGCCGCACCGTAAAAATAAAATCCACTTCTATCGACGCGCCTTTTGGCAATTGCAATACACCAACAGACGAGCGAGTGTGTATGCCGACGTCGCCAAGCACCGCATACAAGACGTCAGAGGCGCCGTCGGCGACTTCGCTTTGCATCGTGAAGTCTGGCGCGCTTCGCACAAATACGGTGATGCGCGGCACCGCCTGTATCGCGTCGAGCGTTCCGCAGCTTTTCTTGATTAGAGACAGGGCACGCAGCGTCGAAGTCCCTGCTGCACGACGCGCTTCGTCGAGCGAAATGGAGTCGCCCACTACGCCAACGAAGCGCACCGTTTCCCCAACTCGCGGGATTTGGCCAGCAACGTAGGCTACGTTCCCATCCACCAAAACAGGCGTGTACTTTCCACCGATCTTGATTTCCTCGTCCGGATCAAATCCGAATTCCGCCGCGATCTGCCGCAGCTTGTCGTCTCTTGTCATGAGCACCTTCACCAACGCTGTCGAAAGGGTAAAGCGTAATCGATTGCGCTGCGTTTGTCTGAGATGACGCCGGCCGTCTAATCGAATTCATCGTACTGTGGCAGTTGGTCAGTAATCGAATACCACGGCGCCTTGGAGCCCACGAAGATATGCGCACTGGGACGAATGCTGGGCGTGTCGGCGAGCGTGCCCAAGGTGACGTGGACGAAGGCGCCATCACGAACCACCGAGAACATCAGGCTTCCGCATCGCTTGCAACGGACATCGTGAGACGCCTTTGCGTCACCGAAAATCAATACCTCGTCCTCGCCTTGCGTGATCTGCAATTTTTCGCGCTCGATCCCTGCGAAGGGCTTGAACGCGGAGCCTGTCGAGCGCCGACAATTTGAACAGTGGCAGTTCAACGCGTAGGCGAATTCGTCATTTACCGAGTAACGGACCGCACCGCACAGGCATCCGCCAGCGAGCAATGGTTTCATGGCTGCCTCCTGGCTTCCGCACCACCCCCAAACCCCAGCCACACCACATGCCCGCGCACGTCCTCCGGCCAGCCGGCGATCATTTCGTCCATGCGTTGCCGGTCATCCGCGAACAGCGCGCGGGACGCTTCCTCGAAGCCCGGAAGATCCCCGGCGATGGCGGACATGAAGTGATACGCGCGCTCCCGCGCTACGCGGCGGTTATCGCCATGGGCATTGGCGCGGCGTGCCTCTTCCACGAGCTTGCGCAGCGCCACGGAGGCCCCGCCCGGCTGCTGGGCGAGCCAGTCCCAGTGGCGCGGCAGTAGCGTGACCTCGCGCGCCACGACGCCTAGTTTGGGGCGGCCCCTGCCGCGCGGCGCGTCCGGGGCGTCTTCCTGATCGGCGGCATCGGCACGCCCACCCTCCGGGCTAAAACGGGCGACGATGTCCGCATCGCTGCCGCGTGTGTCGATGTCGATGGTGCGCCCGGTGGCGTTGTCGAACACCAGCACCGGGTCGCTGGTGCCCCCCTCCATCGCCCGCCTGACCGCGAGCGCAACCACGCCGAGCGGGCCGGAGGCGAGGCGACGATGGCCTTCGAAGGCGGTATGGGACGGAAGATGATCGATTGGGCTCATGGTGGCTCCCCGTGATGACGTCCACAATTTATACCCGGATAAAATTAAAGTCAATATTACCCGGGTATAAATTTACGCTGAGGTGGCGAGGGAATAACAGCAGGGTGTCCTGCGTTTACGGGGCATGCGGCCGCAACCAGGCCGCCACCCTTCACGAGGAGCCCCGTGCCCAGTCATCACCGATCCCCATCACCACCGCTTAGGCTCCTCCTGCCGTTATTGGCCGCCCTTGCGCTGCCCGCCGTCGCCGCCCCGCCCGCCAGCCCTGACAGCGCTGCGTTCCTGTCGGAAAGCGATACCGCCATGACAAAAATGATGGACGACATGGCGGTCAAGCCCGGCGGCAACGTCGACGAGGACTTCGTCGCGATGATGATTCCCCACCATCAGGGCGCCATCGACATGGCCATGGCCGAGCTGCGCCACGGCAAGAACGAGCAACTCCGACGCATCGCGCAGGAAATCATCGTCGACCAGTTGCAGGAGATTGCCGCGATGCGGCTCGCGCTCGGACAGCCCCTGCCCCCATCCGCGCCGGCGCCCACCCGCCCCGATCCGGCCCAATCGGCCAGCCAACCCACCACCCCCAGCCATTCCGCTCACGCGCACTGATGCGCCCACGACCATGACAAGACATTCCCTCAGGAACACCCTCTCCCTCATGCTGCTGCTCGGCGCGGCCAGCGCGGTTCTGGCCGGGCAGGCGCCGGGACCGTCGACGGCCCCGGACGTCCCCATCAGCCACCGCGACCGCCTCTATGCCGCCGAGCAGTTCTCCAACACGGTTTCCGTGACGGACCCGGCGGACAACCGGCTGCTGGGCGTCATCCGCCTGGGCGACCCCGCGCCGGGCAACTTCAGCCCGCTGTATCGCGGTCAGGTGCTGGTCCACGGGATGGGCTTCTCGCCGGATCACCGCACGCTTGCCATCGTGTCGATTGGGTCGAACTCGGTATCGTTCATCGACACGGCTACCAACGCCGTCAAGCACGTCACCTACGTGGGACGGTCGCCGCACGAGGCGTTCTACACGCCGGACGGCAAGGAGGTCTGGGTCACCGTGCGCGGGGAGAACTACATCTCGGTGATCGACGCCGCCACGTTCCAGGAAAAGACCCGCATCACCGTGGCCGACGGCCCGGGCATGCAGATCTTCTCCCCCGATGGCAAGTACGGCTACATCTGCTCGTCGTTCAATCCGGAAACGGCCGTGGTCAGCGTGGCCGACCATCAGATCGTGGGGCGCGTGAAGCAGGAGAGCCCGTTCTGCCCGAACATCGCCGCCACGCCTGACGGCAAGCAGGTCTGGTTCACGCTCAAGGACGTCGGCAAGGCCCAGGTGTTCGAGGCCCGCCCGCCCTTCCGCCTGATCAAGACGCTGGAGACCGGCCCGATCACCAACCACGTGAACTTCGCCCACACGGCGGCGGGCGACTTCGCCTACATCACGGTCGGCGGGCTGAATCAGGTCAAGGTGTTCCGGACCGATGACTTCTCCCAGGTGGCCACGATTCCGGTGGGCAGCCTGCCGCACGGCATCTGGCCTTCGGGCGACGGCACGCGCATCTACGTGGGGCTGGAGAACGCCGACCAGCTGGCCGCCATCGACACCGCCACCAATCGGGTAGTCGCCAACGTGCCGGTCGGGCAGGCGCCGCAGGCCATCGCCTATGTGCCGAACGCCGTGCCCGAGGGCGACGGCACGCAGGGACTCCAGCCGCTGGGGGTGGCCGGGCAGACCACGCAGCTGAAGCTGCATGGCGTCGTGAACGGCAAGCCTGTGGCCACCGACCATGCGCCGACCAGCGTCACGCTGTTCGATCAGGGACTGCTCCAGGTCCTGCAGGCTTCGGCGACCGGGTTGCAGCCGAAGCGCGCCTACGTGCTGGCGCTCGCCACCCGCGCGGACGGCAGCGGCCCGCTGGAGCCGCTCGCCGCCTTCATGTCGAATCCGGCGGGCTCGGCCATCGTCAACGCGATTGGCCCGATCCGGCAGGTGGTGCGCGACGATACGGGGGCCGGCGCGCGCCGCTATCTCGTGATCGCCCCGTCCGAGAACGGCAAACCCGGCGCGCCTGTGCAGGTGCAGGCGCTGTAGCCGGTCCGGGGGGCCGGGAAGGTACGGCGGATGATACAAATGGCACGACATTTGCGTAGTACCTGGCAAATGCGTAGTACCCATCCCGGCCGCGCCCACATTCCCAGAACAATGCCCCTTTCCGCCTCAACCCTCGTCCTTCGGGCCAAGCAGCTCGAAATCGAGGCCGTCCGCCTGATGGCAAGTCGCGTGGAGTTGGCCGACCTGATCGGCCAGCTGATCCACGCCTTGCAGCGTGAACGGGGGGCCAGCAGCATCTTCCTGGCCTCCGGTGGGCAACGGCTGGCGCAGGAGCGCCAGACGGCGATGGGCGAGGCGGTCCACATCGCCTCCCGGCTGGGCGAGCGCTTCGCCAGCCAGCTGGAAGCGGGCCATACGGGTACGGCGTCGATGGTGTCGTTGATGGCCTGGGTCCAGCTCGATCTGGCCACGCTGCCGGCGCTGCGCCAGTCCATCGATCAATGCCAGACCACCGCGCACGACGCCGTGGCGGCGTTCAGCCGCCTGATTGCCGCGCTGCTGGAGTTGATCTTCCATCTGGCCGATGTGGCGATGTATCCGGGCATCGCCCGGCCGCTGGTGGCCTTCGTCTACCTCGTGCAGGGCAAGGAAGCCGCCGGGCAGGAGCGGGCCGTCGGGGCGCAGATGTTCGCCTCCGGCACCTGTGCGGGCACCGCGCCGCAGCGCGTGCAGCAGTTGGTGGAAGCCCAGCAGCGCAGCTTCCAGATGTTCGAGCGCTTCGCCGACCCGTCGCTGCTCGCCGCATGGCGGCAACGGCAGGCCAGCGCCGCGGTCGCCGCGCAGGACGGCATGCGCCGCACGCTGCTGACCACGCCGCCGGGCACGGCGCTGGTGCACGACGACAGCGAGAAGTGGTTCGAAGTCTGCAGCGAGGTCATCACGGGCATGTGGACGCTGGAGATGCAGGTGGTGCAGGACCTGCGCAAGGCCTGCGAGGCGCAGATCCAGCGTTCCCAGGCCGATCTCCAGGATTCGGCCGGGCTGCTGCGCCAGCTACTGGACAACCCACCGCCCCATACCCATGCCGTCGAGCGCTTTTTCGATGTGGCCGAGCAACCCGCCGCCGCCCCTGTGCTGCCGGGCATGCCCGATGCCGGAAACGGACCCGCCGAGGTGCACGCCACCACCGTCACGTCGCTGGAGCGCCTGCTGCGCCAGCAGTCGGCGCGACTGGCCCAGACCGAAGTGGAACTCGATGCCGCCCGGCGCGCGCTCAAGGAGCGCAAGGTGATCGAGCGCGCCAAGAACGCGCTGATGGCCCGCATGGGGCTCAGCGAGGACGCCGCGTTCCGGGCCTTGCAGAAGGCGTCGATGGACAACAACCGCCGGCTGGCGGACATTGCCGAAGCCACCCTCTCGCTCACCGGCCTCGCCCTGCCCCCACAGGACGACGATCAGCACCAGGATTGAACCCGCCCGGCCGCGCGCACCAAAAGCGGGCAGCCCATGCACTACCAACGCCCCCTAGATCGTCACTTGCCCCAACCCGGCCCAACCCGGCCCCACCCGGCGGCGGGCATGGAACGTGCGTCAGCACTGACATCGGGCTGATGACGGCCCGGCAGTGCATCACCCTGTAAAGCATCAAGGATGACGGCGTCCTGTCACGTGCCGGCCATAGGCCGGGCGGACGGACGCCGTTTGTCTTTTCTGAGCCAAACGAAGGAAACGGAGAGGAATACCCCATGGCCTATCTCGCCCCCACCGAGTTCGTCACCAAGATGGTCGATGCCGGAGAGTCCAAGCTGCTGATGTCCACGCGTGACACGCTGATCCGGTCCTATATGGCCGGCGCCATCCTGGCGCTGGCGGCAGCCTTCGCGGTGTCCATCACTGTCAACACCGGCAACGCGCTGGTTGGCGCGCTGCTGTTCCCGGTTGGCTTCTGCATGCTGTACCTGATGGGCTTCGACCTGCTGACCGGCGTCTTCACGCTCGCGCCGCTGGCCGTGCTGGACCGCCGCCCGGGCGCCACCTGGAGCGGCGTGCTGCGCAACTGGGGCCTGGTGTTCTGTGGCAACCTCGCCGGCGCCGTCACCGTGGCGTTCTTCATGGCCATCATCTTCACCTTCGGCTTCTCCGAAGCCCCGAACGCCATCGGCCAGAAGATCGGCCACATCGGCGAAGGCCGCACCGTGGGCTACGCCGCGCATGGCGCCGCCGGCATGCTGACGCTGTTCATCCGCGCCGTGATGTGCAACTGGATGGTCTCCACCGGCGTGGTGGCGGCCATGATGTCGACCTCGGTGTCCGGCAAGGTCATCGGCATGTGGATGCCCGTGCTCGTGTTCTTCTACATGGGCTTCGAGCACTCCATCGTGAACATGTTCCTGTTCCCGTCGGGCCTGATGCTGGGCGGCAACTTCACCCTCATGGACTACCTGATCTGGAATGAAATCCCGACTGTGCTGGGCAACCTGGTGGGTGGCCTGACCTTCGTGGGCATCACGCTCTACAGCACGCACTACAAGTCGGCCAGCAAGCGCGCGCTGGGCTGATCGGATCACTACCCGGTATCGAGGCGACCGCGCCATGTCCGGCGGGCTCCAGGTCAGCGTTGGCCAACACTCGGACGCTGGCCGGAAGGCGGTCAACCAGGACTTTCATGGCGTGACCCACCCCGCCGGCCACCACCGCGTGACCAAGGGGGTCGCGCTGGCGCTGGCGGACGGCATCAGCAGCAGCGCGGTCAGCCAGATCGCCAGCGCCGCCGCCGTCCGCACCTTCCTCGAGGACTACTACTGCACCTCCGAAGCCTGGACCGTGCGGCGGGCGGCGCAGTGCGTGCTGGCCGCCGTCAACTCCTGGCTCCACGCGCAGAGCCGTCACAGCGAAGCCCGCTTCGACCGCGACCGCGGCTACGTCTGCACATTCAGCGCGCTGATCTTCAAGGCGCGGGAGGCCCACCTGCTGCACGTGGGCGACGCGCGCGTCTATCGGCTGCATCGGCACACGCTGGAGCAGCTCACCGTCGATCATCGGGTCTGCGTGTCGGCCTCTGAGGCCTATCTGGGCCGAGCGCTGGGTGCGAGCCCGTCTGTCGAAATCGACTATCGGACGTGGGGCGTGGAGCCCGGCGAGATCTACCTGCTGGCCACCGACGGCGCCTACGAATACCTGGAAGCCGCCGATGTCCACCAGGCCCTGACCGCCAGCGGCGACGACCTGGACCGCGCCGCGCAGACGCTGACGGCGCTGGCCCTGACGCGCGGCAGCGAGGACAACGTCACGCTGCTGCTGGCCCGTGTCGACGCCCTGCCCGAACCCGGCGCCCGCAACGCGATGGCGCAGACCGGGCACCTGACCCTGCCGCCGCCGCTCACGCCCCGCATGCAGTTCGAGGGCTACACCATCGTCCGGGCGCTGCATGGCAGCGCGCGCAGCCACGTCTATCTGGCGACGGACGACCACAGCGGACAACACGTGGCGCTGAAAACGCCTGCCGTCGATCAACGCGACGATGCGGCCCATCTGGAGGGCTTCCTGCTCGAGGAATGGGTCGCCCGACGCATCGACAACCAGCACGTGCTGCGCCCCCACGCGGCGGACCGGCCCCGCAAGCACCTGTTCGTGGCGATGGAGTACCTCGAAGGCCAGACGCTGGCGCAATGGATGATCGATCATCCCCAGCCCGACCTGGACGCCGTGCGCGGCATCATCGCCCAACTGGCCACCGGCCTGCAGGCGTTCCACCGGCGCGAGATGCTGCACCAGGACCTCCGCCCCGAGAACGTCATGATCGACCGCTCGGGCACCGTCAAGATCATCGATTTCGGCTCGGTCCACGTGGCAGGGCTGGCCGAGGCCACGCGGCCGCCCCACGCCGCCATGCCGGTCGGCACGCTGCAATACACCGCGCCGGAGTACTTCGTCGGCGATGACGGCACGGCGGCCTCCGACCTGTTCTCGCTGGCCACCCTCGCCTACCAGATGCTGACCGGCAAGCTGCCCTACGGCCTGCAAGTCACGCGCATCCGCGACCGCGCCGACGTCCGCCGCCTGCGCTACACCAGCCTGCGCGAGCAGCGCCCCGAACTCCCGGCCTGGGTCGACAACACCCTGCGGCGCGCCCTGCACTCCAACGCGCTGAAGCGGCACGAAGCCCTGTCGGAATTCGTCCAGGCATTGCGGGCGCCCACCGAGCCGCTCTGGCAACGCGCCACGCCCCCGCTGCTGGAGCGAAACCCGCTGCGGTTCTGGCAAGCGCTGGCGGCACTGCTGGGGGTGGCGGTGGTGGTCTTGCTGGGGCTGCGGGTAATGGGGGTGTAGCGGAATGGACGTAAAAAACCCGCCCAGCCTTGCGGCCGGACGGGAAATCGCTTCCACGGGAAGGTCGGCGAAAGCGTTAGCGCACGGGTTGGCGCACGGACTTGAATGCCGCGCGGAGTTCCTCGGCAAACAGTTGCGGCTGCTCCCAGGCGGCGAAATGCCCGCCCTTGGCAGCCTGGTGGTAGTACATCAGCGAGGGGTAGGCCTGCTTGCTCCAGCTTTCCGGCGCGCGGTAAATCTCGTGCGGGAATACGCTGATCGCCACCGGCACCTTGATCTCGCGCGTCTTCTGCGCGTCGGCGCTGAAGTTGTTGTTATTGTTTTCCCAATAGAAACGCGAGGACGAGGCGCCCGTATTCGTCAGCCAATAGAGGGTGATGTCATTCAGGATCGCGTCCCGGGACACCACGCGCTCGGGCACGCCGTCGCTGTCGCTCCATTGCACGATTTTCTCGTAGGTCCAGGCGGCCAGGCCCAGTGGCGAATCAGACAACGCGTAGCCAATGGTCTGCGGCCGGGTCACCATCATTCCGCCGTAGGCGGCATTGCGGCCGAAGAAGGTGCTCAGCGACTGGTAGGCATCGCGCTCCGGAGCGGTCAGTTCCGACGGCGGCGCATCGCCGCTGAGAATCGACTTCATCAGCGGACCCGGCACGGTGGCGGGCATATTCAGATGGATGGCCAGCAAGCCTTTCGGCGCCTGCCGCGCGAGGGCATCGGAAATGACCGAGCCATGGTCGCCACCCTGTGAAACATAGTGCGTATAACCAAGCCGCTTCATCAGGACATCCCACGCGCGCGCGGTGCGGTCCGGCCCCCAGCCCAGTTCGGTGGGCTTGCCCGAAAAGCCGTAGCCGGGAATCGACGGAATCACGACATCGAACGCGTCATCCGCCGAGCCGCCAAAGGCGGTGGGGTCGGTCAGCGGGCCAATCGTCTTGGTGAACTCGAAAATCGAGCCCGGCCAGCCGTGCGTCAGGATGACCGGCAGGGCCTTGGGGTTGCGCGAGCGGACGTGGATGAAATGAATATCCACCCCGTCGATCGTCGTGACGAATTGGGGCAGCGCATTCAGTTCCTTCTCGGCCTTGCGCCAGTCATATTGGGATCCCCAATATTTGACGAGTTCCTGAACCTGCGCCGTCTGGATGCCCTGGGATTGATCGCTGACGATTTCCTTGTCGGGCCAGCGCGTGGCCGCAATCCGCTTGCGCAAATCGTCGAGCTGGCGCTGGGGCACATGCACCTTGAACGGACGAATACTCTCGTCGGTGCTGGCGCGCTGCGCGGCGGCAGCCTTCGGCGCCGAATCCGCGGCAAATGCCGGCTGCATGGCGCCGGCAAAGCCAAAGGCCGCGAGCACTGCCGCGCCAGAAATGGCCCGGCGGGCCAATGCGAATTGCCAAACGGATGGGGTCACTGCACGGGACATAAAGATTTCTCCTGGTTGATTCGCCCAATGCAAAGAAGTGGGCTTGTAGGGGGCTTGTACGAACCCACGCAGTGTGACCGCCAAGTGCCCGCCCAACGTGTCGCCAATGCACGGTTTTGGCTCGCCATGTATCCTCACGCGGCCAGATACATTGCGATACAGAGTCGGATGGATGGCGCGCCGGCCGGCTGATATAAATGGCCCGAAATTCGGCACCGGTATTCCCTTCGTCCCCCTCCTCAAGACCAAGAAAAAAGTGATGAACTTCGAATCATTCGCCTCCCCCGCCTTTTTCACGAATCCGTATCCGCTGTACGACCAGATCCGCAGCGCGGGCGCCCTGCTGCCGCTCGGGCGCAACATCTTTGTCACCGGCCACTTCGCGGTCATCGATGCCCTGCTGCGCGACCGCCGCATGGGCAAGACCTACCTCCAGAGCGTGGAGGCGCGCTACGGCGAAGCCGCCACGCAGGACCCGGTGTTCCAGGCGCTGAGCCGCACCTTCCTGATGATGAATCCGCCGGCGCATACCCGGCTGCGCGCGCTGCTCATGCAGGCGTTCAACCGCAAGCAGGTGGAGGGGCTGCGAGAGATTGTCGAAACCACCACGCAGGCGCTGCTCGACCGTATCGGCGACAAACTCGGCGACAAACTCGGCGACAACCCCGGCGACAACCCCGAATTCGACCTGATTGCGGATTTCGCCTTGCCGCTGCCGGTGGAGATCATCTGCCGGCTGCTGAATATCCCTGCCGCCGATGGCGTCGCACTCGGCACGGCCGCCAGCCGGCTGGCCTCCGCGCTCGACCTCGCGCCGCTCAACGCCACCCAGCTCGCGGCGGCGAACCAAGCCGCGCTCGAGCTGGAGGCCTACTTCCAGACCGTGGTGGCGCAGCGGCGCGCGCATCCCGGGGAGGATCTGATCTCCAGCCTGCTCGGCGCGGAGGACGACGGCGCCACCCTGAGCGAGGCCGAGATCATCTCGAACGTGATCCTGCTGTTCGTGGCCGGCCATGAAACCACCTCGAACATGATCGGCAACAGCATGATTGCGCTGTTCCGGGCGCCCGCCGAGCTGGCGCGCCTGAAGTCGCAGTTGTCTGACGCCACGGCGGTCTCGCAAGCCGTGGCGGAATGCCTGCGCTACGACGGTGCGGTGCAGATGGTGGTGCGCACGGCGTTCGAGGACGTCACGGTCGAAGACGTGACCGTACCGCGCGGCAGCATCGTCTTTATGCTGATCGGCGCCGCCAACCGCGATCCGGCCGTGTACACCGACCCCGACCGCCTCGACCTCGCCCGCGACGCCACGCCCTCGCTCGCCTTCGGCGGCGGCATTCACTACTGCCTCGGCACCCGGCTGGCCACGCTCGAACTCGAATCGGCGATTGCCGGCGTGCTCGCCCGCTTCCCAGCCCTCCAGCCGGTTGACCTCGATCAACTGTCCTGGCACCGCCGCAACAACCTGCGCGGCGTGGAGACGCTGCGGGTTCGCACGCGGTAACGCGGGCGGCGGCTCCCCGGGGCTGGGGTATCCTTGCGTGTCCCTTCCGCACCTACCCCAGCCACCATGACCACCCCCACGCCCGCCACGCCCCCCGATATCCGCCTGACCAGCTTTTCCCATGGGGGCGGGTGCGGGTGCAAGATCGCGCCGGGGGTGCTGTCGGAGATCCTGCGGAGTAGTGGCGGGTTGCCGATGCCGCCGGAGTTGCTGGTCGGCATCGAGACCGCCGATGACGCGGCGGTCTACCAGTTGAACGACGACCAGGCGCTGATCGCGACCACCGATTTCTTCATGCCGATTGTCGACGACCCGTTCGACTTCGGCCGCATTGCCGCCACCAATGCCATCAGCGACGTCTACGCCATGGGCGGGCGGCCGATCATGGCGCTGGCGCTGGTGGCGATGCCGGTGAACCAGTTGCCGTTGGAGGTGATCGGCCGGGTGATGGAAGGTGGGCAGGCGGTGTGCCGGGCGGCCGGCATTCCGATTGCCGGCGGACACACCATCGACTCGGTCGAGCCGATCTACGGGCTGGTGGTGATGGGTCTCGCGCATCCGTCGAAGATCCGCCGCAACCGCGACGCCCGCGCCGGCGACGTGCTCGTGCTCGGCAAGCCGCTCGGCGTGGGCGTGCTGTCCGCCGCGCTGAAGAAAGGCCAGCTTGCCGATGACGGCTACGCGCGGCTGATCGACACCACCACGCGCCTGAACACCCCCGGCATGGCCCTCGCGGCGTTGGACGGCGTGCATGCGCTGACCGACGTCACCGGCTTCGGCATCGCCGGCCACACGCTGGAGCTGGCGCGCGGCGCCGGGCTGCGCGCGGTGCTGGACTGGTCCGCCCTGCCCCTGCTGCCCGAGGTGGCGGCGCTGGCCGGGCAAGGCCATGTCACCGGGGCGTCGCGCCGGAACTGGGAGGGCTATGGCGCCGAGGTGCAACTCGATGCCGGCCTGCCTGCCATCGCCCAGGCTCTGCTGACCGACCCGCAGACCAGCGGCGGCCTGCTGGTCAGTTGCGCGCCGCAGGCGGTGGATGCCGTGCTGCGCATCTTCCGGGAACAGGGTTTCGGCGAGGCCGCCGTGGTCGGCCGCATGGAGGCCGGCGCCCCCGGCCTGACGGTCCGCGCATGAAGCCCGTCGTCCGTGTGGAAGATCGGCACGCCTTCGATACGCTGATCGATGCCCGCTCGCCCGCCGAGTTCGCCATCGATCACATTCCCGGGGCCGTGAACTACCCGGTGCTGGACAACGAGGAGCGCCGCATCGTCGGCACGCTCTACAAGCAGGCCGGCGCCTTCGAGGCCCGGCGGGTAGGCGGCGCGATGGTGGCGGCCAACCTCGCCCGCCATCTGCGTGAAGCCTTCGCGGATCGCCCGGCGAACTGGAAGCCGCTGATCTACTGCTGGCGCGGCGGGCTGCGCAGCGGGTCGATGACGACGTGGCTGCGCCTGGTCGGCTGGGATGCCCAGCAACTGGCCGGCGGCTACAAGTCCTGGCGCCGGCATGTCATCGACACCCTCGCCGTGCAGGCCCCGCTGCTGCCGCTGGTGGTGGTGTGCGGCGCCACGGGCAGTGCCAAGACGCGGCTGCTGCACGCGCTGGCCGCGCAGGGCGAGCAAACCCTGGACCTGGAGGGGATGGCGCGGCACAAGGGATCGCTGCTGGGCGCCCTGCCGGATCACCCCCAGCCCTCGCAGACCGCCTTCGAAACCGCCCTCGCGGCGGGGGTCGAAGGGCTGGATTTTTCGCGCCCTCTATATATAGAGGGCGAAGGCCCGCGGATCGGCCAGCTGAACCTGCCGGTGCCGCTGGTGGCCCGGATGCGCGCCGCCCCGTGCGTGGAGATCCAGGCGGCGCTGCCGGCGCGGCTGGACTTCCTGCTGCGGGACTACGCCTACCTCGGCGAGCGGCCCCAATGGCTGGCCGACCAGCTCGCGCATCTCAAGCCGCTGCATGGCAAGGACACCATCACCGCCTGGCAGGCCATGGCCCACGCCGGCAACCTGCCCCAGTTGTTCGCCGAACTGGCGACGCGGCACTACGACCCGGCCTACGCGCGCTCCCAGCGCAAGCACTTCTATGCGTGGGATGCGCGCACCGTGATCACGGCGGACGACCTGTCCCCCGAGGGGATCGTGGCCCTGGCACGGGAGATTGCAGCAAGAGAAGCGGCAAAGCGAGCAAAACAGGGCGGATAAGCCACCGCCAGCAAGCCGGGCGAACTTCCTTCACAATAGCGCCCTGACGCCACACCGGAGCACGCTGGCAGCCCCGAGGCAGGACACAGATCCCGCCCGCCAGTGCGTGGTGATCCATAAATGCTTGCGATCTCTCTCCTTATGTCCGCGCCCTCCGGAAACTTCGACACCCTACCCGACCTCTCCTCCGACTCCGACGCCTCCACCCCCCGCAACCGCTCGGCCGACCGCCGCGCGCTGCTGGCATTGGGCGTGGGCAGCTTCGCCATCGGCACCGGCGAATTCGTCATCATGGGCCTGCTGCCCGATGCCGCCCGCGACCTGGCCATCTCCATTCCCGAAGCCGGCCACCTGATCAGCGCCTACGCGCTGGGCGTGGTCGTCGGCGCCCCGCTGCTGGCCGTGCTCGGCGCGCGCTGGCCGCGCCGCAACCTGCTGATCGCGCTGATGGCGTTCTTCGCCGTCGGCAACTTCGCCAGCGCGCTGGCGCCGACCTATGCGTCGATGATCGTCGCGCGGCTGGTGACCGGTTTCCCGCATGGCACCTACTTCGGGGTGGCCGCGCTAGTGGCCGCCGGCCTGGTCCCGCGCGAGAAACGCGCGCAGGCCGTGGGGCTGGTCATGCTCGGGCTGACCATCGCCACACTGATCGGGGTGCCGATTGCCGCCGCCATCGGCACATGGCTCGGCTGGCGCGCGGCTTTTGTGATCGTGGGCGCCATCGGCGTGCTGACGGTGCTGCTGGTGCTGGCCTGGGTGCCCTTCGTGCCGGCTGACCGCCACGCCAGCCCGCTGCGGGAGCTGGGCGCGCTGGCGCGCAAGCAGGTCTGGCTGACGCTCGGCATCGGCGCCATCGGCTTCGGCGGCCTGTTCGCCGTGTTCAGCTATATCAAACCGACCATGCTCGAAGTCGCCCACCTGCCCGCCGGCGGCATCCCCGTGGTACTGGCGCTGTTCGGCGTGGGCATGGTGGCGGGCAACCTCGCCGGCGCCAAGCTGGCGGACAAGGCGCTGATGCCGACCATCGGCGGCGTGCTGGTCTGGTCGGCGCTGGTGCTGGCGGCCTTTGTCTTCACCGCGCCGCATCCGTGGCTGGCGTCGATCAACGTGCTGCTGATCGGCACGGGCGTCGCGCTGGGACCGGCCTTGCAGATCCGGCTGATGGATGTGGCGGGGGATGCACAAACCCTGGCCGCCGCGCTCAATCACTCTGCCTTCAACCTGGCCAACGCGCTGGGCGCATGGCTCGGCGGTGTGACGATTGCCGCCGGCTACGGCTGGACTTCCACCGGCTGGGTGGGCCTGCTGCTGGCACTGGGCGGGCTGCTGGTCTTCGGGTGGTCGCTGCGCAGCACGTCCCGCCGGGGCATCACTGCCGCTGCATAGCGGCGTCCTCCACCACGCGGTGGACGAATTCCAGCTTGGCCACCACCTGCGGGGACAGCGTGAACGGGTAGCTGTCCGGCACGCCCAGGCTCCGGTTCAGGCTGTTCAGCGCGTAGGTGAGCGGAAACCAGCGGTTCATCAGGCTGCGGAAGGACGAATCCTCCACCGGCGTCTGATCGGTCAGCGTCGGCTCCTGCGCCCCCTCGGGCCGCAGCACCAGCCCGCAGGACACGGCGGTATCGAGCGTATCGACGATATGGAGGTAGTGGGCCCAGGTTTCGGCCCAGTCCTCCCACGGATGCATGGTGGCGTAAGCGCTGATGAAGGCGTCCTGCCAGTCTGGCGGCAGGTTGCCCTCGTAGTAGTGCTGCAGGGCCGTGTTGTAGTCCACCCGCTCGTCGCCGAAGCGCGCGCGGAACGGCTCAACCCAGCGCGTGCCCACCACCAGCCGCGTGAAGTAGTAGTGCCCCACCTCGTGCCGGAAATGGCCCAGCAGCGTGCGATAAGGCTCGTGCATGGCGGTGCGGGTCTGCTCGCGATGGGCGTCATCGGCCTCGGCGATGTTGATCGTGATGCGGCCGTTGTCGTGGCCAGTCAGGACCCTGCTGTGGTCGTCGGCGTCCTGGAGGAAGTCGAACTGCAGGCCGCCATCGGGGTCATCGTCGCGCGAGTCGATCGGCAGGTTCAGGGCCAGCAGGGTATAGAGCAGGCGCCGCTTGGCCACCTCCAGCCGGTACCAGTAGAGCCGGTTGTCCGGCACATCGAGGTTGGGGATGGTATCGGTCAGCACGCAGGACTGGCACAGGGTCTCCTCGTTGTTCGCCGGCACCATCCAGTTGCAGACCGCCTCCACGCGATAGTTATGGCAACGCCGGTAGATCGTGCCGGCCGTGTCCGGTTGCAGGCTGCGCCAGCCGGCGTCGTCATCGCCCTCGAACGCGGCGATCTGGGAAATATCCGGCAGGAAACCGAGCGTGGCGTTGCAGCGCTCGCAGGTAACGTTTTCAAAAAAGACGAGGTTGCCGCAGCGATTGCAGTGGAATGTCTTCATGGTCAGAGAGTGTTGGCCAGTCGGACCCGGCCCCGGGTCAGCATATCGCAAGAGCCATGCCGGAGCGGCATGATCGACGCAAGATGACCGAAAAAGCCGTGTGATCCATTCGCTTGCGTATAATCCGGGCTTCCGTGGCCAACGCGCCACGGACCGGCCCCGGGCCATTTCAATACCGGTCGGCGCGCAGCGCCGCCCACCTTCGCGGAAGTGCATCAGCCCCCCCGGCGGCCGTCACTTCTTGTTGTTCCCCTTGTTGCTCCCCTTCGTGCCCCCGACATGCGCAAACTTCCCAGGCTCGCCCTCAGCCTTGTGCTGGTTGCTCTGATCCAGCTACTCCCGTTCTCGTACTCGTCAGCCTTCGCCGCCGAATCGGCGTCGGCCGCCGAGGCCCCCGCAGCCGTCACCCTGACCCACGTCGAGGCGATGGCCGAACTGAAGCGCCTGCAGATTGCGCAGGACGAGATCAAGCAGCAGGCCTCCGGCAATTCGAACAACCCCAAGCTCGACGGGCTGGACGACGCCCTGCGCCAGCTGGCCGCCGATGTGGACAAACTGACCGCCACGCTGACCGCCCAGCGCGCCGCGCTCCAGGCCCAGCTCGATGTGCTCGGTCCGCCACCCGACGTGGGCACAGCCAAGGAAGCGCCCGCCGTGGCGCGGCAGCGTGCCGAGCTGAACGCGCGCAAGGCGCAGCTCGACGAGGAACGCAAGCAGACCGCCGACAGCCAGGAAAACATCGCCAACCTGAAGGATCAGGTGGCCAAGCTGCACCGCAGTCAGTTGCGCGACCAGCTCGCGCTGCGCTCGGACAGCATCCTCAATCCGCAGTTCTGGGCGCCGCTGGTCAAGCGCTCCGCCGAAGACCGCGAGCGGCTGGGCGCGCTGCGGGACGATGTGGTGCCGCTGCTGGCGCTGGCGTGGGAGCCCGCACAGCGCGTGGGCACGGTGCTGTGGCTGGTGTTCGCGCTGGCGGTGTGGTCGCTCGGTCGCCGGCTTTTGGAGCGCGGCGCGGCGTGGTTCTGCCTCACCCAGTTGCCCGAGACCCGGCTGCGGCGCAGCGCGCTGGCGCTGGCCACGGCCCTGACCACGGTGCTGACGACGGCGCTCGCGGCGCAGATCGTCTTCTCTACCTTCACGCGCGGCTACGAACTGACGCCGGAATTCCAGGAACTGATCGCCCAACTGGGCAAGCTGATGATGACCAGCGCGCTGATCGCCGGCCTGGGCCGGGCGCTGCTGTGCACCAAGCATCCGTCCTGGCGCCTGCCGGCGCTGGCCGACCCCGTCGCGCTGGCCATGAAGCCCTTCCCGACCGTGCTGGCCGGGCTGTTGCTGGTCTCGGGCACGCTCGAACTGCTGAGCCGCATGGCCGATACCAGCGTGCAGGTCACGCTGCTGGGCCGGGGGCTGGTCTCGCTGGTGGTGGTGCTGACCATCGGCGCCGCGCTGCTGCGCGCCAACCGCGTGCGGACCGAACTGGCCGCCGCCGGGGAGCGCCCCGAGGCGCGCGCCACGCTGGCCGGCCTGATCCACGCCGCCGTGACCGTGGTGGTGATTGTGTCGATGGTGGCGCTGCTGATCGGCTATATCAGCGTGGCCCGCTTCCTGACCTACGAACTGGTCTGGTTCGACATCGTCCTGTGCACGCTCTACCTGCTCACCCAACTGACGCGCGATGTCTGCGAGACGATGTTCTCGTCGGCGCACCGCAGCGGGCGCGTGATCAAGCAGCTGTTCGGGGTGGATGACAGCCATCTGGACCAGGTATCGACGGTGCTCTCCGGCATCGGCGCCAGCCTGCTGTTGCTGGTGGCCGTGCTGGCGCTGCTCACAGGTGGCTTTGGCACCACACCGGCGGATCTGCTCAACACGCTGCTGACCGTGCTCGGCGGCGAGAAGCTGCGCAGCCTGAACATCATGCCGGACCGCATCCTGAACGCGGTGATCGCGCTCGTGGTGGGGATCTGGCTGATGCGCGCCGTGCGCCGCTGGCTGGACCAGGAACTGCTGCCCAAGGTATGTGGCGAGCCGGGCCTGCGCGCCTCCCTGATCACGCTGTTCAGCAACGTCGGCTACGTGCTGCTGGTGCTGCTCATGCTGTCGCTGCTGGGGGTGAAGTGGGAGAACCTGGCCTGGATCGTCAGCGCGCTGTCGGTGGGTATCGGTTTCGGCCTGCAGGAGATCGTGAAGAACTTCGTCTCGGGCCTGATCCTGCTGACCGAGCGGCCGGTAAAGGTGGGCGACATGGTCAGCCTGGCCGGCGTGGAGGGCGATATCCGCCGCATCAACGTGCGCGCCACCGAGATCCAGCTGGGCGACCGCTCGACGGTGATCGTGCCCAACTCGCAGCTGATCTCCCAGAACCTGCGCAACGTGACGATGAGCAACAGCACGCAGGGGGTGGCCACGCTCCAGCTGACCTTCCCGCTGAACATCGACCCCGAGGAGGTACGCGACCTGCTGCTGGACGCCTACCGCGGGAACGAGGCCATCCTCGACATTCCCGCCCCCTCGGTCACGTTCAGCCAGCTCGCGCCGAACGGCATCACCCTGAGCGTGACGGGCTACGTGAACAGCCCGCGCATCGCCGCCAACACCAAGAGCGACCTGCTGTTCGAGATCCTCAAGCGGCTGCGCGCGGCCGATATCGCCCTGTCGGTGCCGCAGACGCTGCGGCTGGAGAACACCGCCGCCGCGCTGGGCACCTAGCCTGCGGTCCGGGTCGGACACGGTGTAGAGTGCGGGAGGCCGCCAGCCGGCTGCCCTCCCCTCCCCCCCCTTCGACAAGGAACCGGACATGACGCTGCAAATCGACCGCCTCGACCATCTCGTCCTCAACGTGAAAGACGTGGAAGCCAGCGCCGCCTGGTACGAGCAGGTGCTCGGCATGCAGCGCGAGGATTTCGCGTCGCGCACGGGCACGCGGGTGGCGGTGAAGTTCGGCCAGCAGAAGATCAACCTGCGCCCGGTGGGCGAAGACACCGTGGCGTGGTTCACCGGCGTGCACCCCACCGCCGGCAGCGACGACCTCTGCTTCATCACGCATATGCCGCCGGCCGAGGTCATGGCCCACTTCCTGGCCCACCGGGTGCCGGTGGAGGTGGGGCCGGTGCAGCGCTCGGGCGCGCTCGGGCCGATGACCTCGGTCTACTGCCGCGACCCGGATGGGAATCTGGTCGAGGTGGCCAGCTATCCGGCTGCGACCTGATTGCGACCTGGCCGGCTTTTAAGTCTGTCTTAAGCTTCCGTACCTACAGTGGGGCCATCCCACCCACCACCACACAGGTGACGCGATGACCCCTCAAGATACCCAGGCACTCGACAACTTCCTGACCCAGCTGACGCAGGCCCGCCTGCAGGCCAAGGACCCGCAGGCCGCCGCGATGATCGCCGACGCCGTGGCGCGCCAGCCAGACGCCGCCTACCTGCTGGTACAGCGCGCCATGCTGCTCGACCACGCGCTGGCCGACGCCCGCGCGCAGATCGCCGGGCTGCAACAGCAAGTCCAGCAGGCGCAGGCCGCGCAGGGCTACGGCGCGCGCGGCTTTGCCGATGGCGACGTGGCCTGGGGCAACAGCGTCGGGCGCGGCGTGGCGCCGGCCGCTCCGGTCCAGCCGGTTTCCGTCGCCCCCGCAGCTCCGATGCAGCCGGCCCCGCCCGCGCGCGGCGGTTTCCTCAGTGGCGGGTTCGGCAGCGCGCTGGGCAGCATCGCCACCACCGCGGCCGGCGTGGCCGGCGGCGCGTTCCTGTTCCAGGGGATCGAACACCTGTTTAACGGCAGTGGCAGCGGCGCCGGTAACAGTGGCAACGGCTTCCTCGGAGGCCAGCCGTCGGAAACCGTCGTCAACAATTACTTCGACGATGGGCAGGGCTTCGGCAGCGGCACGGCCGACAGCGGCAACCTCGATGCCGGGCTGGACGACTACCTGGACGACTCGTCGCAGGTCTGAGGGCGGAGGAAGGTGGCGCTACACTGGCGCCACCGCCCACCTTCGCGAGCCCCTCATGTCCGAACAGCGCCTGCTCTATCCCCCGATCGAACCCTACGCCACTGGCATGCTGGATGTGGGCGACGGGCACGTGGTGTATTACGAACGCGTGGGCACGCCCGGCGCCAAGCCGGCCGTGTTCCTCCATGGCGGCCCCGGCGGCGGGATCTCGCCCGACCATCGCCGCCTGTTCGACCCGGCGCGCTACGACGTGCTGCTGTTCGACCAGCGCGGCTGCGGGCGCTCCACCCCGCATGCCGGGCTGGAAGCCAACACCACCTGGCACCTCGTGGACGACATCGAACGGCTGCGCGAACTGGCCGGCGTGGAGCGCTGGCTCGTGTTTGGTGGCTCGTGGGGGTCCTCGCTGGCGCTGGCCTATGCCGAGACGCATCCCGAACGGACCAGCGCGCTGGTGCTGCGCGGCGTGTACACGGTCTCGCAGGCGGAGCTGGACTGGTATTACCAGTACGGGGTCTCCGAGATGTTCCCGGACAAGTGGGCGCGCTTTCAGGCGCCTGTGCCGGAAGCCGAGCGCGGCAACATGATGGCCGCCTACCGCAAGCTGCTGACCGGCGCCGACGAGGCGAAGCAGCTTGAGGCCGCGCAGGCGTGGAGCGTCTGGGAAGGAGAAACCATCACGCTGCTGCCCAGCCCGGACAACAGCGCCAAGCATGCCGACGCGCATTTCGCGCTGGCCTTCGCCCGGCTCGAGAATCATTACTTCACGCACCGCTGCTGGTTCGAGGACGGCCAACTGTTGCGCGATGCGCATCGGCTGGCCGGCATCCCCGGCGTGATCGTGCATGGCCGCTACGACATGCCGTGCCCGGCGCGCTACGCGTTCGCGCTGCACGCCGCGTGGCCCGAGGCGGAGTTCCATCTGATCGAGGGTGCCGGGCATGCCTGGACCGAGCCGGCCATCATGGACCAACTGATCGCCGCCACCGACAAGTTCGCCGTGCAGCCCTGACGACTGCCGGTTTCCGATGACTGCAAGGGCGTCGCCGCACGCCCGTGTTGGGTAGCTCACAGACCCCTCGCGCGCGTGTCCGGCGCGAGCTTCCCCCCCCCACGGCAGCGACCTATCCTGAACTCACGGGCGCCCCCGGCACCATGCGGCACCATGCGGCACCAAGCGGCGGCAGCCCGGATTCATCGAATGCGGGAGCGGTCATGACGCTGCGTAGCCTGTTGTTCATCGCCTCCATCGGACTCGCCTGGGCATCGCCCGCCCCGGCCGCCGGATGCCAGTACGACATGCAGTGCAAAGGGGAACGGATCTGCCAGATGGGGCAGTGCGTCTCCCCCGATGCCGAGGAGGCCGCCGAGCCCGCGCCCAAACCACCCGCCGCGCCCGCCGCCCGCGCCACCCCTGCCCCCGCGCCCGCCGCTGCCCCGCGCCTGTGCTGCACCGTCGCCGGCAAGCTCAAGCTGGCCCCCGGCACCGACAACGGCCTCGCGGCCGGCGAGGCCTGCCAGGGCATGACCAGCTCGGGCAAGCCCGTGCCGGGGTCGATCTGCTAAGGATTGGCGGAGCGACGCGCGGCGGCACGGGCTGGCCCTCGGCGCTCAGCTCGTCGTGGCGGTACAGCTGAAGTTTGCCGCGTCGTTCTGCTGCGCCTGCGTCGGATTGGCCGGCCCCGTGTACTTCGGATAGCTGCCGTAGACGCACACCGGCCGCGTGCGACCGTTGGTCGCCGTGGTGCTGGCGCCCTTGTTGCCGTCCGTCGCCACCAGGCCCGCCGGCGCCGCGCCGTTGACCACCCATCCGTCCAGCGCCGCGAGCCAGTCCACCGTGCTCTGGAACTGCCCGCTGCCGTGCCCAAAGCCCGGAATCAGGTAGAAGCGCGAGAACGTGTCCGCCGTGGCTTGCGTGTAGCGCTGCACGAGCCGCGTGTAGTAGTCGATCGAGTTATACGGCGTGATCGACGAATCGTTGGTGCCGTGGAACATCAGCACCTTGCCGCCCTTGGCGCGGAACGCGTCGAGGTCCACGTAGCTCGCGTCCAGCATGTCGCTGACCTGTGTGATGCGATTCTTCCAGTCGGCCGGATCGAAGCCCTGGATCGAATCGATCGACAGATTCCTGGTGATGATGTACCGCACCGTCGTGTCCGAGATGGTGTACTGGAACGCGTCGCCGCTGGGCGGGGTGCTATAGGCCGGCTTGCTGCCGAAGCCTTGCTCGGTGAACGTCGTGCCGTCCAGGATCGGCCACTTGCCGTAACTGCTGATGCCGCCAGGCAGCGTGAAGCCGAGGTTGAAGCGCGAGTTCAGGTGCGCCACCGTGGCGATCTGCGCGTCGGAGAGGCAGGTGTCCCCGGTGTCGGTGCCGCCGGCGCAGCGCAGCGGGTTGCTGACATCGGTCAGGACGAACTTGCTGGTGAGTGCGGTGCAGGCCGCGCCGTTGGGGTTGCTCACGACGCCGTCGGCCACGCCGTCCAGCGTGTCGCAGGCATTCATCGCCGCCGTGAACAGCGTCTTCATCTTCGCCGCACTGATCCAGCCGGCACCGCCATTGAGATACAGCGCCTTGGCGAAGTCGTTGCTGGCCACGTGCATCATCGTCACGTTGTAGGCGGGATAGCCGGCCACCACGCCGTCGTAGTCCTCGGGGTAGAACTGCGCCGCAATCAGCGCCTCATGCCCGCCCTGCGAGCCGCCGACGAAGTAGCTGCGTGCAGGGGCAGCGCCATAGCGCGCCTTGACGATGGCCGCCACGGCGTCGTGCGTCTTCTTGATCTGCAGGCGCCCGAAGTTGGCGAGCGCCTCGTCGTTGAGCGCAAATGCGCCACCGCCCGAAGCATCGTGGCCGCTGTCGCTGCCGTAGGTGACGTAGCCCTGCCGGATGGCATTGGCCACGCTGGCCGGCTGCGCCGTGAACGCACCGTCGCCGGTGACGACAGTGCCGTCGAGCCCGCCACCGCCCATCTGCAGCGTCTTGCTGTTCCAACTGGTGGGCAGGTTGACCTGGAAGTTGATGTCGGGCGCCGTCACGTCGACGGGGCGGATCGCGCCGAGCACCTTGCAGTACTCGCCATTGACGTTGCCCGCGGCGTCGGCCGCGATCCATTGCGCCGACTGGACCACCGCGCCGCTGGTGCTCAGGCCGATGTCCGGCGCACCAATCCTCATCGTCGCCAAGGCGTTGCACTTCTCGGCGGCGCTGGCGTTGGCGGGTGTACTGGGGACGGTGGTCGTCGTGCTCTGGGAGGGGGTGGCGGCGTCATCGCCGCCACATGCGGCCAGCGACGCCGCGACTGCCGTGGCCAGCGAGAACGCGCCGACCGAGAAAACCTTTCGGGAATACGCCATGCTCAAGTCTCCTTCTCATCTCTTTTTGGACGACAACAGGCCACACCGTGCGCGCGGGGCGCACAGTGCAGTGGAAACCGTGAAGAGGGATGACGGGCCGCGCACGCGTCGTGGGCGACGCGGCGGGCCGGCTAGGTGGCGATCTACCTGGGCGTCGGGCCGCCGGCAGCCTGCCCGGCCCAGTCGGCGCCCTGGCCTGCCCCGCCGCTCACCGAGTAGAGCGCGCCGGGCGCGTTGCGGGTCTTCTGAAAGTCTTCGAGCGATTGCCCGCGCATCGCCGCGTAGATGTGGAGGTTCGAGACCCCGCTGACGGCGCCGAGCTTCTCCAGCAGGAAGAAGATCACGCCGTAGTGGATCATGCCGCGCCAGTCGCGCCGGGTGATGAGGTCGCGCTCCTCGGCGGTGAGGTCGGCTTCGTCGAACGTGGCCGCCGGATCGGCCCGGAAACGCTCGCGGAACGCCGGCAGCACCAGCTGGTGCAGGTAGCGGTTGATGCGGTAGGCGCGCACGCTGGTTTCCAGCGAGAACGGGTAGGTGCCTTCCAGCTGCTCGATGCCGCGTAGCTGGTGGCCGATGCGTTCGCGCTGGCGCTCGGCCCGGGCTTCCTGCATCGCGCGGTCGTCGGCGGCATGGTTTTCGTAGACGGCTACGGCGATGCCAGTCATCGACGGCAGGTAGTAGTCGCGATGCTTGCATTCGATGCGGGCCGCCATCGCGCCGCGCATCACCATCCACATCACCACCTCGGCGCTCTCGAAACCGCCCAGGCGCGCGTAGTCGGCATGGGTCAGCTCAAGCAGCGCCTCCGGGTCGGACTCGAACAGGTCCAGGAACTTGTGGTCCCACGCGGTGTTGTTAAAGCCGCAGCGCTCGCCATGCACCTGGTGCGACAGCCCGCCGGTGGCCACCACGGCCACGCGCAGGTCTTCCGGATAGCTCTCCACCGCCCGGCGGATGGCCTGACCAAGCTTGTAGCAGCGGCGCGCGGACGGCGCCGGGGCCTGCAGCACGCCCACCTGCAGCGGAATCACGCTGACCGGCCAGCCGGCCTCCGCGTCGTGCGGCACCATCACGGACAGCGGCGAGAAGCAGCCGTGATCCAGCGCCTTGTGCTGGAAGAACGACATGTCGAACTCGTCCGCCATCAGCGACGCGCCAACGTGCCGCGCCAGCGCCGGATGCCCGCTGACCGGCGGCAGCGCGCGCGGCCCGCCGCCCTCGTCGGCCGGCGACCACGACTCCCCCACGCCCAGCGCGAACGCCGAGTAGTGATCGAAGAAGAACGACGTGACGTGGTCGTTGTAGATGACCAGCAGGACGTCGGGCCTGGCTTCGGCCAGCCACGTGCTCACCGGCGCGTACGCCGCGAAAATGGGCGCCCAGGCGGGGTCCTGTTGCTTGCCTGCATCCAGGGCGAAGCCGATGGTCGGTGTATGGGAGGACGCAATCGCGCCGATGATGGTGGCCATATCAAGCTGTCAGGCAGTCACGGCGCGAGGCTGCGCCTTGGTGGAAACAATGGAGATCGCCGCCATGGTGGCGGGAATCGCCAGGATGGCGATCACCGCGCTGAAGCCCCAGCCCATGGACAGCAGCACGCCGCCCGCCATGGAGCCGGTGATGCTGCCGAAGCGGCCGATACCGAGCATCCAGCTTACGCCGGTTGCCCGCACCGGGGTCGGGTAGCAGGACGGGGCGAAGGCGTTCAGGCCGGTCTGCGCGCCGCTCATGCAGAAGCCGGCCATCAGCACGTAGAACGCGAACATGGCCGAGGTCACAGAGCCGGAGGCCAGCATCAGGATGAACACGGCGCCCAGCACGTAGGCGGTGCCGATCACGCGGCTCGGCGTGATACGGTCCATCAGGAAGCCCACCACCAGCGCGCCAACGGTGCCGCCGAGCTGGAACAGCGCGGTGAGGTTGGCGGCACGGTCGATCGGCAGGCCGGCGTCCTTGATCAGCGTGGGCAGCCAGCCGCTCAGCAGGTAGATCACCAGCAGGCCCATGAAGTAGGTGATCCACAGCGACAGCGTCATGCCACGGAACGCGTTGGAGAGCAGCGTGCGCACCGGCTGCTTGCCCGAGACCTGGACCTCGCTGATGGTGAACGTCGTGTCCGGGGCGATGGTGCTGCCGCAGACACGGCGCAGCGTGCGCGCAATCCGCTCCGGCGACATGTTCTTCACGACCATGAAGCGCGCCGACTCCGGAATCAGCAGCAGGTAGATCGGCAGGCAGGCCAGCGGAATCGCGCCGCCCACCATCAGCACCGTGCGCCAGCCGTAGTGCGGCAGCAGCGCGGCGGCGCCGAAGCCCACCAGCGCCGAGCCGAGGTTGAAGCCCGTGAACATGGTGGCCAGCAGCATGCTGCGCGAGCGCTCCGGCACATACTCGGAGAGCAGCGTGGTGGTGCTCGGCATGGCAGCACCCAGGCCCAGGCCGGTCAGGAAGCGCAGGAAGGACAGCATCGCCACGCTGTCGGCAAAGCCGCTCAGCAGGTTGAAGGTGCCGAACAGCGCGATGGAGCCAATCAGCAGCTTCTTGCGGCCGAAGCGGTCCGACATCGGCCCCACCAGCAGCGCGCCGATGGCCAGGCCGATCGGGGCGGCGCTCATCACCATGCCGAAGGCGGCCTTGGAGATGCCCCACTCCCGGGTGATGTCCGGGGCCAGGAAGCCCATGATGGCCACGTCCATGCCATCGGTGGCCACGATCATGAAGCACAGCACCAGCAACAGCCACTGGTACCCCGACATTTTTCGCTCGTTGATATGGGCCCGGATATCGAGCCGTTGTCTGGTTGTCATGCCGTCTCCTGCAGCAAACCGCTCAGCGGTTCTTGTTATCGAGATGTCTAATCGCCGCGGGCGCGGCCCGCCGTGACGCAGCGGCTCACGGCAACGGCAGTCTACGTTTGGGGCGGCCGGGCAGTATTGCTTTCTGACTTGGGCCGCGTTGCCGTTTGCTTATCGGGACGGGAAAACGGGGGTGTGGGAAACCCTGATGTTGGCGGGCGAGGTGCCAGGGGTGTGCCGGGCGCCTCAGCGCCAGACGGCGCTGGACGCCCGCAGCTGGGCGATCAGCGCGTCGGCGCCAGGCGAGAGCCGCGCCCCCATCCGCGTGGTGATGCCGATGTTCCGGGAGGTGCCCGGCATCGGCAGGTCCAGCACGCGCAGCCAGCCGGCCTCGATCTCGTAGTGCAACTGGAGCGCGGACAGCGCGGTGACCATGTCGCCACGCAGCAGCAGGCCGCGCACCAGGGCGAGGTCGCCGGTTTCCACCAGCGGCTGCGGCAGGGGGTGGCCGTGGGCGGCGAAGACGTCGTCCAGCGCCTGGCGCGAGGGCGAGCCGCCGCGCGAGACCACCCACGGGTACGGCGCCAGATCGTCGAGCGAAAGCCGCTTGCGGCTGGCCAGCGGATGCGCGGCGCGCGCGATCAGCGAGATGCGATCCTCGAACAGCACTTCCGTGGCCAGCCCCTGCGACGGGTCCGGACGCAGCGCGCCGAGGATGAAATCGATGCGGCCGCTGAGCAGGCCGGCCGTCAACTCCTCATAGGGGCTTTCCAGCGACTGGAAGCGCAGCTTCGGATGCCGCCCGTGGACCTCGGCAATCGCCATCGGCAGCAGCTGGGTCCGCCCCAGCGGCAGCGCGCCGATGGTCACCGCGCCTTCCAGCACGCCCTGCAGCGCCGCCATGTCCGCGCGGATATGGCGCAGATCGGCCAGCGCGCGCTCGAAGCGCACCACCCAGCGCGCGCCGTGGTCGGTCGGCACCATGCCGCGCGCCGTGCGCGTGAAGATCTGCTGGCCCAGCGCGTCCTCAAGCCGGGCAATCGCCTGGCTCACCGCCGACTGCGACACCCCGATGGCCGCCGCCACGCTGGGCATGTGATGCACCTCCGCCAGCAGCGCGGCCACCTCCAGGCGCCGTTCATTGTGCAGCGCTTCCAGGCTGGCCACGGGGGCGCCCTGCCGGCCCCGCATGCGCATGGCGTCGTCGCGCACCTCGCGCAGCGCGGCCTCGATATGCTGCGCCCGCACCAGCACGATCTCCCCCGCCCGCGTCAGCAGCATGCCGCGCCCCTTGCGCTCGAACAGCGCCACGCCCAACGCCGATTCCAGCGCGGCCACGGAGCGGGCGATGGCCGATGAGGCCCGGTGCAGCGATTCCGACGAACGGCGCACGCCCCCTGCCGCCGCGACTCCGGCGAAGACGTGGAGGTGATGCAGGCTGACGGTATCGGTGGAGAGCATGGGGGCGGATCGGGGCGGAGGGCTGGGGCGGTTGGCCGGTTGGCACCCGGCGCGATAAGCAGATTAGAACAGTTGTCATGCGACATCGCAACCAAGCCCGCCGGGTGCGCGCCGATACTCGCTGCACCTTGTCGTACCCGGAAACCCGCCGCCCATGACGCACGCTTTCACCCTGGATTCGGATCTGCGCGCCGTGCCCTGCATGCTGATGCGGGGCGGCACCTCGCGCGGCCCGTTCTTCCTCGCCAGCGACCTGCCGGCCGACATCGCCGCGCGCAACCGCGCCCTGCTGGCCGCCATGGGCAGCCCCGACCCGCGCCAGATCGACGGCCTGGGCGGCGCACATCCGCTGACCAGCAAGGCCGGCATCGTCACGCGCGGCAAGCCCGGCCAGGCCGACCTCGATTTCACGTTCGCCCAGTTGCAGCCGGCCAACGACACCGTGGACACCACGCCGAACTGCGGCAACATGCTCGCGGCGGTGCTCCCGTTCGCGCTGGAGAGCGGCCTGCTGGTCGCCGAAGGCGACGTGACCCGCGCGCGTGTGCTGACGCGCAACACCGGCATGCTGTGCGACATCACCATGCAGACGCCCGGCCGCAGGCCGCACTATGCCGGCGACGCCCATCTCGATGGTGTGCCGGGCACCGCCGCGCCCATCGTGATCGACTTCCTCGACACGGCCGGCTCGGTGTGCAGCGCGCTGCTGCCCACCGGCAACGCCATCGACACCCTCGCCATCCGCGACCCGCAGACCGGCGAGCCGCTTCGCGTGGCCGCCACGCTGATCGACAACGGCATGCCGATGGTGCTGCTGCGCGCCGCCGATCTCCAGCGCACCGCCTACCAGTCCGTTGCCGAACTGAACGCCGACAGCGCGCTCAAGGCGGTGATCGAAGCGCTGCGGCTGGTGGCCGGCGAGATGATGGGCCTGGGGGACGTGTCGGCCAAGAGCTATCCGAAGATGTGCCTGATCGCGCCACCGCGCGACGCCGCCGCGAGCATCGCCACGCGCTGCTTTATCCCCCGCGTCTGCCACGAGGCGATTGGCGTGCTGGCCGCGATCACTGTCGGCACCGCATGCGTGCTGCCGGGCACCGTCGCGGCGGGCGTAGCCGTGCTGCGCGGCGCCGGGCCGGTCCACACCATCAGCGTGGCGCACCCGACCGGCGAATTCACCGTAGAACTCGAGACCGACCCGGCACGCCCGGGGTCGATCGTCAGAAGCGCGCTGGTGCGTACCGCGCGTCCCATCATGCGCGGCGAGGTGCTGATTCCCGCCAGCGCGTGGCCCCTCCCCTGACTGGACCTGTAACGCATGATCATCGACTGCCACGGCCATTTCACCACGGCACCCAAAGCCCTCGAAGCCTGGCGCCAGCGCCAGATCGCCAGCCTGACCGCGCCGGCGCTGGCGCCCTCGCCGGACGCCCTGCACATCAGCGACGACGAACTGGCCGAGGCCATCGCCCAGAACCAGCTGCGGCTGATGCGCGAGCGCGGCTTGGACCTGACGATCTTCTCCCCGCGCGCCTCGTTCATGGCGCACCACATCGGCACCTTCGAGACCAGCGCCACCTGGGCGGCCATCTGCAACACGCTCTGTTACCGGGTCAGCCAGCTGTTTCCCGATCACTTCGTCGGCGCGGCCATGCTGCCGCAGTCGCCGGGCGTGGACATCGCCACCTGCATTCCCGAGCTGGAACGCTGCGTGCGCGACTTCAACTTCGTCGGCGTGAACCTGAACCCGGATCCCTCGGGCGGCCACTGGACCTCGCCGCCGCTGTCGGACCCGTACTGGTTCCCGATCTACGAGAAGCTGGTCGAGTACGACCTGCCGGCGATGATCCACGTCAGCACGAGCTGCAACGCCTGCTTCCACACCACCGGCGCGCACTACCTCAACGCCGACACCACGGCCTTCATGCAGGTGCTGACCAGCGACCTGTTCCGGCGCTTCCCGACCCTGAAGTTCGTGATTCCGCACGGCGGCGGCGCGGTGCCCTACCACTGGGGGCGCTTCCGGGGGCTGGCGCAGGAGATGAAGCTGCCACCGCTGCGCGAGCACCTGCTCAACAACGTGTTCTTCGATACCTGCGTCTACCACCAGCCCGGCATCGACCTGCTGACGCGGGTGATGCCGGTCGAGAACGTGCTGTTTGCCTCCGAGATGATCGGCGCCGTGCGCGGCATCGATCCGGAGACCGGCCACTACTACGACGACACGCGCCGCTACATCGACCAGGCCGCGCTGACCGACGCCGAGCGCCAGCTGATCTACGAAGGCAACGCGCGGCGGGTCTACGGGCGGCTGGATGCCCAACTCAAGGCCAAAGAGCAGGCCAGGGAGCAGCGCACGGCCAGCTAGAACGATCTTTCACACGAGCCTTAAAAAAAACATAAGGAGGAGAAGCATGAAACTGGGAAAACTGGGAAAACGAAGAACGGCGGCAGCGGCGCTTGCGCTGGCGGCCGGCGTGCCGGCGGTGACGAGTGCACAATCCGTCACCTTGTACGGGGTGGTCGACACCGGGGTCGAGTACGTCAACCACGTCGGCGCGGCCGGCAACTCCGTCGTCAAGATGGCCAACCTGAGCGGCACGGTGCCGTCCCGCTGGGGCCTGCGCGGCACGGAGGACCTCGGCAGCGGCATGAAGGCCAACTTCGTGCTGGAGTCCGGCTTCGCGCCGGACAGCGGCACCTCCAACCAGGGCGGCCGCCTGTTCGGCCGGCAGGCGTGGGTGGGTCTCTCCAGCAACTGGGGGCAGGTCAGCTTCGGCCGCCAGTACACCATGCTGTTCTGGGCCACGCTGGACTCGGACATCCTCGGGCCGAACGCCTACGGCTCCAGCTCGCTCGACAACTATCTCCCCAATACGCGCGCCGATAATTCGATCGCCTACAAGGGCAAGTTCGGCGGCTTCACGGTGGGCGCCACCTACAGTTTCGGGCGCGATACGGTGAACGCCGGCCCGAGCCCCTCCGGCGCCAACTGCGCCGGCGAGAACGCGGCGGACAGCAAGGCGTGCCGCGAATGGTCGGCGCTGCTGATGTACGAGACCAACTGGTGGTCGGTGCACGCCGCATACGATTCCCTGCGCGGCGGCCCCGGCGCCTTTGCCGGGCTGACCTCGAGCGGCCTCAAGGACGACCGCCTCTCGCTGGGCGGCTACATGCTGGTCGGCAAGGCCAAGGCCGGCCTCGGCTGGATCGGCCGCCGCAACGAGGCGCTGGCCGCCCCGCGCAGCAACCTGTTCTACGCGGGCGTGGCGTACGACATCGCACCGGCCGTCACGCTGGCGGCGGAGGGCTACTATCTCCAGTACCGCCACAGCAACGACAAGGCCTGGCTGGGCGCGCTGCGCGCCAGTTACGCGTTCTCCAAGCGCACGTCCGTCTATGCCACCGGCGGCTATATCGACAATCATGGTTCGCTGTCGCTGTCCGTCGACAGCGCGTCTACCGGGGCCAACCCGGTGGCGGGCGGCAACCAGCTCGGGGCAATGGTGGGGGTCAAGCACACATTCTGATGTGCAAGAGCGGTAGCAAATAGCAGCCACAGTGGTAGCGGCATGCGGGCCCCGCCCCCCTTGGGCGGGGTTCCGTAGCCTGGTCCCGGCCAAAGTGCAGTAAAAAGCCAATGAATACTTTGGCGGGCCGATGTGACTGTTTTCGCGGAGGGTGACGCACTGGTTGTACCTGCCGGATCGCTGGTCTAGACTGCACTCGGCGGCCTGTCAGGAGACCAACGATGCTGCCTACGCCCCTCTCGGAACGGATGCTCTCCCGCGGCATGCTCGACGTGCTGATACGGGCCGGCCTGATCGCCGTGCTCTCGGTGTTCTGCTTCCGGATCTTCTACCCCTTCCTCGACCTCGTCCTGTGGTCGGTCATCCTCGCCATCACGATCTATCCGCTACACGTCCGGCTACGCGCCCGCATGGGCAACCGCAGCGGCCGTGCGGCCACGCTCATCGTCCTGCTCTCGCTGGCGTTGATCATGGTGCCGGCCTACCTGCTCGGGATCGCGCTGCTCCAGTCAGCGGAGGAGGCCATGAACGCCGTGCGCGGCGGCAACATGCGCATTCCGCAGCCGCCGGACTTCGTGGCCGGCTGGCCGCTGATCGGTCAGCGCCTGCACGATGTCTGGATGCAGGCCGCCACCGACATGACCAGCCTGGTGCAGAAGTTCCTGCCCGAGTTGCGCGACACGAGCCTGCTGCTGCTGGGCAAGCTGGCCGGGCTGGGTGTGGCCATGCTGGTGTTCATCTTCGCGCTGATCATTGCCGGCGTGATCATGGCCTATGGCGAGACAGGACACCGCAGCTCGGAGCAGATCGCCTCGCGCATCTTCGGGCTGGACCGTGGGCCGCGCATCGCCGCGCTGTGCACCGCCACCATCCGCGCCGTGGCGCAGGGCGTGGTGGGCATCGCCTTCATCCAGATGCTGCTGATCGGCATCGGCTTCATCATGAAGGGCGTGCCGGGCGCCGGGGTGCTGGCGCTGGTGGTGCTGCTCCTGGGCATCATGCAGCTGCCGGCCACGCTGATCACCCTGCCCGTGATCGCCTACGTGCTCTACAAGGAAGGGCCGAACGTGGCGACCATTACCTTCGCGATCTACGAGTTCATCGCCGGGCTGGCCGACAACGTGCTCAAGCCACTGATGCTCGGGCGTGGCGTGGATGTGCCGATGCCCGTGGTGCTGATCGGCGCCCTGGGCGGCATGGTCACCGGAGGCGTCATCGGCCTGTTCATCGGCCCCGTGATGCTGTCCGTGGGCTATCGACTGTTCTGGCTGTGGGTAGAAGAGCCGCCCGTGGCCAGCGAGCCCGTGGCCATCGAGGTGGTGTCCGGCGCGCCCCTGCCCGGCGCACCTGGCACACCCACCGTTGCCCCCGTAGAGATCCCGCGGGCCTGACGCGGACGTGCGCGTCCATGCCCGGCCCGCTCCGCACAAGGCATCTGGTGCTGCTTGGCGTCTGTTGCCTGCACGGCTGCGCGCGGCTGGGCCCCGACATGACGCCGCAGCGCGAGGACTGGACCGCGACTTGGCGCAGCGAGGCCATCGACACGGTCACGGAAGCCGGCGCGCAGCCTGACCTCCGCGAGTGGTGGCAGGTCTTTGCCGACCCGGCGCTCGAACGGCTTATGGCCGAGGCCGATGCCCACAATGCCGGGCTTCAGATTGCCGGCCTGCGCGTGCTGGAGGCGCGCGCCCAGCTTGGCATCGCGCAGGCTGGCCGCTTTCCGCAGGTGCAGCAGGTGGGCGCCGACGTGCTGTACACGGACCGCCGCCAGTCCGGCGGCCGAAATCCCGCCAACAGCCGCTTCTGGCAGTACAGCGCCAACTTCGATATCGGCTGGGAACTGGACTTCTGGGGACGCTTCGCGCGCGCCATCGAGTCCGCCGATGCCGCCTACTTCGCCGCGCAGGCCAATCGTGACGATGTGCTGGTCCTGCTCCACGCGCAGATGGCCGAGACCTACTACGCGCTGCGCACGGCCGAAGCGCGCCTGCGCATCGCGCGGGACAACGCGGCGCTGCAGCATCGCAGCTTCGAAATCACCGAGAAGCTGTTCCGCAGCGGCCAGACCGACGAACTGGACCTGCAGCAGGCGCGCACCCAGTACCTCGGCACCCTGAGCACCATCCCCGAATTCGAAGGCCAGATCCTGCGCACGCGCAACGCGCTGGCCGTGCTGATCGGCCGCCCGCCCGGCACGCTGCCGAACCTGCCGGAGCTGGCCGCGCACGAGGGCGAGCTGCCGCTGATCGGCCGCGCCGTGCTGCAGGACGTGCCCGCCAACCTGCTGCTGCGCCGGCCCGACGTGCGCGCCGCCGAATGGCAGATCGCCGCGCAGTCGGCGCTGATTGGCGTGGCGCTGGCGGACCTCTATCCGTCGCTGACGCTGATCGGCAGCATCGGCTGGTCCGCCAGCACGCTCGGCGGCACGCCCAACAACTTCACGCTGCTGGGTGGCCCCAGCCTGCGCTGGAACGTATTCGACTACGGACGCATCCGCAACAACGTGCGGATGCAGGACGCGCGGCTCCAGCAGCTGATCGTGGCCTACCAGGAGAGCGTGCGGCAGGCCGCGCGCGAGGCCGACGACGCGGCGAGCGGGCTGATCAAGGCGTTCGAGCGGGACGTGATCCTGCGCGATGCGGCCATTTCGGCGCGGCGCTCGCTGACGCTGGCCAATGCGCTGTACCGCGAGGGCTATTCCGATTTCCAGCGCGTGCTCGACGCGCAGCGCGCGCTGTCGGCCCAGCAGGACACCTATCTGGTCAACCGCGGCAGCGCCGTGTCGAACCTGATCGCGCTGTACAAGGCGCTCGGCGGCGGCTGGCACACGGACCAGATGCTCGTGGACGCCGCCACGCGCACCCAGATGCAGCAGCGCACCGACTGGGGCGTGCTGCTCGACGAACCGCGCCGCGTACCCACCGGTGCCGCCCCATGACAGACACCACGCAGGCCCCACCCCCGCCGACCTCGCCAACCGCTCCGCCTCCGCCCGCCGATCCGGCGCGCAAGGGCATCCGCTGGGTCGTCGTGCTGATCGTGATCAGCCTGGTCTGGTACCTGCTCGCCGACCGGCTCACTCCCTACACCCAGCAGGCGCGGATCCAGGCGTTCATCGTGCCGGTGGCCTCGGAGGTGTCCGGCCGCGTCACGCGCGTGCATGTGCGCAACAACCAGGACGTGCAGGCCGGCGCCATGCTGTTCGAGGTGGACCCGGGGCAATATCGGATTGCCGTGGACCGCGCCCGTGCGGACCTGGAGGCCACGCGCCGGCAGATCGGGGCCAGCACGGCCGGCATCGAATCGGCACGCGCCTCGCTGCGCGCCGCGCAGGCGCTGGAGGTCAAGGCGCGGCAGGACAGCGACCGGCTCGAACGGCTCTATCGGGAGGACGCCGGCACCATCTCGCTGCGCCGGCTCGAAATCGCCCGTGCCGATCTGGAACAGGCCACCAGCAAGGTGGCGGCGTCCCGCGCCGAGGTGCAGCGCGCCATCGAGCAGGAAGGCGGCAGCGCGGAAGACAACGCCAAGCTGCGCAGCGCGGCGGGCGCGGTGGAGAAGGCCGAACTCGACCTGTCGAACACCCAGGTGCGCGCGCGTTCCGCCGGGCTGGTGACGGACCTGCGCACCGATACCGGCCAGTTCGCCGCCGCCGGCAACCCGGTGATGACGCTGATCACGATCCACGACATCTGGGTCACGGCCGAGATGACCGAGAACAACCTCGGCCATGTGCAGCCGGGCACGCCGGTGTCGGTGGTGCTCGACGCCCTGCCGGGGCGCATCTTCGAAGGCCGCGTGCGCAGCGTCGGCTATGGCGTCAGTGTCGGGCAGCCCGCCCCGCCCGGCACCCTGCCCACGGTGCAGAACAGCCGCGACTGGCTGCGTCCGGCGCAGCGCTTCCCGGTGGTCATCGAACTGGATACGGCGGAGCTGCGTGGACTGACCGGCATCCGCATCGGCGGCCAGGCCGAAGTCATGGCCTTCCCCACGCAGGGCAATCCGCTCAATCCGCTGGGCCGCGCGTTCCTCTACGTGATGAGCTGGCTGTCCTATATCTATTGATCGCCCACGCGCCGCCATGCCTCTCGCCCGCCCACCCCGGCAGCAACGTCCCATCCGGCTGGCGTTCGGCACGGCGCTGTGCATGGCGATCAGCTTCGGGCTGGCGCTGCCCGTGCCGATGCTCGCGCCCGTGCTGTGCGCCTTCCTGCTGGCGATGGTCAACCAGCCGCTGTCCTGGAAGGCCGGCGTGGCGCTGACGCTACTGGTCATGCTGACCACCGGCGTGGGCCTGCTGCTGATTCCCCTGTTGCAGTACGCGCCGTTCAGCGGCGTGCTGGTGGTCGCGCTGGGGCTGTTCGTCACCTTCCGCTATGGCCTGCGCGGCGGGAGCAACCTCGTGGGGACCTTCCTCGCCGTCGGCCTCACCTTGATTCCCTCCGCCGGCGTATTCGAGTTCAGCCTGGCGCTGGAGGTGGTCAGCGCGCTGGCCAAGGGCATGCTGATGGCGGTGGCGGTGCTGGCGCTCTGCCACTGGCTGTTTCCGGAGGCCGGCGGCGCGGCGGCGCCCAAGCCCGCTGCGCTGCCCGAACTACAGGCCACGTGGATTGCCCTGCGCGCCGCGCTGGTGGTGATGCCCGCGTTCCTGCTGGCGCTGACCGACCCGTCTGGCTATACCCCGGTGTTGATGAAGGCCGTGAGCCTGGGCCGGCAGACCTGCACGACCACCGCGCGCGACGCCGGGCGCGAACTGCTCGGCTCCACGCTGCTCGGCGGCGTGCTGGCCATCCTGTTCTGGTGCGCGCTGAGCCTGTTCGTGCACCTGTGGATGCTCTTCCTGTGGATGCTGCTGTTCGCGCTGCTGCTGGCGCGCAAACTCTACCGGCTCAGCCCCACGCGGCTGACGCCCGGGTTCTGGCTCAACACCCTCGTGACGCTGATCATCCTGCTGGGCCAGTCGATCCAGGACAGCGCCGCCGGCAAGGACGTCTACACGGCCTTTGCCGTGCGGATGGCGCTGTTCATCGGCATCACGCTGTATGCGTGGGGGATGGTTTACTGGCTCGAACGCAGCCGCTGGGCGCAGGCCGAGGCGCACCCCTCCGCCACGCCGCCACCCGGGTAAACACGGGCGATCTGGCACCCCGGACTTGCGAGCCATTTAGTTATACTCCATAACAATTTCGGCATCGCAGATAACGGCCACCGGCGCGCCACGCCCGGACAAAAGGCCGCGGAGGAGACCATGAAGACCCCGAAGATCGCCATCGCCGGCGGCGGCATTGGCGGGCTGACGCTCGCCTTGCTCTGCCATCGGCACGGCATGGATGTGGAAGTCTGGGAAGCCAGCGAGCAGATCCGCCCGCTTGGCGTCGGCATCAACCTGCTGCCGCATGCGGTGCGGGAACTCGCCGCGCTGGGGCTGCAGGACGCGCTGGCCGAGATCGCCATCGAGACATCCTCCCTTTCCTACTACAACAAGCTCGGGCAGCAGATCTGGCACGAGCCGCGCGGCATGGCCGCTGGCTATGCCTGGCCGCAGTTCTCGGTGCATCGCGGGCAGTTCCAGATGTTGCTGTACGAGACGGCGGTGCAGCGGCTGGGCGCGGACCGGGTGCATACCGGCCATGCGATCGAATCCATCGCCTCGGTGGGCGGCGGCAAGGCGGGCGAGCGCGCGCGCTTCGTGCTGCGGCGCCGCAGCGACGGCGCCACCGTCGAGGCCGACGCCGACGTGCTGGTGGGCGCCGACGGCATCCACTCGGCCGTGCGCCGGCACTTCTATCCGACCGGCGACGCACCGCGCTTCTCCCGCCGCCTGCTCTGGCGCGCCACCACGGAGGCCGCGCCCTACCTCGATGGGCGTTCGATGTTCATGGCCGGCCATCAGGACCAGAAGTTCGTCGCCTATCCGATCTCCGCACCGCTGCACCGGCAGGGCCGCTCGCTGATCAACTGGATTGCCGAGCTGCGCGTGCCGGACAGCTACCCGGACGAGCCGCCGCGCAGCGACTGGAACCGTGAGGTGGACAAATCCGTGTTCCGCGACGCCTTTGCCGACTGGCGCTGGGACTGGATCGACATTCCCGCGCTGATCGACGGCGCGCCGGCCATCTACGAGTTCCCGATGGTGGACAAGGACTGCCTGCCGCGCTGGACCTTCGGCCGCGTGACGCTGCTGGGTGATGCGGCGCATCCGATGTACCCGATCGGCTCCAACGGCAGCGCCCAGGCGATTGTCGATGCCCGCTACCTGACCGACTGCCTGCTCGGCCACGCCGACCTGGACTACGCGCTGCGCGAGTACGAGGCGGAACGGCTGCCGCGCACCGCCGGCATCGTGCTGCGCAACCGGATGAACGGCCCCGAGCAGGTCATGCAGATGGCCGAGGAGCGCGCGCCGCAGGGGTTTTCCCAGATCGATGCGGTGATTCCGCGCGCCGAGCTGGAGGCCATCGCCCAGCGCTACAAGAACCTGGCCGGCTTCGGCCAGCAGCAACTCCAGGCCGACGCCCCGCGCGCCTGACATCACAACAAAACAGGGAGACAACATGAAGCCGCACCCCATCCGCCTCAGCCTGAATGCCCTGCCGGCCCTGCTGCTGGCCGCCGGCCTCGCCCATGCCGAGGTCACCGTCGGCGTCAGCATTTCCTCGACCGGCCCGTCCGCCTCGCTCGGCATTCCGCAGAAGAACACCATGCCGTTCCTGCCCGAGACCATCGGCGGCGAGAAGATCCGCTACATCCTCATGGACGACGCCTCGGACCCCACGCAGGGCACCAAGGTGGCGCGGCGCTTTGTGACCGAGGACAAGGTCGACATCATCCTCGGCTCGTCGTCGGTGGCGCCGTCCATCGCCATCTCGGAAGTCGCGGACGAGAGCCAGACCGTACAGCTCGCCTTCTCGCCCATCGAACTGAAGCCCGGGCGCGGCGCGTGGACCTACCGGCTGGCCCAGCCAGTGAAGCTGATGGCCGACGCAGTGGCCGCCCGGGCGCAGGCCAATGGCGTCAAGAGCGTCGCCTTTATCGGCTTTGCCGACGCCTACGGCGAAACGTGGCTCAAGGAGTTCACCAGCGCCGCGTCGGCGAAGGGCATCCGCATCCTGGCCACCGAGCGCTACGCGCGCTCCGACACCAGCGTGACCGCCCAGGTGCTCAAGATGATGGCTGCCAAGCCTGACGCGATGCTGATTGCCGGCGCCGGCACCGGCGCGGCGCTGCCGCACACCACGCTGCGCGAGCGCGGCTACACCGGCCCGGTCTACCAGACGCACGGCGCGGCCACGCGCGACCTGATCCGCATTGGCGGCAAGGCTGTCAACGGGGCGATCCTGCCGGCGGGGCCGGTGATCGTGGCCGAGCAGCTGCCGGCGGACAGCGCGCCGCGCAAACCGGGCCTCGACTACGTCACGCGCTACGAGAAGCAGTACGGGCCGGAAACCCGCACACAGTTCGGCGCCCATCCGTATGACGCGGGGCTGGTGCTGCAGCGCATCGTGCCAGTGGCGCTCAAGCACGCCAAGCCGGGCACGCCCGAGTTCCGCAAGGCGCTGCGCGACGCCCTGGAAAGCGAGCGCGACATCGTCGTCTCCCACGGCGTACTGAACTACACGGCGCAGGACCATTTCGGCTTCGACAATCGCGGCCGGGTGATGCTGACCATCGACAACGGCAACTGGAAGCTGCTGAAATGACGCTCGCCCTGCCCACGCCGGCGCTGGAACTGGTGGCGGACTTTGAGATCGCGGTGGCACCCGCCACGGATCTCGGCGCCGGGCCGCTCGGCCAGCGCCGCGTGATCCCGATCCTGTCCGGCACGGCGTCCGGGCCGTTGCTCAATGGCCGCATCCTGCCCGGCGGCGCGGACTTCCAGCTGATCCGCCCCGGCAGCGGCGACGGCTGGACCACGGCCGACATCGAAGCGCGCTATGTGCTGGAAACCGACGACGGCGCGCGCATCTATATCGTCAACGCCGGCGTGCGCAGCGGCACGGAGGCCGATATCGCCCAGCTCAACGCGGGCGGCACGGTGGACCCGTCCCGCCTCTATTTCCGCACCGCACCACGCTTCGAGACCGCCACGCCCGCCTACCTCTGGCTGATGCGCCACACCTTCGTGGCCACTGGCGCGCGCTACCCGGACCGCGTGGTGCTGCGCTATTTCGTCGTGCGCTGACGATGACGGCAACAGGTAAGGGGTCTAGCACGCGCAAGACGCGCGAGCCGCTGGCGCCGGATCCGGCCCTCGGCGAGGGCGCAGACGGCGAGGGGCACTTCAACCCCCATCTGCCCGACGTGGACTACGGCGTGCTGGACACGCTGACCGGCTACGCCATCCGCCGCGCGCAGATCCGCATCTACGAGGATTTCGTCCGTTCGCTCGCGGCGTGGCAGATCACGCCGCCGCGTTTCTCGGCGTTGCAGATCATCGCGCGGAATCCCGGCGTGCGGCTGACGGACCTCGCGCGCATCCTCGGCATCGCCCGCTCCGGGGCGGTGATGCTGTTCGATGCGCTCGAAGCCATGCAGCTGGTCGCGCGCGAGCCTTCGCCCACGGACCGGCGTGCGTACGCGCTGGCGCTGACGGCCACGGGCCGCCAGACGCTGGCCGCCGTGACCGAGGCGGTCTGCGACCACGACGCCCGCATCGGCGCGCAGCTCTCCGAGGCAGAGCGGCAGACGCTGCTGCGCCTGCTGGACAAGCTGGCGCCGGGCGAACCCTAGCCGTCTTACGTGGCCGCGATGGCCCCGACAGCCGCCGCCAGCATCAGCATCAACGCCGCCGCGCGCTTGCGCGTGATGGCGCCGGTGACCTGGCCCCTGGCGCGCAGGCGGCGCAGCAGCCGCCCATCGAGGTTGATCCGCGCCAGCAAGCGCGTGGCCAGGCGCAGGCCGACAGGCACCTCGCGCCGGCAGATCGCCACCTTGCGTACGTACTGGTCTACCTCCCAGTACCACGTGGTATGCGCCGGAAAGTAGCCAATCGAGCCAGCCCGCAGCGTGTGGGTGCGCCCGTGGGCATCCGTCACGCGGGTCTCGCCTTCGAGGATGTAGACGATCTCGTCGAGCGCGTAGTGCCACTCGAAGGCGCCTTGTGTGCAGTCCCACACAGAGGTCCAGGCAAGTTCATCCGCCGCGGTCGAATGCTCGCTGTAGTGCGTCACGGGTTGGCCGCTGCGCACCCAGCCGGGCTGGATCTCGCAGGGCTTCATCGGGAGGGCACTGGCCTTGCTGAAGGCCCCGGTTTCGCGAATGGATGCAGGTGCCTGGTCAGCTCCGTGGGCCGCCATATGCTCGTCTTTCATCGGCAATCATTCCTGTTTGAGGTTGCTGACCGACGAAAGATAAGCCAGCGTGACACCCACGCTCCGTGCGGGGCCGCACCATCGGTGACATTTGGAACAACAGTTTGGAACGGGGGTCCGAATCCGGCGAGCGCGGCGCCCGCCGGTGGCTTAAGGTATGCGGATGCGGACATCTTCCTACCAGCACGATCCGGCGCAGCGCGTGAGCGCGCTCGACTGGGACGCCATCACGCAAGACCTCGACGCGCAGGGCTGCGCAACCATCCCGGGCCTGCTCTCGACCGCCGAATGCGACGCCCTGGCGGCGCGCTACGACGAAGACGCCCTGTACCGGTCGCACATCGTCATGGGCCGGCACGGCTTCGGGCGGGGCGAGTACAAGTACTTCCGCTACCCGCTGCCGCCGCTGGTCGAAGGGCTGCGCACGGCGCTCTATCCGCATCTGGTGCCCGTGGCCAACCGCTGGCACGCGGCCATGGGCATCGAACGGCAATTTCCGCCCGAGCACGCCGTCTTTCTCGACGCGTGCCACCGCGCCGGCCAGCGCCGGCCCACGCCGCTGCTGCTGGCCTATGGCGAGGGGGACTACAACTGCCTGCACCAGGACCTGTACGGCGCACAGGTGTTCCCGCTCCAGGTGGCGATCCTGCTGTCGGCGCCCGGCACCGGCTTCACCGGCGGCGAGTTCGTGATGACGGAGCAGCGCCCGCGCATGCAGTCGCGCGCGGAAGTGGTGGCGCTGGCGCAGGGCGACGCGGTGGTCTTCGCGGTCAGCCAGCGGCCCGTGCAGGGCACGCGCGGGCCCTACAGGGTGAACATGCGTCACGGCGTGAGCCGCCTGCGCTCGGGCATGCGCCACACGCTCGGCATCATCTTCCACGACGCCGAGTGACCGGCGGCGGCGCTACAATGCCCGCTTTCCCGACCCAACCGATAGCCGCCCATGCTTCCCGACGCCGAAGCCCTGCGCCTGCTCGTCACGCGCACCATGCCGTTTGGCAAGCACAAGGGCACGCTGATTGCCGACCTGCCCGGCAACTACCTGAACTGGTTCGCGCGCGAGGGCTTCCCGCCCGGCGAGATTGGCCGCCTGCTGGCGCTGATGCACGAACTCGACCACAACGGGCTGTCGGACCTGCTCAAGCCGCTGCGGGAAGGCGCCGGGCGCATCCCCCTCCCCAAGAAAAACGGGCCGCGCTAAGGCGGCCCGCTCGGGTGCATCGCCGTACGGCGATCCGTGATCAGTTGGCCGGCATCGAATCCGGCGGCAGTTGGTAGCTCCACGTCTCGCTGAGCACCTTGTCGCCGGAAACCAGCGCCTCGCGCATCTCCACCACCTTCTTCGGGTCCTTGACCTTGATCCGCAGCGTCACCCGGTAGCCCTTGGTCACCGGGTTCGGCTGCAGGATGTTCTCGATGACCTCGGCGTTGTCGCTGACGCTGAACGACGCGCGCACCGGCGCGTTCGGCGGCAGCTTGGCCAGTGCGCCGCCCTCGAAGTCGACCACGAAGCCCAGACTGCCATCCAGATGGCGGATCAGGTTGGCCTGCATGATCTCGCCCGCGCTGCGCAGCGTCTGCTTGACCCAGGCGAGGTCCTTGTCGACCATCGCGCGCTCGTCCATGGTCCAGTGCATGGTGTAGTCGGCCCTGATCGGCTGGCCCTTCGGCGGCAGCTGGTCAGGCGTCCAGAACGCGACGATGTTGTCGTTGGTCTCGTCCGGCGTGGGAATCTCCACCAGCTCGACCTTGCCGCGGCCCCAGTCGCCCTGCGGCTCGATCCACGCGCTCGGGCGCAGGTCGTAGCGGTCCTTGAGGTCCTCGTAGGCCGAGAACTCGCGGCCGCGCTGCATCAGGCCGAACCCACGCGGGTTGTTCACCTGGAAGGTGCTGATCGCCAGATGCTTGGGGTTGTTCAGCGGGCGCCACAGCCATTCGCCGTCGCCGGTGTGGATGGAGAGCCCGTTCGAGTCATGCAGCGCCGGGCGGAAGTTGTTGGCGTCGCGCTGCTGGTTCGGGCCGAACAGGAACATGCTGGTCAGCGGCGCAATGCCGAGCTTGGTCACCGCGCCGCGCATGAACACGCGCGCCTGGACCTTCAGCGTTGCGTCCGTGCCCGGCATCAGCTCGAAGCGGTAGGCGCCCGTGGCGCGCTGGGAATCCATCAGCGCGAAGAACACCAGCGGCTTGCCCGGCGCCGTAGGCCGCTCGATCCAGAATTCGCGGAAGGCCGGGAACTCCTCGGCCACGGGCAGGCCGGTATCGATCGCCAGCCCGCGCGCGGAGAGCCCGTAGACCTGGCCCTTGCCGATCACGCGGAAGTAGCTCGCGCCCAGGATGCTCATCACTTCATCGAGCTTGTCTGGCCGGTTCAGCGGGTAGAGCACGCGGAAGCCTGCGTAGCCGAGGTTGTTGGTCGCGGCCTTGTCGAGCTTGAGGTCGCCGAAATCGAAACGGGTGGGCGAGTAGCGGATCTCCTGCACGTTCCTGCCGACGATCTCGTTGATCTTGACCGGCGTGCTGAAGTGCATGCCCTGATGGTAGAAGCCCAGCCGGTACGGCGTGGGCTGGTCCTTCCACTCCACCGCATCCATCTTCGGCTGGATCTTGATGTAGTCGGCAAACTGCATCTTCGAGAAGGCCGGCGGCAGGTTGCTGACCGGGGCCACATAGGGCTGGTCCGCCATCGATCTGGCGCGGGTGGTCACGTCGTCGAGCGAGAAGGCGGCGGCTGGCGTGCTGGCCACGAACGCGCCCGCGAGCGCGATGGCCGGCAAGGCAAGTTGCATCTTGTTACGTAATGACGCGGCAAAGACGGCAAGAACCACGAATCCCTCCAGAAAAATCGAATCGAAAACAGGCTGACAGCGCCCGGGAGGCAAAGTTGCCGTCCTATTTGGGTAAACTGCCGGCGCAGTCCACAAAAATAACCGATTTCGCCCGACGTGCCGATCAGACGTTGGACGACAGCCGGCCGGCGCCGCTTCCTGCACCCTTGTGCACACTTTCAGGGCACTTCGGGGCATGATTGCGGGCCTGGCTCATTGGGGAAGACTCACCACATGCGATTGCTTTCGACGCTGGCCCTTGCGGCCAGCCTGGTTTGTACGCCGGCGCTGGCCGGCGCCGCACCGGTCGCCGCCGGCGACAAGAACGCGTTCATCGCCGACCTGATCGGCAAGATGACCCTGGAGGAGAAGATCGGCCAGCTGCGGCTCATCAGCATCGGCCAGGACATGCCGCAGCCGCAGTTGATCAAGGAAATCGCCGCCGGCCGCGTGGGGGGCACCTTCAACTCGGTGACCCGCGCCGACAACCGCCCGCTCCAGGACGCCGCCGCGCAGCAGAGCCGCCTGAAGATTCCCATTTTCTTCGCCTATGACGTGGTGCACGGCCATCGCACGGTGTTCCCGATCAGCCTCGGCCTGGCGTCGAGCTGGGACATGGCCGTGGTCGAGCAGGCCGCGCGCATCTCGGGCAAGGAAGCCAGCGCCGACGGCCTGGATGCCACCTTCGCGCCGATGGTCGATATCTCGCGCGATCCGCGCTGGGGGCGCACCTCCGAGGGCTTTGGCGAAGACCCCTATCTGGTCTCCCAGTGCGCGCGCGCCAGCGTGCGCGGCTTCCAGGGCGCCACGCCGGCCAACCCGGACAGCGTGATGGCCTTCGTCAAGCACTTCGCGCTGTACGGCGCCGTGGAGGGCGGGCGCGACTACAACACCGTGGACATGAGCCCGCAGCGTATGTACCAGGACTACCTGCCGCCTTATCGCGCCGGGCTGGACGCGGGTGCCGGCGGGGTGATGATCGCGCTGAACTCGGTGAACGGCGTGCCGGCCACGTCGAACAAATGGCTGCTGCGCGACCTGCTCCGCAAGGAATGGGGCTTCAAGGGCGTGACCGTGAGCGACCACGGCGCCATCGACGAGTTGCTGCGCCACGGCGTGGCCGACAACGGCCGCCAGGCCGCCCGCCTCGCCATCGAGGCCGGCGTGGACATGAGCATGGCGGATTCGCGCTACCTGGAGCAGTTGCCCGACCTCGTGAAGACAGGCGAGGTGCCGGTGCGGCTGATCGACGAGGCCGTGCGCGAGGTGCTGGGCGCCAAGTACGACATGGGCCTGTTCCAGGACCCGTATCGCCGCATCGGCACGGCGGCACAGGACCCGGCCGACGTGAACGCCGAGAGCCGCCTGCACCGCGCGGAGGCCCGCACCGCGGCGCGCAAGTCGCTCGTGCTGCTGGAAAACCGCAACCAGACGCTGCCGCTGAAGAAGGGCGGCACGGTGGCCGTGATCGGCCCGCTGGCTGACGCGCCCATCGACATCATGGGTAGCTGGTCGGCGGCAGGCAAGGCCACCCAGTCCGTGACGCTGCTGCAGGGCATGCGCGACGCGCTGGCCGGAAGCGGCCAGGTGAGGTACGCGCGCGGCGCCAACATGACCGACGACGAACGCGTGGTCGGCTACCTGAACTTCCTGAACTGGGATAACCCCGAGGTGGTGCAGGACAAGCGCTCCCCGGGCGAGATGATTGCCGAGGCCGTGGAGATGGCGCGGCAGGCCGATACCATCGTGGTGGCCGTGGGCGAGTCGCGCGGGATGTCGCACGAGGCTTCCAGCCGCACCACGCTGTCCCTGCCGGGCAGCCAGCAGACGCTGCTGCGGGCGCTGCGCACCACCGGCAAGCCGCTGGTGGTGGTGCTGATGAACGGCCGCCCGCTGACCATCAACTGGGAGCGCGACAACGCCGACGCGCTGCTGGAAGCCTGGTATCCGGGCACCGAGGGCGGCCACGCCATCGCCGATGTGCTGTTTGGCGACGAAAACCCGTCCGGCAAGCTGCCGATCTCGTTCCCGCGCTCGCTCGGCCAGATTCCCACGTACTACAACCACCTGCGCATTGGACGGCCGTTCACGCCGGGCAAGCCGCCGAACTACACCTCCCAGTACTTCGAGGAGGAATCCGGCCCGCTGTATCCGTTCGGCTATGGCCTGAGCTACACCACGTTCAGTCTCTCCGACGTGGCGCTCTCGGGCCAGGCGCTGCCGCGCAACGGCCAGATCACCGCCAGCGTGACGGTGAAGAACACCGGCACGCGCGAAGGCGAGACCGTGGTGCAGCTCTACATTCAGGACGTGACCGCCTCGGTGGTGCGGCCGGTGAAGGAGCTGAAGGACTTCCGCAAGGTGATGCTCAAGCCGGGCGAGTCCCGCGTGGTGAGCTTCCCGATCGGCGAGGACAAGCTGCGCTTCTACAACGGCAAGCTGGAGTACGTGGCCGAGCCGGGCGATTTCAACGTGCAGGTCGGCCTGGATTCGGCCTCGGTGCGGCAGCAGCGGTTCACGCTGCAACCGTAGATGACGCGTGACAGGGAGTCAGCGGTTGCCGTCGAGCAGTTCGGTCAGCAGATCGTCGAAGCCGGCCTGTGCGTCTTCGAGCGCCTGGAGCGCGGCGTCGAAGGTCTGGAGCGCCATCTTCGACGGCTTGCCGCTGCCCTGCGGCGGATACTGGCTCTGCAGCGCGGCAAACGCCACCTGTACCTGGCGCGTGGCGTTGACCACGCGTTCCATCGCCTCGTTTTCTTCCGCGCGCTTCTGTTCGTCGTTCATGCCAAGGTTCCTTCCATGTTTGTGAGGCGTATCGTACAAGAACTCGGCGGCGCCTCTGGCGGTCGAACGCCCTCATCCCTCAAAATCAGGTAGCTTCGTCGCCACCTGCCGCCGCGCCTGCCCCATCGCCCCATGTCTGACCTTGACGCCCCCCGCCTCACCACGCTGCTCCGCCGCTCGGTCGCCGCCACGCTGCTGACCGCCGGCGGCTTTGTCTGCTACTGGACCTACCTGGCCGTGAACCAGGAAAAGCTGCTGTTCGATGCCCGCCGGCGCCCGCCGCGCGACCTGCCCGAAGGCATCGTCGCCTATTCGCACACCGTGCCGGGCGGCCTGTTCCGGGGCTACGTCTACCACGCGGACCACGAAGGCGTGCGGGACCTGCTGTTCTACCTGCCGGGCCGTGGCGAGGACGTGCTGGAAACCCTGCAATACGTGAAGTGGCTGGCGCCGGGCATGGGCTTCGCCACATTCGACTATCGCGGCCTGGGCCATTCTGACGGCATGCCTTCAGAGGCCGCCGCCGTGGCCGATGCCAGCCAGTTCCTGCTCCATATCCGCCGCGCCTTTCCCGGCGTGCGCGTGCACGTGGTGGGCCGCTCGCTCGGGACCGGGGTGGCCATCCAGCTCGCCGATCTGCAGGATTTCGAAAGCCTGCAGCTGATCACCCCCTACGACTCGCTGCTGGAAATCGTCCGCAAGCGCTTTCCGCTGGTGCCGCTGCGCCAGCTCATGCGTCACCATTTCGACTCGATTTCGCACTGCAAGAAGGTCGTGCAGAGCACCAAGGTGCTGCTGGCCGAGACGGACGACGTGGTCCCGCACGAGTGCTCGGAACGGCTGATGGCGGCCTGGCCGGGGCCGGTTTCGCTCCAGACCATTCCCGGCGTGGACCACTTCACCATCGTCGAACGGCCCGAGACGTGGCAGGCCCTCTGCGAATTCGCGCAACAAGTGCCTCATCATCCACACGAACGACCGACCGTCCGTGTGGATAAGGTGCCACCCACCGATCATTCAGATACCGGAGTGGCGTTGCCGCTACCTGCAGCACGGTAGAATGCGCGCCATGAAAAGATTTGCAGTCAAGGCTGCCGCCGTCACCGCGGCGCTGGCAGCGAGCGGCGTGTTGCTCGCCGGTTTTGCCGCGGTCATCAGCCTGCGGCAGCTCCCCAATGTCGATGCCTTGCGCGACTACCGCCCCGACGTGCCGCTGCGTGTCTACACCAGCGACGACGTGCTGATCGGCGAGTTCGGCACCGAGCACCGCGAGTTCATCCCGATCGAGCACGTGCCGCAGCGCATGTCCAATGCACTGCTCGCCGCCGAGGACGACCAGTTCTTCCATCATGTGGGCGTGGACGTGCCGGGCCTGTTCCGCGCCGCGCTGGCCAATCTGGGCGAAGGCTACGCGCAGGGCGCCTCCACCATCACCATGCAGGTGGCGCGCAATTTCTACCTCTCGCGCGAGAAAACGCTGTCCCGCAAGTGGTACGAGATCCTGCTGGCCTGGCAGATCGACCGCACGCTGCCCAAGGCGCGCATCCTCGAGCTGTACATGAACCAGGTCTACCTGGGCGAGCACGCCTACGGCTTTGGCAGTGCCGCGCAGACCTACTTCGGCAAGCCGCTCGCGGCGTTGTCGCTGGCGGAGTCCGCGATGCTGGCCGGGCTGCCCAAGGCGCCCTCCACGATGAATCCGGTGGTCAACTTCCCGCGCGCCAAGCGGCGGCAGGAGTACGTGCTGGGGCGCATGCTGGCGCTCGGCATGATCAACCAGGATGAATACCGCGAGGCGCGCGCGGCCCGGCTGGTGGTCAGCAACGCCGGCAATGGCCGCTTCGCGGGCCATGCCGAGTACGTGGCCGAACTCGCCCGGCAACTGGCGCACGACCGCTTTGGCGACGACGCCTATACACGCGGGCTGAATGTCTACACCACGGTGTCGTCGATGCGCCAGACGCTGGCCTACGACGCCGTGCAGGCCGGCCTGGAGCGCTATGGCAAGCGCCACGGCGCCAAGCCTGCCGATGCCCCTAACGCCGCCCTGCCCCAGGCCGCGCTGGTCTCGCTGGACAGCCGCACCGGCGCCATCGAGGCCATGATCGGCGGCGCGGACTTCGCCACCAATCGCTTCAACCACGCCACGCAGGCCCAGCGCCAGCCCGGCTCGACCTTCAAGCCCTTTATCTATTCCGCGGCGCTGGAGCGCGGCATCTCGCCGGCCACGCTGATCAACGACGCGCCGCTGGACAATCCGCGCTGGCAGCCGTCGAACGACGACAACCGCTTCGTGGGCCCGATCACGGTGCGCCAGGCGCTGGCCGAGTCGCGCAACCTGCCGGCCATCCGCACCTTGCAGGCCGTGGGCGTGCCGTACGCCATCGAGCATGCCGGCAAGTTCGGTTTCGCCACCAAGCGGCTGCCGCCCTACCTGCCGCTGGCGCTGGGTACCGGCAGCACCTCCCCGCTGCGGCTGGCGGCCGCCTATGGCGTGTTTGCCAACCACGGCCATCGCGTGGAGCCGTACCTGATCGACAAGATCACCGATGGCGAAGGCAACGTGCTGTTTACCGCCGGCACGGGCGATGCAGGTGCGGAACCGCCGCAAGTGATTTCCGCGCGCAACGCTTTCGTGATGGACAGCCTGTTGCAGAGCGTGGTCGATGCCGGCACCGGCAACGGCGTGCGGCGCTACCTGCGGCGCGGCGACATCGCCGGCAAGACCGGTACGACCAACGATGCCGTGGACGGCTGGTTCGCCGGCTATGCGGCCGACGTGGTCACGGTGACGTGGATGGGCTTCGACGACAACCACAGCCTGGGCCGGCACGAGTTCGGCGCCACCACGGCGCTGCCGATCTGGGCCGCCTATATGGAAGGCCGGCTGGCCGGCGTGCCGGAAGCCCCCTTCCCCCCGCCTGCGGACCTCGCCAAGTTCAACGGCGACTGGGCCTATGCCGAGAACGCGGACGGCGCGCACGGCATCGCGGCGCTGGGCTTCCCGCCCCCGCCAGCGGTGGCGGACCTGCCTGCCGATGCCGGCGTGCCGGTGACGCCGGGCCCGGCCGGCCCCACGCCCGCCGCGACCAGTTTGCCGCCCGCTGCCCTGGCCAGCCCCGCCGCGCCGCTCTGAACCGACGACACGCTCCCTCCCATGCCCGGTGAACATGCCTCGATGATCTGGACGGTGGCCGCGGCGGCCACCGCCGGCGTGCTGCTGCGTCCGTTCCGTCTGCCCGAAGCCTTCTGGGCCATGGCCGGCGCGCTGCTGCTCTGCGTGGCGGGCCTGCTGCCCTGGCGCGAGGCGCTGGCCGCCGTGGCGCGCGGCAACGACGTCTACCTGTTCCTGGCCGGGATGATGCTGATCTCGGAACTGGCCCGCAAGACCGGCCTGTTCGACCATGTGGCCGCGCTGGCCGTGCGCGGCGCGAGGGGCTCGGCGCGCCGGCTGTTCCTGCTGGTCTACGGCTTCGGCACGGCGGTCACGGTGTTCATGTCGAACGACGCCACCGCCGTGGTGCTGACGCCGGCGGTGCTGGCGGCCACGCGCGCCGCGCGGGTCAAGCATCCGCTGCCCTACCTCTACGCCTGCGCATTCATCGCCAACGCGGCGAGCTTCGTGCTGCCGATCTCGAATCCGGCCAATCTCGTGCTGTTCGGCGAGCGGATGCCGCCGCTGGCGGGCTGGCTCGCACGCTTCACACTGCCGTCCGTGGTCGCCATCGTCATGACCTTCGTCGTCCTGTACTGGACGCAGCGCCATGCGCTGGCGGAACGCATCGATTCAGACGTACCCGTGCCGCCGCTGACGCCGCAGGCATGGCTGACCACGCTCGGCATCGTCGGTACCGGGCTGGCGCTGCTGGTGGCCTCGCTGCGCGGCCAGGACCTGGGTTGGCCGAGTTGCCTCGGCGGGCTGGCCACGCTGGCCGCCGTCTGCGCCACGCGGCCCCGCCTGCTGGTGCCGGCGCTGAAAGAGGTTTCCTGGGGCGTGCTGCCGCTGGTGGCGGGGCTGTTCGTGCTGGTGGCGGGCCTGGAACGCACCGGGCTGGTCGATACGCTGGCGCACTGGGTGCGCGATCTTTCCACGATGTCCGCGCAGGGTGGCCCGGCCGGCCTGCTCGGTGCCGGGCTGGCCGGCGTGATGGTGGGCGTAATCAGCAATATCGTGAACAACCTGCCGGCGGGGCTGCTGTCGGCCTCGGCGCTGGCGGCCGGCCACGCCTCGGACACCGTGACGGCAGCGGTGCTGATCGGCGTGGATCTGGGCCCGAACCTCTCCGTTACCGGCTCGCTGGCCACGCTGCTGTGGCTGACCGCCCTACGGCGTGAGGGCCATGCCGTGGGCGCCGGCACATTCCTGAAGACTGGCGCCCTTGTCATGCCGCTGGCGCTGCTGCCGGCACTGGCCGTGCTGCGCTAGCCGGTTTGCCCACGCGGATGGGGCCGGTTGTGGCGCCCTGCCATCTGCCATATAGTGAAGCACCGCGCACCACTGCCCCAGCACCCGCTCATGCCACACAAGGATCATTCCGGGGATTCCCTCCCCGCGCCCGCCTCCACACCAGTCTCGGAACGCATCCGGGGCCGCCTGCAAGCCGCCGGCGAGCGTTTCCACGCCAACGACAACATCGCCCGCTTTATCGAGCACGGCGAGCTGGACGCGTTGCAGGCCGAAGTCGAGGCGCGCATGGAAGAGGTGCTGCGCACGCTCGTCATCGACGTGGACCAGGATCACAACACGCGCGAGACCGCGCGCCGCGTGGCCAAGATGTACCTGAAGGAGATTTTCGCGGGCCGCTACGCCAAGGCGCCGGAGGTCACCGAGTTTCCGAACGTCGAGCAGCTCAACGAACTGATGATCGTGGGCCCGATCCGCGTGCGCAGCGCGTGCTCGCACCACCTGTGCCCGATCATCGGCAGTCTCTGGGTCGGCGTGATGCCGAACCGCCATTCCAACCTGATCGGCCTGTCCAAGTACGCGCGCATGGCCGAATGGATCATGTGCCGTCCGCAGATCCAGGAGGAAGCGGTGGCGCAGATCGCCGATCTGCTCCAGGAGAAGATGAACCCCGATGGCCTGGCCATCGTCATGGAGGCCGAGCATTTCTGCATGCACTGGCGCGGCGTGCGCGACACCGACGCCAAGATGACCAACAGCGTCATGCGCGGCTCGTTCCTCAAGGACGACAAGCTGCGCCGTGAGTTCCTGACGCTGCTCAACCTGAATCGCCGCTGAGGATTTGCCGATGCTAGTCCGCCTGATCTACGCCAGCCGCGCCAGCGCGCCGATGGAACCGGCCATGCTGGACGATATTCTCGAAACCAGCCTCGCGCAGAACCTGCTCCATGGCATTACCGGGGTGCTCTGCCACGGCAACGGGGTGTTCCTGCAGGCGCTCGAAGGCGACCGCGAGGCGGTTTCGCGCCTGTACCTCAGCATTGGCCGGGACAAGCGCCACCACGACGTGGTGCTGCTGCACTACGAGGAAATCGCCGAGCGGGCCTTCGCGGGCTGGTCGATGGGCCGCGTCAACGCGAGCAAGATCAACGCCGCCACGCTGCTGCGCTACTCCGCCCAGGGCGAGCTGGACCCGTGCCGGATGCCCGGCGCGTCGTCGCTGGCGCTGCTGAAGGAGTTGATCGCGGGCGCCGCCATTGTCGGCCGCGCGCCGGAACGCGGGCGGCACACGTCCTAGCGTCGGTCAGGACGCTGGCAGGCTGGCACTCCTGGGTGCCTGATCATGCACCGCCAGCGCCGTCAGACCGAGACCTGGCCGAACAGGCCGCACTCGAGATCGCTCTCGAACTCCTCGACCCATACGTTGCCGGGGCTGGCGTCGTAGACGCTTTCGGCCCCGGTGCGCTGCCTTCGCACGGTGACCTGCCGGGCCGACGTGCCATTGACGTCTGAGATCTCGAACTCTTGTGACGCAAGACCGACTTGCCGGAACACGGCCTCGACGTCTTGCCGTTCATGGGCGGGAAACTCGGAGAATGGGCGGTTTGCCATGGCACACCTCACCGTGGAAGAGCGTCGCGCCAGGATTGCGCGAGCGCCGCCACAGCATGCCACCAATCTGCCCGGCACGTGATGGCGGGCCAATGACCCCAATGGCGGTAGATGTATTCCCGGCGGGCCCTGGCGGGCGCCGCCCGGCACCGCCCCCTTCGCCAGCACCATCCCAGCCCCTTTCCAGCCCCACGCCAGACTGCGAACAGCGTCGAGTAGAAATCGATGATGCAATCAATTTTTCGCCAAATTACGATTCTCTTCGTATCGAATTTATTGCGAAAATATCTTATCTTTCCGAATCTGAAATCGCCGGCGTCAACAATCTGCAAAGGGTCGATCATCGCGTTCCACGCCGCGGCATTGCAACAACACTGTTGCAATTGTCATGGACTTCGCAGATACGTCATCGATATCGGACTGGTCCTAATTCATCGGAAATTCAAGATAGACATCATCGATATCCAGCAGGCATTTTCCTAAGCATTGCGAAAGCACTACACTTCACGCAACGCGCTGTCATTTCACTGTTTTATACCGAATGCGCTGCCAGTCAGCGAGAGGAAATCGAGGCATGTCCGGAAGAATCATTCGAGTTGCACTGGCCGATGATCACCCACTCGTGGTGGCAGCCCTGCGAGACTGCTTCCAGCGCACGCCTGGCTTTGTCATTGCGTGCGAATGCACGAATGGCAGCGAGCTGACCAGCGCCCTGAGCCACACCCCGGCGGACGTCGCCGTGACCGATTTCAGCATGGGCCACGGCGACCGCTCGCTGGACGGCTTCAACCTGCTGCGCCGGCTGGTGCGGCTGCATCCGAAGACGCCGGTCGTCGTGATCAGCGCCCAGACCAATACCGGTGTCATTCATCGCTCGATGAAACTCGGCGCGCGCGCCTTCGTGAGCAAGGAGGACGATCCGCACGAGGTGATCCGCGCGTGCATCCAGGTCACGTCCACCAGCGGCGATTTCTTTTCCCCCTCCATCCGCGCCGTGCTGGAGGCCGCGAGCACCGCCGCGCCATCCACCGAACTGACCGTGCGCGAACTGGAGATCGTGCGGCTCTACGCGCAGGGGCTGCAGCTCAACGAGATTGCCAGCAAGCTCGGCCGCTCGGTCAGCACGGTCTCGAGCCAGAAGACCGTGGCCATGCGCAAGCTCAGCATCCAGACCAACACGGACCTCATCCGGTATGCCTACGAGCACGGGTTGATCTGATCCTTCATGCAGCAGATTCTCGACCGCACGCAAGAGTCGCTCGCCCAGGCCTTCGCCTCGCTCGCGCGCAATGCCCGGCGGCAGCAGCACCTCTACTACACCACCATCGGCCTGCTGATCGCCATTGTCGTCGTCTCCGCGGTGCTGCTTGCCGTGCTGGCGGCGGCGCGGGAGATCGACTACCGTCGCGGGCATGTCGCCCAGTATGTCAGCGCAATCTCGCTGCAATTGCAGGGCGAGGCGACCTTCCTGCGGCGCACCGCCCTGACCGTGGTGAATGTGCAGCGGTACCGGCCGGCCCCCAACCCGGCGCACGCCGATGCCGACCTGCCCCGGGCGCTGCTCCAGCAGGTCCACGCCAGCGGGATTGCCTCGCCGCCCGACGGCCGCTACACCCTGCTGATTCCCCCCGAGACGCGCGCCGCCTGGGGTGCGGCGCTGCCTGATCGACTCTGGCAACTGCAGCAGGTAGCCAATGCCGCGCTGACCACCCAACAGGCGCTCGATCTCCATCACCCGGCCTATATCGTCGATGCCGACGCGGCCTACGCGATCGTCCTGTCGCCGGGCAGTACCTCGGCCACGGCCCTTGCGCTGCAACCGGGGCTTGTGACGACGTTGCGCGACAGCTTCGCCGAGGCGCTGCGGGCTTTGCCCGCCGGCCCGGCGCCGGGCACGCGAGGGGAGCCCCGCTGGATCGGCCCGACCGTCGACCCCATGCTCCAGTTGCCAGCGATGACGGCCCTCATGTCCGTTAGCGACGGGGAACGACCCGTCGCCTTCGTCGCCGCGAGCGTCCCGGTGGGCGCTTTCCTTGCCCAGTTGCAGCGGCCCAGCGACCCCGCCACCTTGATGCTGGTGAACCACGCGCAGGCGCAGATCGACGTGTCACCGCCGTCCCCGCCCGCCCCGCCGGCGGTGGTTCGGCGCATCTTGACTGACGCGCGCGATCGCTCGTCCGACGCCTTTGCCTTCACCCGCGCCGGTATGGTGCTGATCCAGCCGCTGGGTCACGGCTTCGGCGCGCTGGTCTATCTGCTCTCGTACGGCCTCCTGTTCAGCGCCGTGGCGCAGGCGCTGGGGCTGATCGGTCTGATCGGGGCGCTGCTGATCGCTGCCATTGTCGTGACGGCGCGATATTGGGATGTTCACCTGCTGCGCCGCAGCCACGCGGAAGCCGCCCGTGCGCTGGAGAGCGAGACGATCAACCATATCCTGGTCAGCGCCACGCCGATCGGGCTGTGCATCGTCCGGCTCCAGGACGACGTGGTGCTGACGTCGAATCAGGTCGCCGATTCGCTGTTGAGCCTGAACAAGGGCGGCCGGCTGCCCGCGCACGTGGTGCAGGCGCTGCGGCATGGCGCACGCCGTGACACGCCGGGCGATATCGTGTCGGTCGCGCAGGTGGTGGTACCCGCCCGGGAGCCGGACGACGCCCCCAAGCCGCACGACGAAGCACAGCAGTTCCTCCAGATCACGCACGCGCGCGCCCGGTATCAGGAGGAGGACGTGCTGTTCTGTGCGATCCAGGACGTGACGGCGCAACAGCAGATCGAGCACGAACTGCGCGCGGCACAGCAGACCTCCGAGGCGATGATGCGGGCCCGCTCGAACTTCTTCGCGTCGATGAGCCACGAGATCCGCACGCCGCTGAATGCACTGCTCGGCAACCTCGAACTGCTGGCGCGCGACGAGGGCCTGGAAGCCCACGCGCCGCGCCTGCGCGCGCTGAACGCGGCGTCGGAGGGCTTGCGGCGCATCGTCAACGACATCCTCGATTTCTCCAAGATCGACGCCGGCGAGATGACGCTGGCCGCAGCGCCGTTCCGGCCCATCGACGAACTGGAAAGCGTGGCGCTGGCCTTCGCCCCGCTGGCGGCGGACCGGCCGATCCGCTTCCATGCCAACCTGATGCCGTCGCTCGATACCGTGCTCGTGGGCGATCGGACCCGGCTGGCGCAGATCGCCAACAACCTGCTCAGCAACGCGTTCAAGTTCACGTCCTGCGGCAAGATCACGCTGGCCGCCGAGGTCGGCACCGATCCCCGGGGCAGGACGACGCTGGTGTGCCGCGTGCTGGATTCCGGCGTCGGCATGCCGCCCGAACTGGTCGCGCGGGTGTTCCAGCCATTCGTGCAAGGGGACGCCGGAGCGACCAGCCGCCATGGCGGGACGGGCCTCGGGCTGTCCATCTGCGCCCGGCTTTGCGAACTGATGGACGGCCGCATCGCCGTGGAGAGCGTGGAGGGCGTCGGCACGGCGTTCACCGTGGCGATTCCGCTCGAACGGGCCGCCGGCTGGGCCGCCCAGCCCCCGCCCGCGCCGGGCGGCCGCGCCATGGTCCTGTGCCAGGAAGCCGAGTCCGGCGAGGCCATCGACGCCTGGCTGCAATCGGCCGGATGGCAAACCCATGTCGCGTACACCCTGGGCGGCGCGCTGGCATACCTGCGCGGGAACCGGCCCCATGTACTGGTCGCAACCGGGGACTACGGCCTGCCGGAGCTCGCGGCCCTGCGCGAGATCCGCCCTGCCGGCGTGGCGTGGCTCACGCGCAACGGTCCTGATCGTCCCGCGCGCCGTGCACCGGGCGTGCTTGAGGCGATGGTTTACAGCCACAGCGCGATCTTTGCAGCCATCGAGGCGGCGCTGGGCGATTCCGGCGAGGATGAGGGCGACGCCGACAATGCAGAGGACGAAGCCTCGGCAGCCCTCGCCAACGATGACAACCCCGCCCCGGGCCGGACGATCCTGGTCGTGGAGGACAACGCGCTGAACCAGACGCTGGTCGCCGAACAGTTGCAGACGCTGGGCTGGCATCCGGTGGTGGTGGGCGACGGGCGTCAGGCGCTGGCGATGCTGGAGCAGATGTCCGCCGAGCCCGACCTCGTGCTGACAGACATCCACATGCCGGTGATGGATGGCTACGCGCTGCTCGAGTCCCTGCGGCGCACGCGGCCCGCCCTGCCCGTGCTCGCCTTCAGCGCCGTGACCCAGACCGGACAGGCCGTGGATTGGGATACGCTGGGCTTCGCTGGCCATATCGGCAAACCTGCCTCGCTGCGGGAGATGGAACAGGTGCTGCGGACGTTCGCGATGCCGCTCCCCTCGGCACCGGCCGCGCCACCGGCCCCGCCCGTGCTGCCGCCCGCCGACATCTCGCGCTACCAGTCGCTGCTGCGCGAACACCTGCAGACCGATCTGCCCGACCTCACCCGGATCATCGCCGCGCACGACCCCGCCGGGTTGCGGCACTGGGCGCACCGGTCGGCGGGCGCGTTCCAGATCGTCCAGGCCCACGATATCGTGGGCGTGTGCCGAAACGTCGAACACCTGTGCGAGGCCGCTGCCACGTGGACGCCCGAGGTGGCTGGCCTCGCCGACCAGCTCCATACCGTGGTGCAGCACTATGCCGAGGGCGACACCGCGCCGCAGGTCTGAGGCCACCCGCGCCTACCACAAAAGCGCGATTTGCGGGGACGGCGGCACCGGACGATAATGGCGCGGCCGCGCCGGTCCGGTTCCCCCGGGGCCGGGGCGCGGCACGAATACGCCAGTCGCCCCCCTTTCATGCCGCCCGATCAAGGTCTTCCCCAGCCCCAGCGCACCTGGGCCATCCTCACGGTTTTCTGCGGCCTGATCATGGCCGTGCTGGACGGCTCCATCGCCAATATCGCGCTGCCGTCCATCTCGCGGGCGCTCGATTCCGATCCCGCCCGGACCATCTGGGTCGTCAACGCCTACCAGCTCACGGTCACCGTCTGCCTGCTGCCGCTGTCGTCGCTGGGCGACATCCTCGGCTACAAGCGCGTGTACCGGGTCGGGCTGGCCACCTTCCTGGTCGGCTCGGTGCTCTGCGCACTGGCCACCAACCTGCCGATGCTGGTGGCGGCGCGGGTGCTGCAGGGCATTGGCGGCGCCGGCATCATGAGTGTGAACACCGCGCTGGTACGGTTCATCTACCCGCCGACCAAGCTCGGGCGCGGTATCGGGCTCAACGCGCTGGTCGTGGGGGTGACGATTGCGGTGGGCCCGTCGCTCGGCGCGCTGATCCTCGCCGTGGGCAGCTGGCCATGGCTGTTCGCCGTGAATATTCCCGTGGCGTTCGCCGCGCTGGCGATCTCGCGTACCGCGCTGCCGGAGACGCCCGCCCAGCCGCGCGAATTCGACTACCCCAGCGCCGTGCTGTCAGCCATCGTGTTCGGGATGTTTGTGCTGGGCGTGGACGCGCTCGGGCATGCCCCGCTGCGGCTGGCCGGCGCGGCGGGCCTGGTCGCGGCGATCGGGCTCGGCTGGCTGCTGGTGCGGCGCCAGCGCGGGCGCCTCGCGCCGCTCGTGCCGGTGGACCTGTTCGCCAGCCGGGCCTTCACGCTGGCGGTGGGCACGTCGTTCTGCTCGTTCATGACCCAGATGCTGGCGTTTGTGTCGCTGCCGTTCTATCTGGAATACCAGCTTGCACGCAGTCTCCAGGAGACCGGACTGCTGATCACGCCCTGGCCGCTGATGGTGGCCGCGATGGCGCTGGTATCGGGACGCCTCTCCGAGCGGTATCCGGCGTCGATCCTGGCCGGTGCCGGCCTGATCTGCCTGTCCGGCGGCCTGATCGGACTGGCCCTGCTCGGCAAGGATGCCTCCAGCCTCGACATCGCCTGGCGCACGGCGCTCTGCGGCATCGGCTTCGGGTTCTTCCAGTCGCCGAACAATCGCGCGATGATCACCGCCACGCCGCCCGAGCGCAGCGGCGGCGCGAGCGGCGCGCAAGCTACAACGCGACTGCTGGGACAGACCACCGGCACGGCCGTGGTGGCGCTGCTGTTCGGGCTCGATCCGACCGGCGCCGCGCGCGGCGCGCTGTGCGTGGCCGCGGCAGTCGCCGCCATCGGCGCCGCCATCAGCCTGAGCCGCCTGCGCAGCCAGGACGACGCGCGACCCGCGGTTGCCCGCCCGGAACCGCCGGAACCCGACGCGTAGGCGATAGCCTAGGGCCCCCGGCCGCCCTCACGATGGCGCGCCTGACCGTCAGGTTGATGGCGGGTCGGGCTGTCATCGTGCCGAAGGTCGGGCAGCATGATCTTGCCGTGCCCGCCGGCATCCTGCACGCGGTTGTGGTCGCCACGGATGCAGATCATCGTGCAGCCGGAGAGCGCCAGGAGGCATGCCGCGCACGCCCACCGGCTCCATCCCACCCACCACCTCCGCCGCCGCCGCAGTCTGGCCATGGCGCCTCGCCCCACATCAGGTAGCCCGAAACAAAAAAGCCGGGTGGGCGTCATCCTGCCGATGACCCGCCACCCGGAACCGCTACCGGGTCTTCACCCGGCCGTCTTCCCGGTTTGTCAGACCGGTCCCATGTCGTACCAGACCTTGGCGTCGCCCTCCGCATGGGTGGTCGTCACGTCAGGATCGCCCGGCTCCTGATCGGCGCCCGCCCACCACTTGGCCTTGTACTGATGCAGCCCCTGGCCCTGGTAGTTGTTGGTCACGATGGCATCGCCCGGATAGCCCTCGGGACGCCACGTGCCCTCGTCGCCGCTACTGCCGCCGGCCAGCACCAGGAGTTCCACGGTATCCGAGTCCCGGTCGCCGCTGCCGCCCGCGCCAGTCACCGTCACCGTCACCTGGATGGTGGTGTCGCGGTCGACGATCGGCGCGTTCCCGGTCACGGAGATCGTGTCGGCGCCATCGAACGACAGGCCGTTCGCGTCCCACGCATACAGCAGCGGCGCGGGGCCGGTCGAGTCGACGGCCGACAGCGAAATCGGCGCGCCCGCCTCCACCTGCAAGCGACCCGTGATCTTGGCCACCACCCCGCCGGACGGCGTCTCGCCAGGCACCACGGAGAGGAAGATCGCGCTCTGGTCGGTCTGCGTGCCATCGTTCACGGTCAGCTTGACCCAGTAGTCGGTCTGCTCGTCCACCGACGGTGCCGTACCCTCCACCAGCTCCTCGGTACTCCCGGAGAACGGCAGGCCCGGCGCGTCCCAGAGGTAGGTCAGCGGATCGTTGTCGGGATCGAACGACGCTTCCCCGGAGAGCGCGAAGGGCGTGCCGGCCTCCAGCACCACCGAAATGCGCGACGTGGGCGGCGCTGCGGTGCGCGCCTTGACCTTCAGCGTCTGTGTCGCCGTGCTGGTGCGGTTGCTCCCGTCACGCACGGTCAGCGTGATGGTGTACGAACGGGCCACGGTGGGCAGCAGGCCACCCACCGTCGACGTGGTCTTGTCGTCGATGAAGGTCAGGCCCGGCGCGCTCCAGCTGTACGTCAGGTCAGAGCCCACCGAACGCAGCGCCGTGAATTCCACGTCGTCGCCCTCGAACGCCTCCGTGGGGCCGTCGATCACCGCTACCGGCGCCCTGCCGCCGTCCTGCACGTTGATACCGGAGAAGTAGAACGGGTCCATGTCGACGACGCGCGTCTGCACGGGTGCGCCCAACCCCTCACGCGCGGCGTTGACCAGCACGCCGCTGTCCATGTCGATGGTCCACGTGAACAGGCCGCCGAGGTTGTGCTTGCGCACGTACTCGCCCTTGGCGTACACCGAGCGCGGGGTATCGACGGAGAGGAACAGGCCGCTCTCCGGGCTGTACAGATAGTCCGCGTCGGCCACCTCGTCCGTATAGACGTTGAAGCCGTTGATGCCGGTCTGGTGCTCCAGGTCGAGGTAGTTGTAGAGCAGGTCGAAGAATTCCGTGGTGCCCGACTCGAACGTGCCGGTGGTGGTGCCGGAGCCCGGGTTGTACGTACCCTGCAGCGGCGACCAGCTGTCGATCACGGCGTTGCGCCCGCTACGGCTGTAGGCGGCGAAGCCAATGTTGATATTGGTCGACGGCACGCCCTGTCCGAGCAGGTACTTCACGGCACGGTCAATGCTGTGGCCTTCGGGGTCCGCCGGATCGACATCGAACAAGTTCGAATGATGGGCGAGCTTGGGCGCCCACGGCGTGCCGAAGTAATCGTAGGTCATCAGGTTGATGCCTTCCACGCCCGACGCGATCATCCCCTTGATATCGGACGTCAGCAGCGTCGACATGGACGCGCCCGCGGCAATGCTGACCCGGATGCTTGGCAGGCGCTGCTTGAGTTCGCGCACCAGCGTCTGGAAGTTGCCAGCGTCCTCGGGGCCGTGCGGATTGCCGGCGCCCGCGTTGCCCGGATACTCCCAGTCCAGGTCGATCTCGGTGAACATCGGAAAACGCTGGACGATGAACGCCAGGCTGTCGATCAGCGTCTTGCGCTGGCTCGGATTCGCCGCCACTGCGTGGAACGCCTCGCTCATCGTCCAGCCGCCCAGACTGAGCGACAACTTCAGGTTGGGGTTCTTGTCCTTCAGCTTTTTCAGGCCGCCGAGCACGCCCTGGGCCTTGCTCTGGATGAAGAGATCCTGGTAGTCATTGCTGACCCAGCTGGTGAACCCCACGTTCAGGAACGACGCCACATCGCCCCAGGGATCAACGAAGGTGGCTTCGTGCAGCTTCTTGCCGAAGTCCACAGCGGCGTTGTCGATCACGTACTGCTTCTCGCCCTTGTCGCCGACGATGCCGGCGAAGCCGATGATGATCTTGTCGTAGGCGGCCGCGTTCACCAGCATCATGTCCAGGCCGCGCCCGGCCGATGCATTGTTGAAGTTGCCCTCGAGGCGACCGTCGTACTGCGACCAATCCGTGAAATACCCAAACACCTTCCTGCCTTGGGGCACGGCCCCGTAGGTGTTGTAGACACGCTTGACCACGCGCGTCGCCGTGTACGAATAGTCCTCGGTCTCCGTGGCCGGATCGAACTTGTTTTGCTGGTAAGTGCGCTCCGTGGCACCTACCGATTGCGGCTTGGCGGGATCGCCAGGGTCGCCGTTGTACACCAGCGCACTGCCGGCGCGCCCGCCCTTTAATGCTTGCCTGCGGCCCTTGAAGCGCGACAGCGGCGTTTTCGGCGGCGCCTGCTCATCGGGAGCCCCATTCCGATATCCCGTGGATGCGAATCCTGTCCGCCCTTGCTGGCCCGGGGTGCTGTTGTCCGATACTTTTGCCATGACTATCTGTCCTTGCAGAATTGGATGAATGCCGCCGGTTCCCTTCGCGTTGACAAAACCCTCGCCAGGCGGCCATGCCATCTTTCTCTCGGGCCAGACTTAATGACATGGAATGGGGATGGAATATTCTGTGTCAGGATTAATCGCAGGCTATAAAAAAAATCGATGCGAAGAATCATGTTTCTACGCCAAAAAAATGGATGACGTGGATTTCCGGGAATCCATCCGGTTATGCACTGGCAGTTTTGAGTGTGCGGACGCACAAGGATGCCGGACCCGAATGGGTTATGATCGCCGCCATAAGCGGGAACGCGCGATGTTAGAGAGTTCGCGCGCGGCGCTGGGTTACGCCGCGTGGACAACGTGAATTCCTGAAAAGAATGACGACAACCATTGCGCGTCCGGCCGCATTGTTTCAACCCCGTGTGATATTGCGCGTGCCCGGTGCGATGGCGTCACCCGCTCGGGGCACATCGCCGCGAAAATATCTTCCATGGGAGCCGGTGAATCGCGCCCGTACGCTTGTCGTCCATCGCAGACGACATGAGGGTTGCGAAATGATCCGTAATGGCGATTCGGTATTTTTTGACTGGGACAATGACCGCGTGATTCGCGGCGGCGTGGAGACAACGATAACCGGCCAGCAAAAGCGATTGCTGCGGTTATTGGTAGAGGAAAAACCAGCGGTTAAGCCGAAGGATTATTTACTGAATGGCGTCTGGGGCAAGCGTGCCGAACTGGTGGACGAGCTTTACCTCGTGCAACTGGTCTACCGGCTGCGCAAGGCACTGAGCGCCGTCGGTCTGGACGGGCACATCGTGACCGTGCCGCGCGAGGGCTACCGTTTCATCCCGGTGCCGAACACCGTGCTGGCGCCCGATCCCGCCGGCCAGGCCCGTGCGGAACTCGAACAGGCGCGCGGCCTGGCGCATGTGCTGGCCCGGCTGGGCATGCCGCCCGCCACCCAGCCCTTGCCGGCCACGGAGGACGACCTCCATGTCGATGAGACACAGGGCGTCATTTCCTACGGCGGGGTGGTCGCCAAGGTCACGCGCTTTGAGTTACGCCTGCTGGCCGCCTTGATCGAGCACCGCGACACCGTGATGTCGCGGCAGCAGATTATCGAGGCGGTGTGGGGCGCCGAGGCGATGGTCGATGAGAATTGCCTCACGCAGCTGGTGTCGCGGTTGCGGCGGGCGTTGCACCCGCTCGGCCTCGACAACTGCGTGGCGGCGGTGCCCAAGGTGGGCTACCGCTTCCGCCAGCAGGGGTATGGCGGGGCGCGCCCGCCCGCCATGTAGCGCCGCGCCTTACTCCGCCTTGGCGCCCGAGTCCTTCACCACCTTGGCCCATTTGGCGATTTCGCTACGCTGGTACGTGGCCAGCGCCTCGGGCGTTCCGAGCACGGGATCGAGCCCCAGCGTCTTCAGCTTGGCCTGCACGTCGGGCAGCTTGAAGATGCGGTTCAGCTCGGTGTTGAGCTTGGCCACCACGTCCTTGGGCGTGTTGGCTGGCGCGAAGACGGCGAACCAGGACTCGGCCTCGTAGCCGGGCAGGCCCTGCTCGGCAATGGTGGGGATGTCCGGCGCGGACGGCGAGCGCTTGGCGCTGGTCACGCCGAGCGCGCGCAGCTTGCCCTCCTTCACCACCGGCAGCGCCGAGGGCAGGTTGTCAAACATCATGGGAATGTGTCCGCCCAGCAGGTCCGGGATGGCCATCGCCCGGCCCTTGTACGGCACGTGGGTGATCTTGACTTGCGCCATCGTGTTGAACAGTTCCCCGGCCACGTGCAGTGACGTGCCGACACCGGGCGTGCCGAACTGCAGCGCGCCGGGCTTGGACTTGGCCAGCGCAATCAGCTCCTGCACGTTCTTGGCCGGCACGGACGGATTGACCACCAGCACATTGGGCGTGGACGCCAGCAGGATCACCGGCGCGAAGTCCTTGACCATGTCGTACGGCATCTTGCTGTACAGCGCGCCGTTGATCGAGTGGGTGCCGACAGTGCCGAGCGCCAGCGTGTAGCCGTCCGGCGCCGCGTGGGCCACGGCCTCGCCGCCGATGTTGCCGCCCGCGCCGGGCTTGTTGTCCACCACCACGGGCTGGCCCCACGACGGGGAGATCTTCTCGGAAAAAATCCGCGCGAGGATGTCCGGCGCGCCACCGCTCGGAAATCCCACCACCATGCGGATCGGCTTGTTCGGATAGTTCTGGGCCTGGGCCGCCCCCGGCACCGCGGAGAGCGCCGCCGTCACTGCCACGCCCGCCATCGTGGCCATGGCGGCCATAAAGCGGCGGCGCGGGTATACACGTACTCGCATGAAGTTGTCTCCTGATTGTCTTGTCTTTTTTTGGGATGGGCGGCGATCTTCTGCCGCCTGTCATCTTATACGGCGATATTTCCGAATTCCTTAGACACCTGGTCGTGCAGGCGGCGCATGCCGCGCAGCCAGCGGTCGTAATCCTGGCCCTTGCGGCGGTAGTACTCGAGCACCTCCGGGTGCGGCAAAATCAGGAAACTCTCATTGGCCACGCCTTCGAGCGTCTTCTCGGCAACATGCTCCGGCGTGACGGAACCTGCCTGCAGGAAGCCCTTGCGCTCGCCGCCCTCGCCAAACAGCATTTTGGTCTGCACGCCCTGCGGGCAGATGCAGCTGACCCGGATGCCCTGCTCTCCATAGGTAATCGACAGCCATTCCGCAAAGCCGATGGCCGCGTGCTTGGTCACCGCATAGGGCGCCGAGCCGATCTGCGACAGCAAACCCGCCGCCGACACCGTGTTGACGAAGTAGCCCTCGCCGCGCTCGAGCATCTGCGGCAGTACCGCCTTGGCCGCGTGGATATGGGCCATGACGTTGATCTCCCAGATGCGCTGCCATTCGGCGTCAGTGGCGTCCAGCCCCTTGCGCAGGATGATGCCGGCGTTCGAGCAGAAGATGTCTACCTGACCAAAGCGCTCCGTGGCCGTATCGACAAGCCCCTGCACGGCGGCCGCATCGGCAACATCCACGCGCTGGGCGAAGATCTGGCAGTCGGGCGCCGCCGCCGCGGCCTCGGCGGCCACCTGGGCAGCGCCGGCGTGGTCGATGTCCGCCACGGCCACGCCGCGCGCGCCGGCCTGTGCGAACGCCAGCACCAGCGCCCGGCCGATGCCCGTGCCGCCGCCCGTCACGATGACGGTCTTGTTACGAATCTCCATGCTTGTCTCCTCTTGGTGTTCGAATGTTCGAGCGTTCGCGTGTTCGGTCGTCAGGCCGCCTGCCAGAGCCGTGCGGCCAGCGTATCGGCCAGTTCGCGGATGCGCGGGCCGAGATTGGTTTCGAGAATTTCGGGCGAAAGACGCGTGGACGCCCCGCCGATATTGATCGACAGTACCTCCGCGCCATCCTGCAGGCGCACCGGCGCGGCCACGCCGCTGACCGTGCGGTCCCACTCCGCATGGGCCAGGCAGAAGCCGCGCCGCGCGTGGTCGCGCAAGGCGCGATCCAGCTTGGCGCGCAGACCCGGCCAGCGCGGGCCGTGGTGCCGCTCCAGTTCCGCCAGCACCGCCGTGCGGCGTGCCGGGGCCAGCCCGGCCAGCCACGCACGCCCGATGGCGGACGTGGCCATGGGCAGCCGCGAGCCCGGCGTCAGGCGCATAACCAGCGCGCCGCGCGGCTGGCAGACTTCCAGGTACAGCATGTCGTGGCGGTCCGGGGCCGCCAGCGCCACGGTGCAGTCGGTCGCGAAGGCCAGCGACTGCATCAGCGGCTGGGCAATGTCACGGATGCCTGCGCCGGAAAGGTAACGCTGCCCGGGCAGCATCGCGCCCTGCCCGATGCGGTACTTCTCCTGTCCCTCCACATAGACCAGATAGCCGAGACTCGCCAGCGTGTAGGTCAGCCGCGACACCGTGGGGCGCGGAATGCCGGTCCGGCGCGACAGCTCCGCATTGCCGAGGAAATCGTCATTCGGGCCGAACGCGCGCAGCAGCTCCAGCCCGCGCGCCAGCGCCGTCACGAAATTGCGGTCCTCGCCGTCAGCGGGATGGGCCGCGTCGCCGGACAGGAGTCCGGCATCGGCCGGTTGCGGAATCGAGGTGGTGCGCTTCATGGCAGATTCATAACAGTTTCCGCGCGGCGGCACGCCCGCTATGCAGCGAAAACATGTGACCCGGAAACGGCGCTTATGACAACCGGACAGTCAACGCGACGTGTCTTATAGATAGCTTTTAGCTGAGTGAGTACGCGTTCAAGAGCCCTCACCCCTTCAAATTAGCCAGCAACTGTTCGGCCAGGAAATCGCATGGCGGGCGGGCGGAGCCGGCGCTTCGGGCGAGGATCACTTCGAGCGGCGGCAGTTCCGGCAGCCCTTCCGCCGCCCCGAGGGCATCTAGCTGCGCCGGGATGCTGCAACGGGCGAGCGGGGCGACGGCCAGGCCGGCGTCGACCATGCTGATCAGGCCAAGCAGGCTCGGGCTCTCGTAGGACATGCGAAACGGGATGCCGGCCTGCTGCAGCGCGTGGATGGCGCTGGCGCGCCCCGCGCTGCCCTGCGGAAAGACGGCGATCGGCAATGGCCGCTCCTTCCAGATCTGGGTTGCCCCTCGCGCGGCCACCCAGTCCATCGGCTCATATCGGAGGAACTCGCCGCTCACGCCACGCGACCTGGTCATGCAGGCGAGGTCGAGCGTGTTGTCCTTCAGGAGGGGAACCAACGCGTGGCTGGGCATGCCGATGACGCGGATCTCCACGCGCGGATGGGCGGCTGCGAACTTGCGCAGGACGGAAGGCAGCAGGGACGACGCGTAGTCGTCCGGCACGCCAATCGTCACGCGGCCGCGAATCTCCGGCCGCACCACCGCCGACCAGGCCTCCTCGCGCAGGGCCAGCATCTGCCGGCCGTAGTCGGTGAGCATCCGGCCGTCGTCGGTCAGCGCGACGTTGCGGGTATTCCGCACGAACAGCGGCTTGCCCAGGACATCCTCGATCGCCTTGATCTGCATGCTGACGGCCGAGGGCGAGCGGTGCAGCGCCTCCGCCGCGCGAGCGAAGGAGCCCGCATCCGCCACGGCAACGATCATTTCCAGCACATCGAGGTCGAGCTTGCGCATGCGATTCAGATAATCTGATGAATCGCTTCAGTATATTCCGTTTTACTTAGGGATCGGTCCCCCCGACACTGTCTTCATCTCTCGGACGGTGGCAGACATGAAAGCAATGGTGGATTTCCTGGTGGTGGGCGGGCTGCTCGCCGTGACCCCGGGGCCGAACATGGTCTATGTGATGGCGCGCTCGGTTTCGCAAGGCACCCGGGCGGGCCTGATCTCGCTGGCGGGCGTCATGCTCGGTTATCTCTCGTACATGTTCGGCGCGGCCTTTGGCATCAGCGCGCTGTTCCTGGCGATACCCGGCGCCGCGCGCCTGCTGACGCTGTTCGGCAGCGGCTATTTGCTCTACATGGCGTGGCGGATCCTGCGCCCCGGCGGCCGTTCCCCGCTCCAGGTGGCGCAGGCGGATGCGCAGCCGACACGCAGGCTGCTGGCGATGGGGGCCGTGACCAGCCTGCTCAACCCCAAGCTCGCCCTGGTCTTCATCTCCGTGCTGCCGCAATTCATCGACTACCAGGCCGGCGACGTGCTGAGGCAATCGCTCACGCTGGGATTGGCGCTCACGGCCGCCTTTGCCTCGGTGAATGCCTGCGTGGCGATTGCTTCGGGAAGTGCGGCCACGGCGATGGCCGGCCGTCCGGGCCTGCTCACCGCCCAGCGCTGGATCGTTGGCGTGTTGCTGGTTGGCCTGGGCGTGAAGCTGGGCGTCCAGGCCTGGTAGGCAGCCGCACTCAGCCCCTCATTCGAAATCCGACATCTCGTACAGCGGCCGGATTTCGATCTCGCTCGGCCCTGGCATGGGGTTGGGGCAGCGTTTCACCCAGGCGACGGCTTCGTCCATGTCCTTGACTTCCCAGAGCCAGAAGCCGGCCACCAGTTCACGGGTCTGGGCGAACGGTCCGTCGATGACCGTACGACCGGCACCATCGAACGCCACACGCCTGCCCTGCGACGAGGGCTTGAGGCCATCGGCCGCGCGCAGGATGCCGGCCTTTGCCAGCTCCTCGTTGAACCTGTGCATCGCCTCGAACATCTCGGTTTTGGGCAGGTCGCCCCTTTCGCTGTCTTCGGTCGCTTTCACCAACACCATGACACGCATCGTCTGTCTCCTTGTCTTTCGATTTCACGGCGCCACGGCCTGCCCGTGGCGCAGCCCATCCACCGAAGTCACCGTGGCGATGGCCGCGAGGTTCTTCAGCCCGTGGCCGTGGTCTTCGTCGCTGCGCGCCCCGCAGGCGTCCTGGATGACGATGACCTGATAGTCCCGGTCATGCGCGTCGCGCGCGGTGGACTCCACCGACGTTGCGCAGCAGGTCTTGCGAACGCGCATGGGCTGCGGTGCCGCCGCCGGCAAGCTTGCCTTGGGCATCCACAATGTCATTGATCAGGTCGAGCACGAGCAAGGCGGTTCTCATGATGGCTCCCGTGCTCAGTCGTCGCTCTTGTACCGGGCGTCAAGCTCGTCGTAGAGCGGCTTCCTGACCAGGCGCTGGCGCTCGCTGAACGGTGCCACGATCGCGGGGTCCTCGTTCATCTGGCCGTTCGACTGCAACTGGCCCAGTGCCTGCTGCATGCCGCGTACCGCGCCCTGCAGCGCCGCGTTCGCGTAGAGGACCAGCCCGTAGCCGAGCCGATGAAGCGCGTCTCGATCCTGAACGGGCGTCTTGCCGCCGATGACGATATTGATCAGCAACGGAATCTGGAAGAGTCCGGGCAGGCGCTCGATGTCGGGCAAGTCTTCAATCGCCTCGAGAAACAGGATATCGGCGCCCGCCTCCGCAAAGCGGTGCCCCCGGTCGATGGCGTCCTCGATGCCGTGCACCGCCGCAGCGTCCGTACGGGCGATGATCTGGAACGCGTCATCCTGCCGGGCGTCGGCCGCCGCGCGGATCTTGGCGACCATCTCGCTCGTGCTGACGACGTGCTTGCCCGCGAAATGCCCGCATTTCTTGGGCATCACCTGATCCTCGAGCTGGATCGCATCCGCCCCGGCGCGCTCGAGCGTACGCACCGCGTGCTGAACATTCAGTGCGTTGCCAAACCCTGTATCGGCATCGACGATCATCGGCAACGCCACGGCATCCCGGATGCGCGCGGTATGTTCGGCGATGTCGCTCAGGCCGATGAAGCCAAGGTCAGGCAGGCCGAATGACATGTTGGTGACGCCCGCGCCGGTCAGGTAGACCGCCTGGAAGCCCAGGTCCTCGATCACGCGCGCACTCATGGCGTTGAACGCGCCGGGCACCAGCAGCGCCTGTTTCGCCGCCACCTGTTTTCGGAATGCCTGTCGGCGGGAGGATGAAAGGGAGGTCATGGTGTCTCCGGTAGTGAGGTTCGATCGCCAGCCGGCAGATAGCGCTGCGACCACGCTTCAATCAGGTTCGCCGCGTAGGCCGCCGACGCCCGGTCCTGCAACAGATGATCGGCGCCATCGAGCGACACATAGCTCTTCGGCTGCGCCGCCGCGGTGAAGATATCGAGACCGTTCTGCACGCCCACGGTAATCGCATCACGGTATCACCGTTGGCGTTCAAGTCCCCGACGAATGCCAGTAAATGCCCTCCCCGCCACCTGCCTCCAACCCCCAAAAAGTGACATTCATTTGAAATGTCTTTACTTTCAAACGGTCGCTTCGTATGGATTTGGTCACATCATTGACATATCAAGAAGACAGACTCCACGTCTCGCCCACCGGCACCCCACCTGAGTAGGGTGATCCTTGTCCATCAAGACATTAGCAGACAAAGGCGGCGTGGAATCCGTACGGAATGCGGGCGATTGCGACCCGATCCGTCACCTGAACTTCTCTGACCTAGAACCCATGACAACCACAAAACCTGTTCATTCGCGCATATACAGGCCGGTGCTCGGTGCCGGTGCACTGTGTCTGGCCCTGCTGTTGAGCGCCTGCGGCGGCGACGACAACAACACCCCGCCGCCCGCCCCGGGTGGCGGCGACGGTGGCAACGGCGGCCCCGGCACCACGCCCGCTGCCTGCACCACGGCGCACTGCGCGCCCGCTCCCTGACCGCTAACCCCGCGCCGCCCGCGCCCTCCCCATCCAACCGACACCGACCCGGCATGACATTCAACCCGTCCAAGCGCAGCTTCCTGCGCAACACGCTCGGCACCGCGGCTGCGGCTGCCACGCTCGCATCGTTCCCGCCCAGCATCCGCCGCGCCCTGGCCATCGAGGCGAACAACGCCACTGGCACGATCCAGGACGTCAAGCACGTGGTGCTGCTGATGCTCGAGAACCGCTCCTTCGACAGCTATTTCGGCACGTTCAAGGGCGTGCGCGGCTACGGCGACCGCTTCGCGATCCCTCTGGCGAACGGCAAGAACGCGTTCTTCCAGACCGACGCCACGAACAACACGATCACGCCCTATCGGCTTGACGCCACGCTGGGCAACGCGCAGCGCGCGGGCAGCACCCCGCATACCTGGCCCGATGGGCAGGCGGCGTGGGACCACGGGCGCATGAATCGCTGGCCCGTGGCCAAGAACCGGCTGTCGATGTCGTACTACGACACCGCCGAGGTGCCGTTCCAGCGCGCGCTGGCCGATGCGTTCACGCTGTGCGACGCCTACCACTGCTCGATGCACACCGGCACGATCCCGAACCGCCTGTTCTACTGGACCGGCACGAACGGCCCGAGCGGCGCCAACGTGGCGGCCATGGTCAACGAGTTCAATGGCGGCAATGACGTGGGACCGTCGACCCAGGGCTGGACGTGGAAGACCTACGCCGACCGCCTGGTGGATGCGGGGGTGAGCTGGAAGGTGTATCAGAGCCTGGCCGACAACTACGGCTGCAACGAGATGATGAGCTTCCAGCACTGGCGCACGGCGATGGAGTCGATGCCGGTGGCACGGCGCCCGGTGGCGCTGCCCGGCACCTCGCCCGCCTACGATCCGACGATCGACGACGCGCTGAGCCCGCTCGCCAAGGGCTTTGGCAACACCATGCCCGACGGCCTGCTCCAGTCCTTCCGTGACGACGTGCAGAACGGCACGCTGCCGGAAATCTCGTGGATCATCCCGCCGTCGCTCTATAGCGAACACCCGGGGCCGTCGAGCCCGGCGCAGGGCGGCTGGTACGTGCAGCAGGTGCTGGACGCGCTGACCGCCAACCCCGAGGTCTTCAGCAAGACCGTGCTGCTGATCAACTACGACGAGAACGACGGCTTCTTCGACCACCTGCCGCCGCCCTCGGCCCCGTCGCGCAATGCCGATGCCACGCTCGCCGGCGGCAGCACGCTCAGCGATGCCGACATGGCCTTCGAGTATCACAACTACGCGCCCGCCACGACGAACCAGTCGGCCAGCGATGGCAAGCCTTACGGTCCGGGCCCGCGCGTGCCGATGTGGATCGTCTCGCCGTGGAGCCGCGGTGGTTTCGTCAACTCGCAGGTCTTCGACCATACGTCCACGCTGCTCTTCCTGGAAAAACGCTTCGGCGTGAAGGAGCCGCAGATCGGCGCCTATCGCCGCGCCGTGTGCGGTGACCTGACCTCGGCCTTCAACTTCGTCAGCCCGAACAAGGACGCCCTGCCGACGCTGGCGGGCCGCAGCACCAAGGTCACGGTCGACAACCTTGCGCTGACGCAAAAGGCTTCGGTCGCGATTCCCGTGCCGGCCACGCCCGTGTTGCCGCCGCAGGTGGCCGGCACGCGTCCCTCGCGCGCGCTGCCGTACGAGCTGCACACCACGTCCCGCATCGACGCCGGCGCCAAGACCGTCACGCTGATGTTCTCGAACACCGGAACGGCTGGCACGGTCTTCCACGTCTACGACAAGCTGCACCTCGACGCCATTCCGCGCCGCTACGTGGTGGAGGCGGGCAAGAGTCTGGACGGCCTGTGGAACGTGGCGGCCGACAACGGCAAGTACGATCTGTGGGTGCTGGGCCCGAACGGCTATCACCGCGAATTCGTGGGCGACCTGAACGAGCAGTCGGCTGCCGGCGGCACGGAAATCCAGGTCTGCTACGAACCGTGCGATCCGCCCGTGCTGCAGGTCAAGCTGTACAACCGCAGCGACAAGGCCTGCACGTTCAGCGCGAGCGCCAAGGCCTATCGCACGGACGGCCCGTGGGGCCAGAAGGTCGAGGCCGGCAAGGTGGGCGAGCTGACCTGGACGCTCGGTGACAGCGGCAACTGGTACGACTTCGAGATCAGTTGCGATCTGGCACCGTCGCTCCGCCGCCGTATCGCGGGCCGTATCGAGACCGGCAAGGATACGGTGAGCGATCCGGCCATGGCTCAGCTGTCGTAACCTGCCTTGGCTTGACCCGTCCGCCTTCTACGGCTGGCGGGTCATGCGCCACGGCGGCCTGGGCCCCAGCACGTTGCGCAGCATCTCGACGAATCGTTGCGTGCGCATGGACGACTGGCGTGACTGCGGCACCAGCGCCATCACATCCGCATCGGGCAGCCGGTACGCTGGCAGCAGCGCCACCAGCCGCCCGGCGGCCAGTTCATCGGCCACATCCCATTCCGACCGCGCCATGATGCCCTTGCCGGTCAGGCACCAGTGATGAACCACGTCGCCATCATTGCTCTCCATCGTGGGACGCACCCGTACGGTCAGTTCCCGTGATCGCGCTGGGCGATGGTTCCTGTCGCCGTCGCCGTCGTCTTCGGCAAAGCGCCACAGCGTCACATCCTCGTCGTTCTCCCTGAGCACCAGGCAGGCGTGCCGTTCAAGGTCCGCCGGCGTCTCCAACGGCGGGGCCTTGGCGAGGTATTCGGGCGCGGCGCACAGGATGCGACGGTTCGGGGCAAGGCGATGCGCAATCCAGCGCGAATCCGGGATCGTGCCGATGCTGACCAGCACGTCGAAGGCATCGCGGCCATGCACGGGTTGGCGCGGCAGCATCAGGTTGTCCGACAGGTACAACTGCACCTCGAGATTAGGATGGGTGCTGTGAAACTGCGCCAACAGCGGTCCGAGGTAGCGGCGCCCGAAGCCAAACGGCCCGTGGACCTTCAGCTTGCCCGCCACAACCTGACTACGCTGCTGTAGCGCCTCTTCGATCACCTGCATCTGCTCCAGAACGCCAGTGGCGTGCTGCGCCAGGAGGTGTCCTTCGTGCGTCAGTTGCAGGCGCCGCGTGGTCCGCTGGGCCAGCCGGATCCCCAGGCGCGCCTCCAACTGGCTCAGCCGCTTGGTCACGGCCGGCGGCGTGACATTCTCTTCCCGGGCCAAGGCGGCCAGGCTCCCCAGACGGTCCAGCGCCAGGATGAACCGCAGATCCTCGATGTCCAGCTTCATTATTAACCTGTAGGTGAATGAAGCCATTCTATGGCATTAACCACCTGAGGGTCCGGCCCCTCTACACTGCAAGGCTCGAACCTCCAGCGCGTACTGGCACTCGCATAACGGATTCCCATGAACTTGCAAGCACTTGAAACGCCGGTCCTCGTGCTGGACCGCCTGAAGATGGAGCGCAATATCGCGCGGCTGCGAGACCGCCTTGCGCCCTTCGGCGTCACGCTGCGACCACACGCCAAGACCAACAAGTCCGCCGACGTCGCGTCTCGCATCGGCGCACCGGGCACGCCCATCACCGTGTCAACGTTGAAGGAAGCAGGCTACTTCCTCGACCACGGCTGGCGCGACATCCTGTACGCAGTGGGCATCGTGCCGTCCAAGCTGCCCCATGTCGAAGACCTTCTGCGACGCGGCGCCGCGCTGACGCTGTTGCTGGACAACGTCGAGGCCGCCCACGCACTCGCCGACTGGTGTCGCGAACGCGCCCTGAACGTGCCGGTGTTGATCGAGATCGATACCGACGGGCACCGCTCGGGCGTCAAGCCGGCGGACCCGGCATTGCTCGATATCGCCGCCGCACTGGGCAAGGACGAAGGCACGGGCGCCTGGCTCGCGGGCGTGCTCACCCATGCGGGCGATTCCTACAATTGCCGTTCGGCCGAGGCCATCGAAGCCGTCGCCGAGCAGGAGCGCGCCGGCGCGGTCCAGGCGGCGGAACGGCTGCGCGCCGCCGGTTACCGGGCGCCGGTGGTGAGCGTCGGCAGCACGCCTACCGCGCATTTCGCCCGCTCGCTCGAAGGTGTGACGGAGGTCCGGGCCGGCGTGTTCGTGTTCTTCGATCTGGTGATGCACGGCATCGGGGTCTGCAACGTGGATGACATCGCCCTGTCGGTGTTGTGCACGGTGATCGGCCACCAGCGCGAGAAAGGCTGGCTGATCACGGACGCGGGATGGATGGCGATGTCGCGCGACCGTGGCACCGCGAAGCAGCCGATCGACCAGGGCTACGGGCTGGTGTGCGATATCGACGGCAAGCCGCTGCCGGATCTGGTGATGGTCGATGCCAACCAGGAGCATGGCATCGTCAGCCATCGCACGGATCCGTCCGCCACGCCGATGCTGCCGGTCGGCACGCTGTTGCGCGTGCTGCCCAATCACGCGTGCGCCACTGGGGCGCAGCATGGCGCCTACACGGTCGTCGCGGGCAGCACTGTGGTGGAAGCGCAATGGCCTCGTTTCGGGGGATGGTGAGCACGGTTTTGCGATAGCATGGCGCCGGTAACCAGGATCAGAAACACAAGGAGACCCGCGCTTGCCCGAAGCCCTCCCCGCCAGCCCCGCCGGCGAGATTCCCACCTTCGAGACATCGGATTTCGCGGGCGATGGGTCGTTCTACTTCGACCTCGTACGGCTGCAGGACCGCGACGACATCCCGCGCGGCTTCCTGCATCGGCACAACTACTATCACCTGCTCTGGATGACCCGGGCGAGCGGCACGCACATGCTCGACTTCGCGCATTTCGACGTGCGCGACCACTCGGTGTTCTTCCTCTCGCCCGGGCAGGTGCATGCCTGGACGTCATCCGTGAAGCCGCACGGCTACGTGCTGAACTTCAGCACTGACTTCTTCGCCCGGATGTTTCCGCGCGCCGACGACGCCGCGAAATTCCCGTTCTACCACCCCACGCGCACCCAGAGCGCGCTCTATCTCACGCCGGACCAGCATGACGGCCTGCTGCCATTGCTCGACGAGATGGAGCAGGAGGCGCGGAATCGCCAGCCCGGCTTCCCGGACGTGGTGCAGGCCTGCCTGCTGATCCTGCTCACGCGCCTGCGCCGCCTGTGCCCCGAGAACGAGCCCGCCGGCGGCGTTGGCCCGCATCAGGCCCTCACGCGCCGCTTCACGATGCTGGTGGAAACCCACTACCTGCGCTTCGGCACGATCGGCCAGTACGCCGAGGCGCTCTGCGTGAGCGAGCGCCAGCTCAACGAGGCAGTCAAGCGCACCCTGGCGCGCACCGCCAGCCAGGTGGTACAGGAACGCGTGGTGCTGGAAGCCAAGCGCTGGCTCAGCAACACCGAAACCGGCATCGCCGAGATCGCGTTCCGGCTCAATATCGAGGATCCGGCCTACTTCGCGCGCTTCTTCAAGAAGCAGACCGGCCTCACGCCGGGCGATTTCCGCAGGAAGCACTGCCGTCCGCTCGACTAACGCGCGAAAAAGTCCAACTCAACGTCTGATCCGTCCTAACACTGCCGCCACGCGCGTGCGTACAGTGCTCCTCATGGTGCATCCATAAGCACCAAAAAGTACCAAAAGCACAGGAGACAGACATGTACCGAGTCATCGCCCCGTTGCGGGGCCTTGCCGTGGCCGCCGTATTGGCCGTTATCCCCTTCAGCGCGATGGCGGAATACCCCGATCATCCCCTGCGCATCATCGTGCCGTTCGCCGCTGGCGGCGCCACCGACGTGATCGCGCGCACCGTGGCGCAGGCCATGTCGGCCCGGCTCGGGCAGTCGGTCGTGGTGGAGAACAAGGCCGGCGCCAATGGCAATATCGGCGCCGTCTCGGCCGCACGCGCGGACGCCGACGGCTACACGCTGCTGATGGCCACGTCGAGCCATGCCATCAACGCATCGCTCTACCAGAAGCTCAACTACAGTCTCACGCGGGATTTCGTAGGGTTGTCGAACCTGGCGTCCGTCCCCCTGCTGCTGGTGGTGAATCCGACCGTACCGGTCAATTCGGCGGCCGAACTCGCCGCCTACGCCAAGTCCAACGCCGGCCGTGTCAATTACGCGTCGGGCGGCACCGGCACCGCCTCCCATCTGGCCGGCGAGCAGTTCAGCACGCTGGCTGGTACGAAGATGACGCACGTGGCCTACAAGGGCGGGGCGCAGGCGCTCAATGACGTGATGGGTGGCCAGGTGCAGGTCATGTTCGCCAACCTGCCCGAAGTCCTCGCGCAAGTGCAGAGCGGCAAGCTCAAGGCACTGGCGGTGACGGGCAACAAGCGCCACGCCGCCCTGCCCGACGTGCCCGCCTTCTCCGAAACGCCGTTCCAGGGCATGACCGCGCGCTCGTGGTTCGGCCTGTTCGCACCGGCCGGCACGCCGAAAGCTGCCGTCGAGAAGCTCTCGCAGGCCATCGTCCAGAGCGTGGCCGACCCCGCCGTCAAGGATCGGCTGAAAGGGCTGGGCGCCGACCCGGTCGGGGACGATCAACCCGCATTTCAGAAATACGTGAATCAGGAAGTGGCGCGCTGGGCCGTGCTGGTCAAGCAGTCCGGCGCCACCGTCGATTGACGCCACGCATCGCCATCGCCATCGCTATCCCTGGAGGAAACCCCATGCTGTACGACGTTCGCACCTACACCTGCCGCCCCGGCACGATCAAGAAACACCTGGCGCTGTATGCCGAGCACGGCTACGAGACCCAGAGCCGCCATCTGGGCAAGCCGCTGGCCTATATGCAAACCGAGACCGGCAATGTGAACAGCTACACGCACATCTGGGTCTATGAAAGCGCGGCCGACCGCGAGGCCAAGCGCCAGGCGCTGCAGAAGGATCCGGCCTGGGGCGAGTACCTGAAGATAAGCGCCGACGCCGCCTACCTGATCAGCCAGGAAAACCGGCTGATGACGCCGGTGTCGTTCTTCAAGCCCTAGCCGGCACGGGTGGCCTACAGCCGCCCGGCCCAGTACTCCCGGAACGCCCGGCGAGGATCCTCCTGCGCGCGGGTGCCGGAGGCCTCGCCATCGAATACCAACGTGGTGCGCCGCGTAGCCGAATACGCTGGCCATTGCGGGGTCTTGGCATTGGCGGGGTCGCCCGTCGCGGCGAAGCTGACCCAGGCGCTGGCCAGTTGATCGGCCAGACGCAGGCTGGTATCGCTCGGCCCGTTCAGCCCCATGCGGATGTCGTGCAGACTCGGTCCGATATCGACGCCATGCGGCGCGCCATAGCGGCCGCCGTAAGCCGGGCTCGGCGTCTTCCACAGATATGTCCACACCGGCGCGCTATTGCCACTGGCGTGCGCGGCGGCTTTGCGATCCGCCTGCAGCTGGGCGATGCGACGGAACGTCATGTCCGTATCGATCCGCGCCTGCAGCACGAACGGCGTGGCACGCGGATCCTCATCCCGATACATCGCCACCAGACGCGACGCGTCGTCGCCCACGCGCGTCTGCGCGAATCGCAGCAGCCCGGCATCGTCGAGATCGAAATTGATCTGGCGGTACGCGCGCTCGTCCAGCGTCGTGCTGATGATCATCGGCACCTGCGACGAGATGGCCGGCGCATCCGGATCGAACGGATGGCGGGGAATCGCCACACCGTCTATCGACGGCGCGAAGGCGCGTGGCGCCTCGCCCTTCAATCGGTCTGCGGCTTCGAAGCGCATTTGCGCCGCCAGCAGTTGCTCGAACGGCAGCGTATGCAGTCGGTCCACCGAGCCCTTGCCGATCTGGAGCGTGGACAGGTACTTGGCCGCGACCTCCGTGGACTGCGCCGCCGTCAGCACACGAATGCCCGAACCGCTCATGACGCCAGCGCGATGAAACAGCCCCTGCGCCGACGGCATCGCCATCAGCGTGCTGGTCTTGAGGCCGCCGCCCGACTGGCCAAACACCAGCACGCGCGACGGATCCCCGCCGAACGACTCCACGTTCTCCCGCACCCAGCGCAGCGCCGCGACAATATCGAGCATGCCCACCGCGCCCGACTGCGCATAGCGCTCGCCGCCGGCCTCGGCCAGATTCAGATAGCCAAACGAGCCAAGCCGGTGATTGATGGTGATGAACACCACGTCGCCAAAGCGCGCCATCATCTCGCCGTCGAACTGCGGCGAATTGCCCGATCCCGCATAGAACCCGCCGCCGTGCAGATGCACGAGCACCGGCCGCTTCGCGGCCTTTGCGGGCGATGGCGTCCACAGGTTCAGCACCAGGCAGTCTTCGCCCATGCCGCCCGGCTGCAGATCGTAGGCGATCAGGTCCGCGTAGGCACGGCGCCGGTCGGCCGGCATCTGCGGCGCGTAGTTGCCGTAGGCGGTGGCATCGCGCACGCCGCTCCACTTCGCCACCGGCTGCGGCGGCATGAAGCGGTTGGCACCGCCTGTGTCGGCGCCGTAGCGCAGGCCCTTGAACACGTGCACGCCCCCTGACCGCAGGCCCCGCACCTTGCCATCGGCGGTCTCGACCACCGAGAACACCGGATCTTCTGCCATCGCGCGCACGCTTCCCGTGACCGCACTCCCCGCCGTCAGCACGGCAGCCGACTTCAGCCACTGCCTGCGCGACATTCCCTTGTGCTCCATCGCCCCTCCCTTTCTTTTGGTCTTGTGTTTGTCTGCTGCGTGATGCGACCTTACTTGCCCGTAAAAGCTGGCTTGCGCTTTTCCTTCCACGCGAGCGCGCCTTCGCGGATGTCTTCCGATTGCGTCGCGCGCCGGATGTCCTCGGCAAGCGCCGCGGTGTCCAGGTCTCCGCGCGCGATCGCGTTCAGATGCCGCTTCATGCCCTGCACGGCAATGGGCGCCAGCCCGGCGATGGTCCCGGCCAACTGCGCCGCACGCTCGCGCAGTTGATCCGCGGGGAGCAGTTCGGTCAGGAACCCACACGCCAGCATCTCGGGTGCCTGGATCCGTTCAGCGGTCAGGAACAGGCGCTTGGCGGCATTCAGGCCCAGCCTCGTCACGTAGCGGCGCATGCCGCGCTCATAGAAATGCAGGCCCAGGCGCGCGGCTGGCATGAACATCTCCACGGCGTCGGTGCCGAGCCGGAAGTCGCACGCCAACGACAGGTCCGTGCCGCCGCCGTAGACGCCACCCTGGATTTCGGCGATGGTCACCGCGCGGCAATCCTCCATCGCATTGACCAGCGGCTCGAAGCCCGCGCCACGCTGGCCGGCGGCGAGCTTGCCGATATCGAAGCCGCTGCAGAAGTACTTGCCCGTGCTGCGCAGGATCAGCACGCGGACATCGCTGCCGTTCACGGTTTCAATGTGCTGCAGCAATGCCTGCAGATCGTCAGGGCCCAGCCGGTTGGCCACATCGGGGCGCTGCAGCGTCAGCGTGGCCACATGGGCGGCAATATCGAGCGTGGGAAGCGAACCTTCGGAAGCCATGCGTCAAATCTCCGGATCAAGAAAGGGTAGTCTCTCGCGCTCGCAGCGCGACGTCGAATCGTTCGATGCGCGCCTGCGCGAAGGCCGGACGCTGCTGCACGCGCTGCCACCAGTCGGCCACCGCCGGCATGCGGTCTGCCGCCATGGCCTCTGGCGCGAGTTCGGCAATCCGCGCGATAAACGGCACCGCGGCGATATCGGCCAGCGAATAGTGTGGGCCCATCAGCCAGGGCCCGTTGTCGAGCATCGATGCCATCTTCGGCAGCAATGCCAGCAAGGCGTCGAGCGCCGCGCGCTTCTCCTCGTCCGAGTACGGCTTGCGTGCGATACGGCGCCAGGCTTCGCGCCGCTCCGGTGTCGGGATGCGCGCAAGCTTCCCCGCCAGATCCGCATCGCTCCATTGCGACGCCACGGGCTGCAGCGCGATGCTCCAGTTCAGGATCAGCAGGTTAGGCAGCAGCTTGTCGTCGGTCCAGCGGACGAAGTTGCGCATCGTGGCCCGCGCATACGGGTCGGCCGGGCGCAGCGGGGGATGCGGCAGGGCGTCGTCGAGGTATTCGCAGATCGTGCCGCTTTCGTACAGGAAACGGCCATCGTCCAGCACCAGCGCCGGCACCACGCCGTTCGGATTCATCGCCAGGAACGCTGGCGAATGGTGCTCCTGCGCGGCCAGATCGACAGGCACGCTCTCGTAATCGACGCCCTTCTCCGCCATACACAGCCGCACGCGGCGCGACGCGCTGGATAACCAGCCGTGGAACAGTCTCATGTGGGCGATCTCCGGTCAGGGAATCAGCACGGTGGCGCCTGTCGTGGCGCGGCCTTCGAGGCTGCGATGGGCCTCCCGGACGTCGGACAAGGCAAAGCGCTGCCCCACCTCCAATCGCAGGTGCCCTGCTTCCACCGCCGAGAAAAGCGCCAGCGCCGCGCGACGTAGCGACGCCGCATCGGCGATGAACGTACGCAGCGTCGGCCGCGACACGATCAGCGACTTCGCATGCAGCAGCTGCAGGTCGAATGCTTCCACGTCGCCGGACGCGGTGCCGTAGTTGATGGCCATCCCGCATGGCTTCAGGCATTGCAGCGATGGCACGAAGACGTCCTTGCCGACCGCGTCGTAGACGACGGCGACACCCTTGCCCTGTGTCAGCGCCATGACTTCCGCGACAAAATCCGTGTCGCGATAGCAGATCACGTGATGGCAGCCGTGGTCCAGCGCCACGCGGCGCTTGGCTTCGCTGCCCACGGTGCCGATCACTGTCGCGCCGAGCGAGCGCGCCCATTGCGACAGCAGCACGCCCATTCCGCCGGCCGCCGCATGCACCAGCACCCCATCGCCGGGCTGCACCACATACAGCCGCCGCAACAGGTACTCGGCCGTCAGTCCCCGCAACAGGGTGGCGCCGGCCACCTCCTCGGAAATCGTGTCCGGCAGCGGCACGACGCGATCGGCCGGCACGTTGCGCGTGACCTGATACGCGCCCGGATACATGGCCGCCACGCGCTGCCCGACCACAACGCCCGACACCTCCCGCCCGACCGCCGTGACGATGCCCGCGCCGACCGATCCCAACGTGATGGGAAACGGCGTCGGCGTGTGCGGGCCATGGGCGCCGCTGCGCTGGTAGATGTCGGCGAAGTTCAGGCCGATAGCCGATTGCCGGATCTGGACTTCGGCGGCTGCGGGCGCAGCAACCGGCACTTCGTCGAGTTCGAGCACGTCGGCGTCGCCATGCTTTCTTATACGGACTGCGTTCGTATGCATACGGTCTGTGGTCTCCAAGCCGGCGGGAGGTATGCCCGGCTCCGCTGCAAAAAGTGGCCTATTGGCCGTAGGTGGGCCGGGGGAAGCGTAGCGCATGTGCGGTCAAGTCGCATCATGGTAAATCCGTATACGTATATTTATGCTGCCTATTCGTATACTTTACCGGCGATAACGAATTCTCGAAGAGGACCGATGACTCACGACGCACCGCTGTCCGGCTACACCGTCCTGGATCTTTCCATCGCCCGCGCCGGCCCGGTTGCCGTGCGGCTGCTGGCGGACTGGGGGGCGGATGTCATCCGCATCGAACCGCCACCGCCGCGCGACCGCGGCTCGGTCACCGGGCGCCGCCGGGGCTCGGACGAACAGAATCTGCATCGCAACAAGCGCAGCCTCTGCCTGGACCTGAAGACGCCCGAAGGGGCTGAGATCCTGGCCACGCTGGTGCGCCGCGCGGACGTGGTGGTGGAAAACTTCCGTTCCGTGGTGAAGGAGCGGCTGGGCCTGACCTATGAACGCCTGAGCGCGCTGAACCCGCGTGTGATCCTGGCCAGCATTTCCGGATTCGGGCAGGACGGCCCGTACTGCGAGCGCCCCGGGCTCGACCAGATCGTGCAGGGCATGTGCGGACTGAGTTCGGTGACCGGCATGCCCGGGGACGGTCCGCTACGCGTGGGTATCGCCATCTCGGACACCACGGCCGGCATGTTCCTGGGGCAAGGCATCCTGCTGGCGCTGCTGCAACGCGAGCGCACGGGACGCGGCCAATGGGTCCACACCTCGCTCATCGAGGCGATGCTGAACAAGCTCGATTTCCAGGGCGCACGCTACACGGTGGAAGGCGTGGTGCCCACGCAGCAAGGCAATGCGCACCCCACGCTGGCCCCGATGGGCACGTATCGATGCCAGGATGGCGTCGTCAACATCGCCGCCAGCACCGACCGCATGTGGACCCACTTCTGCCAGGCGCTCGGCGCGGATGCGCTGTTGGCCGATACCTCGCTGCACAGTGCCGCCGGGCGAAATGCACAGCGCGAGCGGGTCGACGCGGCAATCAACGATTGCACAGCCGCGTTCACCGCTGCGGAGCTGACGGACAGGCTCAACGCCGTCGGCGTGCCGTGCGGCCCGGTCTTCGATATCGGCCAGGCGTTCGAGGATCCGCAGGTCCAGCACCTGCGCATGACACGCCCCGCCGACCACCCCGAACTGGGACCGCTGGCGCTGCTGCGTTCGCCGATCAACCTCTCCGCCGCGCCGCATCCCGAGCGATTCTTCAGCGCGGCGCCCGACCCCGGTGCCCATACGGACGCCATCCTGCGCGACCTGGGCTACGACGATGCCCGCATCGGCCGATTGCGTGAAGCCAATATCGCGGCGTGACCGGCCGCACCCGACAAGCCAAAACAATAGGCGGAGACAAGCGATGAACCCTCGATACTTGCGCGCCAGGCGCGTACTCGCGATGGCGGCGCTGGCGGCAACGTTCGCCTCGCCCGCGCTCGCGGCCGACGACTACCCGAATCGCCCCATTCGCGTGCTGGTGGGCTACACGCCGGCCGGCGCGGCCGACTACGTGGCGCGCATCTTCGGCGAAGCCTTGTCCAAGCAACTCGGACAGACCATCGTCGTCGATAACAAGCCCGGTGCGGGCAGCACGCTGGCCTCCACCGCATTGGCCAGCGCCCCGCCGGACGGCTATACGCTGGCGTTGGCCACGGCCACGCTGTATGGCATCGACCAGCGGCTCTACAAGGCGCGCTATAAAGGGGAGGATTTCACGCCCATCACGCGCCTGACCGTCTCGCCGTTGATCCTGGCCGTCAACAAGAACCTGGGTGTCGCGGACGTCAAGGCGCTCGTGGCCAAGGCGAAGGCCGATGCGGGCGGCTTCAACTACTCGTCGTCCGGCATTGGCGGTTCGCCGCACGTGGCGGGGCTGCAGTTCGAGAAAGCCACGGGCGTGCGCATGACGCATGTGCCGTACAAGGGCGGCGCGCCGGCCTTGCAGGCCGTGGCAGCCGGTGAAGTGCAAATGTCATTCGGGACGGCCGCCTCGGTGTTGCCGATGGGCACGCAAGGTGTCGTGAAGATGATTGGGGTGACGACGCCGAAGCCGTCCGAAGTGGCGCCCGGCCTGCCATCGCTGGCCGAAACCGGGCTCCCGGGGTTCAACTTCACGTTCTGGTTCGGCCTCTATGGCCCGGCGGGCTTGCCCCCGGAGATTCGGGACAAGATCTTCGCGGCCACGCGCAAGGTCATGGCCGACCCGCAAATCCGCGCCAAGCTGGCCGCCAATGGCAGCGAAGTGTCGCTATCGGAATCGCCGGCGGAGTTCGGCGCGTGGGCCTCCGCCGATGGGCGCAATGCGCTGGAGCGTATCGTGCAGGCCGGCGTGAAGCTTGATTGACGAAGATCCGACGATGAAGAGCCCCGGCGCCGATCAGCGCCGGCCACGCCCCCGCCCCGCACCGTCGCCGGGCATCGAGGCGATCATGTCCGCATAGACATCGCCGCCCGTGGCGATGTGGCGCACCATGGCCGCCGCGGCGGCGTCCTCGCTGCCGCGCAGGATCGCTTCCAGCACTTCCTCGTGCTCCGCCAGCGAGGCGCGGATGCGCGCAGGCTTTTCGAAGCGCAGATCGCGCATGCCGCGCATCCGTGCGCGCATGGTGAGGATCTGGCGCGACAGGATGTCGTTACAGCTGGCTTCGTAGATGATGTGATGGAACGTGTCGTTGGCCTTGCGGTACGCCCCGCCATCGGCCTGCTCGGCAGCCGCCCGGCATGCCTCCAGTGCCGTCTGGATCGCCTTGCGCTGCGGCGCCGAAATGCGGCGTGCCGCCAGCCGGGCGGCCAGCGACTCCAACTGCACCAGGATCTCGCTCATCGCCACGTATTCGCGCAGCGTGATCGATGCCACGATGGCGCCCTGACGCGGCACCAGATCGACCAGTCCGGCGGATTCGAGCTGGATCAGCGCCTCGCGCACCGGGGTGCGCGACACCTTGAAGCGCGCGAGCAACTGCTGTTCCTCCAGCTGCGTGCCGCTGGGCAACTTCCCGCTCAGAATGTCTTGCTCGATCGCCGTACGGATGGTCTCGGACAAGCTCTTCTTTTCATCGGACATGGAACACTGCGAGCGCGCTGAGTGGGGATGGCGCGATTCTACTACCGCGCCCGCCCGCGTATGCGCAATTGCCCGCTATGTGCACAAAAGCGACGCCACTCAGTCCAGCGAGATCTTCCCCGCCTTGACGATCTCGCCGTACCGCACCGTGTCGCGCTCGATCAGCTTGCGGAAGGCCTCCGGCGTATCGCTGACCGGCACGAAGCCGAGCTCGGTCAGCTTCTTCGATACTTCAGGACTGGTAGTGGCGGCGGCGATGGCCTTCGCCATGCGGTCCACCACCGGCTGCGGCGTGCCGGCCGGCGCCAGCAGGCCGGTCCACGAACTCATGACAAACCCGGGGAAGCCGGACTCCTCCATGGTCGGGATCTGCGGTTCTCCGGGCCAGCGCTTTGCCGACGCCACAGCCAGCACGTTGATCTTGCCGGTCTTCACGTGGGGCATGGGCACCAGCAGCGGATCGAACGCGATCGACACCTCGCCAGACACCAGCGCCGGCAGGATCGGCGCGCTACCGTTGTAGGGCACGTGCGTCATCTTGAGCTTCGACTCCATCGCCAGACGTTCGCCGGTCAGGTGCGCCGAGCTGCCAACGCCGCTCGAGCCGAAGGTCAGCGCGTCCGGGTTCTTGCGCCCATAGGCGACGAGTTCGCCGACGGTCTTTACCGGCAGCCGCTTGCTGGCAAACAGGAACAGCGGCAGTTCCGCCATCTCGGCCACCGGCACCAGGTCAGACGGCTTGTAGCTCAGCTTCGAGTAGAGCGACATGTTGGCGCTGTAGGCGGCCAGCACCGACACGAACGTATAGCCGTCAGGCGCGGAACGCGCCGCGACACCCACGCCAAGCGTGCTGTTGGCGCCCGGCTTGTTCTCGATGATGATGGGCTGGCCAAGGGTCTGCGAGACCCGCTCGAACACCACGCGCGACACGGTGTCGGTCGACCCGCCCGGCGTATAAGGAACGATGACCTTGATCGGCTTCGTCGGCCATTCTGCTGCGCTCGCCCCCTGGCCGATGGCCAGTCCCGCAATGAGGATGGCCGCCATGCGTGCGGCGCCCGTGGCGCGTGTCTTGATACTCAATTGCTGTCTCCGATTCTGTTTCTTTGAATTGCCGCGCGAGTCGGCGGCTCATTATGGGGGACGCAACGGCCAAACCAACGAGCGCCGCGCAAGTGGTGTTCGATATCCGGCCATCGGGGGGGCCGGCGCGCCGCATTCTTTACCAACGCACAAAACTGTTGATCCGCGATGTGTCTTCTTCGCTCGGCGCCGGGCAGCTAGATTGGCCCGTGCCCCCCACCGATCGCAGACGTCCGCCGCAATGACTGAATCCGCCCCCTCCCTCCCCTCTCCCGCAACCCGGCACCCGACTGACAGCTACGTCGGCCGCAATGCCGCTTACTGGCAACGGAATCTGGCGGTTGCCGTCTTCGGCTCCTTCACCACGCTGGTCAGCCTCAGCATGCTGCTGCCGTTCTTGCCGTTGTACGTGGAGCAACTCGGCGTGACGTCGCAGGACGAAGTGGTGCAGTGGTCAGGCGTGGCGTTCGGCATCACGTTCCTTGCGACCGCCGTGACCGCGCCCCTGTGGGGCAAGCTGGCCGACCGTTTCGGGCGCAAGCCGATGCTGGTACGCGCCGCGGTGGGCATGGCCATCGTGATGTCGATGATCGGGCTGGCCCACAACGTCTATGAACTCGTTGCGCTGCGCTTCGCTGCGGGGTTGATCGGCGGCTATGCGTCGGCGGCCACCGTGATGATCGGCACGCAGGCGCCGCCCGAGCGGGCGGGCTGGGCGCTCGGCGTGCTGTCCACCGGTGCGCTGACGGGTAATCTGGTCGGCCCGCTCATTGGGGGCCTGCTGCCGAACCTGATCGGGATTCGCGGCACGTTCTTCGCCGGCGGCGCCATGATCGGCGTGGCGGCGCTGCTGACGATCTTTGGCGTGCGCGAGGATTTCACGCGTCCGCCGAAGGCCGCCAGCCAACCCGTGCCCTCCGACGGTGCTACCCGCAGCGCGCATCGCTTCGCGTTGCCGGCCTTGCTGGTGACCGCGGCGATGGTGTTGCTGGCCAATATGTCGATCGAGCCAATCATCACCGTCTATATCGGACAACTCGATGTACCGCACGACCGGCTGGCCACGGTGGCCGGCATCGTCATGGCCTGCTCGGCATTTGGCAGCGTACTGACGGCCTCGCGGCTAGGGGCGCTGGCCGACCGCGTCGGTGCCTGGCATGTCATCATCGGTTGCCTTGTGGCCACCGCCCTTGTCCTGATTCCCCAGGCGTTCGTGACCAACTGGTGGACGCTGGCCGCGCTGCGCGGCGTAATGGGGATGGCGCTCGCCGGGCTGCTCCCCGCCATCGGCAAGCTCGTACGCCAGGCCGTCAAGGAGCACCAGTCCGGCAAGATGCTCGGCTACCTGCAATCCGCGCAGTTCTCCGGGCAGGTGATCGGGCCGTTGATCGGCGCGCAGATCAGCGTGCACCTTGGCATGCGCGCGGTGTTCTTTGTTACCAGCGCCCTGCTGCTCGCCTGCGCCGTGTTCGATCGCTGGGCCAAGGCGCGCTGAACCGGCATGTCAGCCCCAGGGACGGGCAGAATCGGTTCGCATTCACAAGTCATCCGCAGGCAACACCGGTGGTCTATGCTGGAAGACAGCACATTCACCGGGACCATTCATGGCCTATCACCGAGATCCCCGTCCTGGCCGCGCCCTGGGCAGCGCGTTGGCCGGATGCATTCTCATTACCCTGCTCGGGCTTGGCGTGGCCGGCTGCGACACGCCGCCCCGGGACACCTCCTCCACGCCCCCGCCCCCGCGCGAGCCCATCGCCGCGAGCGACGACGTGTACCCGCCGCCCTCCACCGTGCACGACACCCGCCCCAAACGCACGACCCCCTAGGGGATGGGTCCGGGGCAGGCAAATGTTGCCAAGTCAGATGACGTTGACGGGGACGCGCGGAGGCCCCTGTCCGGTTACTTCACCGGCGTCAGGATCGGCGCGCCCTTTTTCTTGATCAGGAACACCACGAACTTCGCCGGCTCGGTATTGCTGGCGTTGCGCCCGACCGTGTGGATATCGTTCTGGCCTTCGTAGAAGGTATCGCCCGCCTTGAGCGTGACCTCCTTGCCGCCCTTCAGGCCCATGATGATGCTGCCCTCCAGCACATAGACGAAGGCGTGCGCATCATGGCGATGCACGGGATCCACGGCGCCCGGCGGATAGTCCACGACGATCATCTCGCCTTCCTTGCCCGGATATTCGGGCAACGGCTTCGTCATCAACTGCTTGACGCTGGCCTGCGGCGCGGCGGCTGCCGGCCCGGCCACCATCAGGCACGACAGCATCAGGGTTGCAGCAACGGATGCGACTGTCTTCATGGCATTACTCCAGGTTGGCCTTGTCGAGTCCGAACGCCTTGTCCGAGGAACCGGGCACCATGCGGAACGCCACGTTCAGGCGGTTCCAGGCATTGATGGCCCCGACCAGGAAGGTCAGATCCGACAGTTCCTTTTCGCTGTACTGGGTGCGCACGCGCTCGTAGATAGCGTCGGGCACGCCGTCGGCGGCAAGGTGGGTCAGCGCTTCGGTCCAAGCCAGCGCGGCGCGTTCGCGCGGCGAGAAGAGCGTCGATTCGCGCCAGATCGCCACGTGGTGCAGGCGCAGTTCCCGCTCGCCGTGGATCTTGGCCATCTTGATGTGCATGTCGACACAGAACGCACAGCCATTGAGCTGCGACGCGCGAATCTCGACGAGCTCGTGGATCGGTGCCTCGATCGTGGTCTTCTGGAACAGGGCCCCGAACTCGATGAGCTTCTTGGTCAGTTCCGGGGATTGCTGGAAGTAGTTCGTACGTTGGGTCATGACGTTTCTCCTGTGGTCGATGCCTGAGACCATGGTAGGTGGCGCGTGGACCCCACGCCAGACCGACTCGGCGCGCACAGTGTTTCCCGCCAGGCATCAATCCGGATGCCCACGCCAGCGCACGCCGCCCCCCGTTTACCCCCAAAGAATCAGGGATAACACCAAGACCCCGAGCACTGGCGCGGGATGCGTATTTCGCACAGCGGAATGCATCGCCCGATTGCTTGACGCTGGTCGAATCGCCATGCAAATTCGCTGAAAACGAACGACCGTGCTAGAACGCGAACCGCCTCCACTGCCCCGCTGCGGGAGACAGGATTCGCGGCAACGACACGGCGTCACCGGACCCTCGGCCCTGCCGGGTTCCAGGAGAGTGGCGCGCCACCTGGCGCGGCAACGCAAGGAGACAACACATGCAAGACAACCGACACGCGGCACCAGCGCCAGGCTGGCCGCGCTTGCCCGCCACATCGACGGCCACCCCGCGACAGCGCTGAACCGCCAGCATCCGCGCCGGTCAGGCTGACGCAACGCCGATCCGGCCCGCGCTGCCGCCCCAACGGCAACGCACCTCCACGCGCCCCGGTCCCGCGCCGGCGCGCACCTTGTTTCGCGAACCGTACGAGGTAATCCCGTGGCATTGTTTTTCCAACAGTTTCTCAACGGCCTGACGCTGGGCGGCGTGTATAGCCTGGTGGCGCTGGGGCTCACGCTGGTCTACGGCATCCTGCACGTGCCGAACTTCGCGCATGGCGCGCTGTACATGGCCGGTGCCTATGTGTCGTACTACGCCATGACCACGCTGGGCCTGAACTACTGGCTGGCGATGCTGGCCGCCGCGGCCGTGGTGGCCGTTCTGTCGATGCTGGCGGACCGCCTGGTGTTTCATCCGCTGCGCAACGCGCCCGAGATCCACGACATGATTGCCGCCATCGGCATCCTGCTGTTCCTGGAAGCCGGCGCGCAGGCGCTGTGGGGCGCGGACTTCCACCGCATGCCCACGCCGTACGGCCAGATGGTGGAGTTCCTCGGCCTCACCGCGCCGATGCAGCGCCTGCTGATCATCGTCGCCGCGTTCGGCCTGATGGTGCTGCTGCACCTGTTCCTGACGCGCACGGTCACCGGCTCCACGATCATGGCGATGGCCCAGAACCACGAGGGCGCCGCGCTGGTCGGCATCGACGCCACGCGCGTCACCCTGCTGGTCTTCGCCATCTCGGGCGCGCTCGCCGCCATCGCCGCCACGCTGTACGCGCCGATCAACCTCGTCTACCCGAGCATGGGCAACCTGGTCATCACCAAGGCGTTCGTGATCATCATCCTCGGCGGCATGGGCAGCATCCCGGGCGCGATCGTCGGCGGCCTGATCATCGGCATGGCCGAGAGCTTCGGCGGCTTCTATATCTCCACCGACTACAAGGACATCATCGCGTTCATGCTGCTGGTGATCATCCTGTCCATCCGCCCGCAGGGCCTGTTCGCCGCCAAGACGGCGTAAGGAGCGATCCATGAAAGCACTGCAAGGAAAGACCGGCTGGGCCCTGCTGCTGGCGGCCGCCATCGCGTTTCCGCTGGTCGTGCCCAACAGCTACTTCCTGACCGTGATGACGCTGGCGTTCATCTACGGCATCGCCACGCTCGGCCTGAACCTGCTGACCGGCTATACGGGCCAGCTCAACCTGGCGCACGGCGGTTTCATGGCGATTGGCGCCTACACGGTGGGCATCCTGACCGTGGACCACCAACTGCCGTTCTGGCTCGCCTTCGCGCTCTCCGGCGTGGTCTGCATGGCGTTCGGCTACGTGGTGGGCGTGGTGTCGCTGCGCCTCAAGGGCCATTACTTCTCGATCTTCACGATGTGCGTCGGCTACATCATCTACCTGCTGATCGAGAAGTGGGAAGGCCTCACGCACGGCACGGTCGGCCTGATCGGCATTCCGGTGCCGGCGGCCATCGGCCCGATCACCTTCGACAGCGTGCCGGCGCAGTACTACCTCGTGCTGACCTTCCTGGTGATCGCCATGTTCATCATGCATCGCATCGTCAGCTCGCTGCTGGGCCGCAGCTTCCTGGCGGTACGCAACAGCGACGCGCTGGCCGAAGCGCTGGGCATCAACCTGATGCGCACCAAGGTGCTGTCGTTCGTGCTGTCGGTGGGCTTCGCCGGCTATGCCGGCGCACTCTACGCGGGGCAGGTGCGCTTCCTGGGCCCGGACATCGCCCGTACCGATGTCACGTTCGACATGGTCATGGCGATGCTGGTCGGCGGTACCGGCACGCTGCTCGGACCGCTGCTCGGCTCGGTGCTGGTGCCCTGGGTCACCCAGACGCTCCAGTTCCTGCAGGACTACCGCATGCTCGTGTTCGGCCCGGTGCTGATCCTGCTGATCATCTTCTTCCCGGATGGCATCGTCGGCTCGTACCTGAAGAAGCAGGCCCGCCGCGCCGCCGCCGCACGCCGTGGCCAGCATGCCGCCGCGCGCCCCGGCAACGTGCAGCCGCCCGTCCCGACCACCCGCCCCGGAGCCGAGAATGCTTGAGATCCGCAACCTCACCAAGAAATTCGGCGGGCTGACCGCGGTGCACGACGTGTCCGTGGCGTTCGAAGCCGGCCATATCAACGCGATCATCGGCCCGAATGGCGCCGGCAAGACCACCTTCTTCAACCTGATTGCCGGCACGCACGCGCCGAGTTCTGGCCAGATCCTGTTCAAGGGGCAGGACGTGGCCGGCCTGCGCGCGGACCAGATCGCCCGGCTCGGCGTGGCGCGCACGTTCCAGGCCACGGCCCTGTTCGACCGCGCGACGGTGCTCGACAACCTGATCGTCGGCCACCGGCTGCGCACGTCGTCGGGGCTGGCCGACGTGCTGTTCAACTCCCGGCGCCTGCGCCAGGAAGAGCGGCTGTGCCGCGAGAAGGCCGAGGCGGCGCTCGACTTCGTCGGCCTGACGCATCTGGCCCATGAGGTGGCCGCCGACATCACCCAGGAAGCCCGCAAGCGCGTGGCCTTCGCGCTGGCGCTGGCCACGGACCCCGAACTGCTGCTGCTCGATGAACCGGCCGGCGGCGTGAACCCCGAGGAAACGGTGGGGCTGGCCGAACTGATCCGCAAGATGGTGCGGCACGGCAAGACCGTCTGCCTGATCGAACACAAGATGGACATGATCATGCGGCTGGCCGACAAGATCATGGTGCTCAACTACGGCGAGAAGATCGCCGAAGGCACGCCGGCGCAGGTCCAGCAGGACCCGCGCGTCATCGAAGCCTATCTGGGAGCCGACCATGTTGCAGCTTGAACGCGTCTCGCTGTCGTACGGCAGCTTCCGTGCGCTGGACAACGTCTCGCTGCACGCCAAGGCCGGCGAACTGGTGGTGCTGCTCGGCGCCAACGGCGCGGGCAAGAGCTCGATCTTCCTGGCGATGAGCGGCATCCATCGCACCAGCGGCGGCAGCATGCGCTTCGATGGCCGGGAACTGTCCGGCATGAAGCCGTCGCAGATCGTGCAGGCCGGGCTGGTGCACTGCCCCGAAGGCCGCAAGCTGTTTCCGGCGATGAGCGTGCAGAAGAACCTGACGCTGGGCGCCTACGTGCACCGCCGCGACAGCGCGGGCATCCGGGAGACGCTCGAGGAAGTCTTCGAGATGTTCCCGATCCTGCGCCAGAAGAAGGACGACCCCGCCGGCTCGCTGTCCGGCGGGCAGCAGCAGATGGTGGCGCTGGGCCGCGCGCTGATGGGCCGCCCGCGCGCGCTGCTGCTGGACGAGCCGTCGCTGGGGCTGGCGCCGCTGGTGGTCAAGCAGATGTTCGAGGTGATCCAGCGCATCAACCGCGCCGGCACCACGGTGCTGCTGGCCGAGCAGAACGCCTACGCCGCCCTCGGCATCGCGCACCGCGCGTACGTGATCGAGAGCGGCCGGATCGTGATGGAAGGCGACCGGGAGTCGCTGCTCAAGGACGAAGGCATTCGGAAGGCTTACATCGGCGGGTAGATCGAACAACACCAGACAAGCGCAGTACCAAATCCAAAAAGGAGACAGCAATGCAGCACAAGACGATGGGTCGTTTCTTCCCGCTGGCCGCATGCGCCGTGGCCGCGCTCTTCGCCGCCACGCCCGCGCTCGCGCAGGAAGTGGTCAAGATTGGCTACACTGGCCCGCTCTCCGGCGGCGCCGCGCTGTATGGCAAGAACGTGCTGTCCGGCATCCAGATGGCCGTGGACGAGATCAACGCGCAGGGCCTGGCCGTCAACGGCAAGAAGGTCAAGCTGGAAGTGGTGGCGCTGGACGACAAGTACGCGCCGGCCGAGGCCGCCATCAACGCCCGCCGCCTGGTGCAGCAGCACAAGACCCCGGCCGTCTTCGTGCCGCATTCGGGCGGCATCTTCGCGCTGCAGGCCTTCAACGAGCAGGAGAAGTTCCTGGTCATGGCCTACTCGAGCGTGCCGCGCATCACCGATGCCGGCAACAAGCTGACCATCCGCATCCCGCCGGCCTATACCGGCTATATCGAGCCGTTTATCAAGGCCCAGATGAAGCGCTACGGCAAGAACGTGGCACTGGTGCCGGCCGACCATGACTACGCCAAGGCATGGGTGCAGGCCTTCGTGCCGGCCTGGGAAGGCGCCGGCGGCAAGATCGTGGGCAACAACCCGATGTCGTACACCAAGGCGACCGACTTCTACACGGGCGTGTCGCGCGCCATCGCCGAGAAGCCTGACGTGATGTTCGTGGGCGGCCCCTCGGAGCCGACCGCGCTGGTCGTCAAGCAGGCGCGCGAGCTGGGCTTCAAGGGCGGCTTCATCGTCATGGACCAGGCCAAGATGGACGAGATGGCCAAGGTCACCAACGGGCTCGGCATGCTCGAGGGCTCGATCGGCGTGATGCCGCTGGTCAACGACACGCGCCCGGCCGCGCAGGCCTACAACGCCAAGTACAAGAAGCTCCATGATGGCCGCGATGCCACCACGGAGATGTCCCTGAACTACACGATGACGTGGGCGCTGGCCAATGCGATGAAGCTGGCCGGCACGACCACCGACTCGGCGGCCATCCGCGCCAAGATTCCGGAGGCCGTCAAGGCCCTGCCGAAGGACGTGAACCCGAACGAGGTGGAGGGCATCGACGCCAAGGGCGGCTCGGTGGCGGACACCGTGGTCGGCTGGGTCCAGAACGGCAAGATCGCACCGGTGCGCCTGTCGGAACTGGCGAAGTAAGCCAGGCGGCGCAGCAACAGGCTTCTACGGAGGGAGAAGGCGTAGCAAGGCGGTACCAGCCGGCGGCACAGCCGGCGTGAAATGTGGAGAGAAAGCGAAGGGCGTCCGGTGGCTCCGGACGCCCTTTGTCTTTGGTGCGCGTCGCGCGGGTTAGCGCCGATCGTCGTTGCGCGCCTGCATCGCCCCGCGGTTGCCGTGGCCGCCCCGGTCACCCGGCTCATTCTGGCCGCGCTGTTGTTGCTGCTGCTGTTGCTGCTGGAACTGCCGCTGGCGTTCCTGCTGCTGTTGCTGTTGCTGCTGCGCCCGTTGCTGCTGGTCCTGGGCCTGCCGCTGCTGCTGGGCCTGACGCTGCTGCTCCATCTGCTGGCGCTGCTGGTCCTGCTGCGCGCGCTGCTGCTCCTGCGCCTGCCGCTGCTGTTGCGCAGCCTGGCGCTGGTGCTCCATCTGCTGGCGCTGTTGCTCTTGCGCGGCCCGCTGGTGTTCCATCTGCTGGCGTTGCTGCTCCTGCTGCGCGCGTTGCTGCTCGAACTGCTGGCGCTGCTGCCGCTGCTGATCCTGCTGCTGGCGCTGTTGCTCCTGCTGCGCCCGTTGCTGGTCGAACTGGTGGCGCTGCATCGCCTCGCGCTGCTGGTCCTGCTGCTGGCGCTGCTGCTCCTGCTGCGCCCGCTGCTGGTCGAACTGACGGCGCTGGGTCGCTTCGCGCTGCTGGTCCTGAAGCTGGCGCTGCTGCTCCTGCGCCATACGCTGCTGGTCGTACTGCTGGCGCCGCTGCAGATCCTGCCCCTGGCGCTGCTGCTCCTGCAATTGCCGCTGCTGCTCCTGGCGCTGATTCTGTAGCGCCTGCTGCTGGCGTTGCTGGAAATCGGCCGATTGCCGCTGCTGCTCGCCCAACTGCCGTTGTTGCTCGAACTGCTGGCGCTGCACGGCCTGTTGCTGGCGTTGGGCCTCGGGCGGCACGCCGCGCATCTGGTCCGGGCGTGTGCTCCAGTTCCTGCCGTTGTCGCGCGGATTGTCGTCGGGACGCTGGGCGCCACCCTGCACCGGGTTCACGAAGCCGCGCGGCGCGCCGTCACGGCTCGGATCGCCGCCACGATGGCGGGCTGCCAGCGCGGCCTCGGTCAGGCGCACGTCCGGCCGGCCCTGTCCACCTTGGCCGCCCGGCCCCCCTCGGTCACCGCGATCACCTCTATCGGCCTGCCCCGCCTGTTGAGACGGCGGGCGCCCCGGGCGCCGGTCGTCGAACGCCGGACGGCCCGGCAGGTGCGTGGCGATGGCCTGCCGCTCGAACCCCTGCCGCGCCATCGGCGGCAGCGCACGCGTCGGCGCCTCGCCTATATAACTACGCTTGACTGGCGCCATCGGCGGCGCGCCCCGGCCCTCGCCCACCGGCAAGGTCCGCCACGCGTCGTGGTGGGACCCGCGCGGCACAGGCCGGCCTTCGACGAAATTGCGCGACGGCATGCCCGTGATGGCGCCCGGCACGTTGCGATTAACCCAGCGCTCCCGGTCCCGGTCACGGCCGTCCCCGCCCCGCCCATAGTGGTGGATCGGGGCGTAGTTAATCCGCGAGACATAGTTCTGGCTGGCCCGATAGCCCGGCCGGTAGACATCGCGCGGCCCGAGCGGGTACCAGGCGACCCCGGGGCCGCCGCCAATCCGGATAGTGGCCGCGCTGCCGCCGATAAAGCCGACCACGGCCGGCGCGTAGTACGGGCGCACGCTGGCCGGGCCGGGCACCCAGCCCCAGCGGTTGCCGAAATGGGCCCAGCGGCCATAGTGCGACGGGGCAAAGCCCCAAGGCGCGTCATCGATCCAGGTCCAGCCCCACGGCGCCACCCAGGCCCAGTGCCCCGTGCTGTACGGCGCCCAGCCGCTCGGCACCGCGCGCGGGAACCACACCGCGCCGTAGCCGGCGTCCTGCTGCCAGTCGCCATAGTCATCCAGCGCGGCGTAGCCGGTCATCTCGCGCGGCACATAGCGCGCGGCGACGGACTGGTCCTCGCGGGCGTCACGGGCGGCGGTCCATTGGTCGAAGCCGTCTGGCGGCGGGTACGCGCCCGCGCCGGCATCGGCAAGGTCGGTGCCGGCAAAGCGCATGCGCTGGCCGCGCGACAGCTCGACCGAGCGCGAATCCCCATACACGACTGCGCTGCCGTGGCGCATGCTGACCAGCGTGGTGCTGCCATCGGGCGAGACGTCGATCCGATAATCGCCCGGTTCATTGGGCACGAAGGCGAGGTTGGGCGTATCGACTTCCACCTGCTGGCCCTGCGGCAGGGCGCGCACGCGCAGTTGCAGCGAGCCTTGCGTGAGCTTGACCTGCGTGGTGTCGTCGTCGAGGTTGAGGATGCTGGCGGCCGTGCCGCCGCCCAGCCGCACCGTGGTGGTGCCGGCATGGACTTCGGCCCGGCCGCCCGGATCGACCCAGAGCCGGTCGCCGGTGGTCACGGGCCGGTTCAGGCCGATGGCCGCCCATTCGTCCGAGCCGGCCGGCGCGAAGCTGATGCCGCCGGCTGCATCGGTCAGGGTGGCGATCCGGGATGACGGATCGGCATATTGCCCGTTCGGCGCCAGTGCGTCGGGGTTGCCGAGGACGGAGCCGTCCGGGGCGCCCTGCGCGTAGCCGGGCGGTGCGTAATCCTGGGCCTGCGCCATCAGGCCGTGCGCCGCCAGCGCGGCAGCCAGGGCAATCGCCAGGCGATTAAGGGGTTGCATCGTGCAAATCATCTCTGTTCCGGACACCCACCGCGTTTGGCGGGTGTCGCCGTAATGTCACCGTATATCGGATAACGGCAGGGAACGCGACTTGCGGACCTGACTTTGTAAGCACATATTTCCCCCGCACCGTCCTGAGGTCGGGCGGATATGCGCGGAAACAAGTCTTGCAGATGCTGACAGGACGACCGGTTTGCTGCGACGCAGCATAAACGCTCAGCGCGGCTGGTTGCGCAGGAAGTCGGTCAGCCGGTCAGGCGGCATCGGGCGGCCATAGAAGTAGCCTTGGGCCTCGATGCAGCGGTTGGCGAGCAGGAAATCGCGCTGCTCGGCGGTCTCCACGCCTTCCGCCACCACGCCGATGCGCAGGCTTTCGCCCACATTGATGACCGAGCGGACGATGGCGGCGTCCACATCGTCGTGGGTGACGTTGCGGATAAAGGACTGGTCGATCTTGAGCCGGTCCACGGGGAACGTCTTCAGGAAGCTCAGGGAGGCGTAGCCGGTGCCGAAATCGTCGCAGGTCAGCGTCACGCCGTCCCGGCGCAGGGCCTGGAGCTGGTCGGAGACATCGTCGCCCTGCTGCAGGGCGATGGTCTCGGTGATTTCGATCTCCAGCAGCTTCGCCGGCAGCTCCAGCGCGCGCAGCACGTGGCGCACCTCGGTCAGCAGCCGGCTTTCCGATAGCTGGGCGGCGAACAGGTTGATGGCCACGCGCGGCGGTTCGGCGAAGGTCAGCGACCACGCCCGCGCCTGGGCGCAGGCGGTATGCAGCAGCCACATGCCCACGTCGCCGGCCACGCTGCTGGCCGCCAGGGCGTCGATGAAGGCGGCTGGCGTCAGCAGGCCCAGGGTGGGATGGCGCCAGCGCATCAGGGCCTCGGCGCCCACCACGCGGCCATCGCGCAGGTCCACCTGGGGTTGATAGAGCAACTCGAACTGGCGCTGGGCATAGGCCTCGCGCAGCGCCTGCACCAGCGACAGCCGCGTGGTCACGTCGGTGCGCATCTGCGGCTTGAAGAAGCGGATGGTCCGGCCGCCGTCGTGCTTGGCCCGGGCCAGCGCCAGGCTGGCCGCCGCCAGGACATCGGACGAATTCTCGCCGCCGGCCGGCATCACGCAGGCGCCGATACTGGCCAGCACATGGTGCCGGCGGCCGTTCATTTCATAGGGGGCGGACAGCATCGACAGGATGGCGGCGCTCACGTGGCGCACCAGCGTCGGGTCCGAAATGGAGGTCAGCAGCACGCCGAACTCGTCGCTGCCCACGCGGCCGATGATGGCGTCGCGCGGGGAGGCGTCGGCCAGCCGCCGGGCCACGCCCTGGAGAATGGCGTCGCCCTCGGCATGCCCGTGCATGTCGTTGAAGGCGCGAAAGTCGTCGATGCCCACCAGCAGCAAAGCAAAGCGTGGCGGCGCCTCGCTGCGCAGGCGCGCCTCCAGTCGCGTCAAGTATGCCTGGCGAGCGACCACGCCGGTCAGCGGATCGAGATCCGCCGGCGGCAAGGCGCCAGTCGCCTGTACCTCCGACCTGGCCACCATCCCTGCCCTATCAGTTGTGATGAACATATGTCCCGCTCAAGCTATTTGGCAAGTGTGACGAAAACCATGGAAAAATCAAGCGGTACAGAAATGCGGCGCAACCGCGCAACGGCGCGGGCTGGCGGGCGGCTGCCCGGCACCCTCCCACGTTGTCAGCGCCGGGCGCTTACAGTACCCTACGCCGCAAACGCCTGCCGCACCCGCAAGGCCATCCGCCTTCCGGCGGATAGCGCCCCGCCGCGAATCCTGCCAGCGGCTCATTCAAGCAGACCAACGCGGACCCGACCGTGAACAACTGGACCATTCGCTCGCGCATCCTGGCGAGTTTCAGCCTCATTCTCCTTGTCATGGCGCTGATGGGCGTGGTCGCCTATAACCGCCTGTCCGCCATCGAGCATGAAAGCGATGTCATGCGCAACGATGCCCTGCCCGGCCTGAACTACAGCGCGGGCATGCGCGGCATCTGGGGCGAGTTCTACGTGCTGGCCTGGCAGATCGTGACCACCGACGACGCCGGCGCGCGCAACCGCCTGCTGGCCCAGCACCAGGACGCCACCCAGCGTTTCCACCGCATGGAACAGCTGTATGAAGCATCCATCGTCCGCGCGGACGATCGCGCCCGTTTCGCGGCGTTCAAGGAACTTCACGCACGATACGACCAGGCTGCGCAACTTTACCTCGACCCGACCAAATGGCGCGACACCGCCACCGCCGAGACCGCCCTGCGCGGGCAGGCCCACGACGTCTGGCTCGACGGCCGCAAGGCGCTGCAATCCCTGGTCGACGACAACAACGCCATCGCGAGCGGCGCCGCCACCGACATCAGCAAGGCCGTGGATGGCGCCAAGAAGAGTATCGAGGTGGCGCTGACGCTGGCGGTGGTAGTGGCCGCGGTCTGCGGCTACCTGCTGCTGCGTTCGATTACCGTGCCGATGGGCGGCATCGTCTCGCTGCTGACCGGCATGCGCGGCGGCGACCTGCGCCAGCGCATGGCGCTGGGGCGGCGCGACGAATTCCTGGCCGTCGAGGAAGGCTTCAACCAGATGTCCGGCGAACTGACCACGCTGGTCGGGCAGGCGCAGCGCTCGGCGATCCAGGTCACCACGTCGGTCAACGAGATCGCCGCCACCGCCCGCCAGCAGCAGGCTACGGCCACCGAGACCGCCGCCACCACGACCCAGATCGGCGCTACCTCGCGCGAGATCTCGGCCACTTCGCGTGACCTCGTGCGGACAATGGGCGAAGTCTCCCATGCCGCCGAGCAGACCGCCGGGCTGGCGGGCACCGGGCAGGTCGGGCTGTCGCGCATGGAGGCGACCATGCACCATGTGATGGAGGCCGCCGGCTCGGTCAACGCCCGGCTGGCCACGCTCAACGAGCGCGCCGGCAATATCAATCAGGTGGTGACCACCATCGCCCGCGTGGCGGACCAGACCAATCTGCTGTCCCTGAACGCCGCCATCGAGGCCGAGAAGGCCGGCGAGTACGGGCGCGGCTTTTCCGTGGTGGCGACCGAGATCCGGCGTCTGGCGGACCAGACCGCCGTGGCCACCTACGATATCGAGCAGATGGTGCGCGAGATCCAGTCGGCCGTCTCGGCCGGGGTGATGGGCATGGACAAGTTCTCGGAGGAAGTGCGCCGGGGCATGTCCGAGGTGACCCAGGTGGGCGACCAGCTTTCCCAGATCATCGGCCAGGTGCAGTCGCTGGCGCCGCGCGTGCAGATGGTGAACGAGGGCATGCAGGCGCAGGCCGGCGGCGCCGAACAGATCAACCAGGCGCTGATGCAGCTGTCCGAAGCCGCGCAGCAGACCGTGGAGTCGCTGCGCCAGTCGAGCCAGGCCATCGACGAGCTGACCCTCGTGGCCAACGAACTGCGCAGCGGCGTCTCCCGCTTCAAGGTGTGAGCGCGGGCTCCGCGACGCGCATGTCCCGCCATGGCCCTCTTCCTGCTGTTCCGCATCGGTCCTGACCACTACGCGCTCGATACCGCCGAGGTGGCCGAGGTGCTGCCGCTGACCACGCTCAAGCAGATTCCGGGGGCGCCGGCATGGGTCGCCGGGCTGATGGTGCGTCATGGCCAGCCGGTGCCGGTGATCGACATCCCGGCGCTGGCCACGGGCACGCCCGCCGTGGCGCGCCGGAGCACGCGGACCGTGCTGGTGCACTATCGCCGCACAACCCACGATCAACCCGCCCGCCTGCTCGGCCTGCGGCTCGAATACGCCACGGAAACCCTGCGCGCCGATCCCGCCGCCTTCGTCGACGGCGGCATCGACCCTGCCCCGGTGCGCTACCTCGGGCCCGTGCTGCACGACGCGCGCGGCCTCGTGCAATGGGTGCGCGTGGGCGCGCTGCTGCCCGATGCCGTGCACGACCTGCTGTTTCCCGATCCAGCCCCGGCATGACCGACGCCCCGCACCCGCTCACGCCCATCGAAGTGTTGCTGAAAGAACGCATCGGGCTCGATGCGGGCGCCATCGGCGCCGGCACCATCGCGCGCGCCGTGCTGGAACGTCAGATCGCCGTGGGCGCCGCCGATCTCGGCAACTACTGGAACGTGCTGCACGCGGTGCCAGACGAGCTGCAGGCGCTGATCGAAGCCGTAGTGGTGCCCGAAACCTGGTTCTTCCGCCATCGTGAAGCGCTGCTGGCCATGGCGAGCTTTGCCGCCCACCGTATCTTCGGCGATGGTGTGCCGATGCTGCGCGTGCTGAGCGTGCCCTGCTCCACCGGCGAGGAGCCGTACTCCATCGTCATGGCGCTGCTGGACGCCGGCGTGCCGCCCGAACGGTTTCGCGTGGATGCCGTGGATGTCAGCGCCCGGGCGCTGGAGCGCGCGCGCGCCGGCCACTATGGCAACAACGCGTTCCGGGGCCGGCCGCTGGACTTCCGCGAGCGCTACTTCGCGCCGGTGGCGGCGGGCTACCAGATTGCCGATGGCGTCCGGGCACAGGTCCGGCTGCTATCCGGGAATCTCCTCGACCCGTCGCTGCTCGCAGCCGAGCCGCCCTACCACGTGGTGTTCTGCCGCAACCTGCTGATCTATTTCGATCCGGATACGCAGCGCCGCGCGGCGCAGGCGCTGGTGCGCCTGGCGCGCCCGGACGGCCTGATCTTCGTCGGCCCGGCCGAAGCCAGCCTGCTGACGCGCGAAGGGCTCGCCGGCGCCGGGGTGCCGCTCGCCTTCGCCTTCCATCCCCACGCGGTGCGCCCGCCCGTGCGGGACGTGCCGGCGTCGTTGGCATCGGCCTTACCCCGTGCGCCGCTGCCGGCTTCCCCCGCCGCTCCCGCGCGCCGGCCCCAGCCGGCCCCCCCGTTGCGCGCCGCGCCGCCCGCCGCCACGCACGCGCGCCCGCCCGCGCAGCAAGCCGGCGGCGATGCGCTCGCGGAGATTGCTGCCATGGCTGACCGTGGCGATGTGGCCGACGCCACCGTCGCGTGCGAGCAATACCTGACACAGCGCGGCCCATCCGCCAACGCCTACTGCCTGCTCGGCGTGCTGCACGACGCCGCCGGCCACGTCGCCGATGCGCATGCCGCCTACCGCAAGGCGGTGTATCTCGATCCCGGCCACGAGGAAGCCCTCTACCACCTTGCCGCCCTGCTCGATAGCGAGGGCGACGCCGGCGGTGCCGCGCGCCTGCGCGAACGCGCCCAACGTCACGCCCGCATGAGCCATGGTTGAAACCTCCGCCACCCTGCTGCCGAACCTTGCCGCCATCGACGATTGCTGGCGACGCATCGGCGTGTCCGGCGACGCCTCGTGCCCGCTGCTGGCGACGCACGTCCACTGCCGCAACTGCCCGACCTACGCGCAAGCCGCCACGGCGCTGCTCGACGCGCTGGCCGTCGATGACCTTGTGGATGCCGCCACGCTCGATCAACCTACCAGGAGTGCGTTCCATGTCGACCGTGCCGCAGGGCAGTCTTGCGTGGTCTTCCGCGTGGGCGATGAATGGCTCGCGCTGCCGACCGCCGTGCTCGGCGAAGTCACCGCGCCCGCGCCGATCCACTCGCTGCCGCACCGCCGCCACGCGGCGCTGGTTGGCGTGGCATCGGTGCGCGGGGCGCTGCTGACCTGCGTGTCGCTGGCGCTGCTGTTCGGCGGCACGGCGGCCGATCCCAGCCGCGCGGGACGGTTCCTGATGCTGGGCCAGGGGCGCAATGCCATTGCGCTGCCTGTGGCCGAAGTGGCAGGCGTGCAGCACGTGCCCCACGCCGCGCTGCTGCCGCTACCGGCTACGCTCGCCCGCGCCTCCGCGCACTACACGCGCGCCCTGTTCGAGCATGACGGCCACACGGTCGGCCTGCTCGATGCCGACCTGCTCCGGCAGGCGCTGTCGCGGAGCCTGTCATGAATCCCGAACAGCTCCGCGATGCCTCGATGCTCGAACTGTTCGCGCTGGAGGCGGACGCGCAGGCGGAAATCCTAAACGCGGGGCTGCTGGCGCTCGAACGCGAGCCTGCGGCGGCCACGCACCTGGAATCGTGCATGCGCGCCGCCCACTCGCTCAAGGGTGCAGCGCGCATCGTCGGGCTGGATGGCGGCGTGCGCGTGGCGCATGTGATGGAAGACTGCCTCGTCGCCGCGCAGCGTGGCGGCCTGCTGCTGACGCCGTCCCATATCGACGCCCTGCTGCAGGGCACCGACCTGCTGCAGCGGATCGGCCATCCCCCGGGCGGCGCGCTCGACTGGCCCGAGCGGGAAGGACTGGCCGAGATCGACGCCTGCGTCGCGCACCTCAACGCGCTGCTCGACGGCACTGAACTGGAGCCGGCCCCCGCGCGGATGCCGGCGGTATCCGCAGCAACGCCCGAGGTTCTTCCCCCCGAAGTCCCGCCCGCCCCTCAGGCCACGGCCGCCGCCGACCCGCAGGAACGCATGCTGCGCGTCAACGCGGACCGGCTGGACCGGCTGCTGGCCATGGCCGGCGAATCCATGGTGGAGACGCACTGGCTGCGCCCGTTCTGCGGCGCCATGCAGCAGGCGCGGCGCCAGCAAATGCGCGCGCTCCAGGCGCTGGAAGGCATCCAGGCCCTGCTGGCCAGTGCCGATGGTACCGTGCCACGGCTACGCGCCGCGCTGGCCGAAGCGCGCCAGTTGCTTGAGGACAGCCACGGCCAGCTTTCGCAGCGCGTGGAGGAGATCGACCAGTACGATCATCGGGCGAGCCGGCTGTCGCGCCAGCTTTACGACACCGCGCTGTCCTGTCGCATGCGACCGCTCTCGGACGGCATCATGGGCTATTCGCGCATGGTGCGCGACCTCGGCCGCGCGCTCGGTAAGCCCGTGCATCTGGCGCTGGCGGGCGAACAAACCCAGGTGGACCGCGACATCCTCGAACAGCTCGACGCCCCGCTGGCCCACCTGCTGCGCAATGCGGTGGATCACGGCATCGAGCCGCCCGAAGTGCGCCGCGCCGCCGGCAAGCCCGAGGAAGGGCGCGTCTCGCTGCACGCACGCCATAACGCCGGGCGGCTTGTCATCGAGATCTTCGACGATGGGGCCGGCGTGGACTTCGACGCGTTGCGCGAGGCCATCGTGCGCCGCAGCCTGGCGCAGCCCGAGACGGCGGCGCGGATGTCCGAGACGGAACTGCTCGAATTCCTGCTGCTGCCCGGCTTCAGCCTGCGCGAGACGGTGTCTCATGTCTCGGGGCGTGGCGTCGGGCTGGATGCGGTGCAGGACATGGTGCGCGCCGTGCGCGGCAGCCTGCGGCTCTCGCAGCAGCCCGGCAGCGGGCTCCACTTCCATCTCGAATTGCCGCTTACGCTGTCCGTCGTGCGCACGCTGCTGGTAGAAGTCGCCGGCGAAGCCTATGCCTTCCCGCTCGGGCACGTCATGCGTGCCGTGGCGGTGCGCCGGGACGAGATCGAGCAGGTGGAACAGCACCAGCACTTCCGCCATGACGGCCGGCCCGTAGGCCTCGTCAGCGCGGCGCAACTGCTGCAACGGCCCGAGACCGCCACCCCGGACGCCGACACCGTGCCGGTAGTCATCATCGGCGAGCAGGATCGCGTCTACGGCATTGCCGTGGACCGCCTGCTGGGTGAACGCATGCTGGTGGTGCAGCCGCTGGCGCAGGCGCTGGGCAAGATCAAGGACATCGCGGCGGGCAGCCTGACCGACGACGGCACGCCCGTCCTGATCTTCGATGTCGAGGACATGCTGCGCTCGGTCGAGAAACTCGTGTCGGATGGCCGGATCGAGCGCGTGCGCCAGGCCGGCGCCGGTACTGCCGACGTCCGCCGCAAGCGGGTGCTGGTGGTCGACGATTCCCTGACCGTGCGCGAACTGGAGCGCAAGCTGCTGGCCGGGCGTGGCTACGATGTGGCCGTGGCCGTGGACGGCATGGATGGCTGGAACGTCCTGCGCGCGGAGCCCTTCGACCTCGTCATCACGGACGTGGACATGCCGCGCATGGACGGCATCGAACTGGTCACCCGCATCCGCGAGGAGCCGCGCCTGCGTCAGTTGCCGGTGATGATCGTGTCGTACAAGGACCGCGAGCAGGATCGCGAACGCGGGTTGCAGGCTGGCGCGGACTATTATCTGGCCAAAGGCAGTTTCCATGACACGGCGTTGCTGGACGCCGTGCTGGATCTCATCGGCGAGGCACGTGCATGAAGATCGGTATCGTCAATGATTCTTCGCTGGCCGTGGCGGCGCTGCGGCGCGCCATCGCGCTCGATGCCACGCACGAGATCATCTGGGTGGCAGGCGATGGCGAGCAGGCCATACGCATGGCGGCCACGCAAACGCCCGACCTGATCCTGATGGACCTGCTGATGCCGGTCATGGATGGCGTGGAAGCCACACGGCGCATCATGGCCGCCACGCCGTGCGCGATCGTCGTGGTGACGATGGACCTCGGGCGCAACGCGGACCAGGTGTTCGCCGCGATGGGTCACGGCGCGATCGATGCGGTGGACACGCCCACCCTGACCGAACCGGACGCGCAACTCGCGGCGGGGCCGCTGCTGCGCAAGCTCCGCAACATCGCCCGGCTGCTGAATGGCCGCGCCATCGCATCGCATTCCCTGACTGCCGCCACGCCTACGCCGGCCGCGCCCCGCCTGGTGGCGATTGGCGCCTCGGCAGGCGGGCCGGCTGCACTGGCCACGTTGCTGGGCGCGCTGCCGGCTGACTTCGGCGCGGCGGTGGTCGCCGTGCAGCACGTGGACGAGGCGTTCGCGCCCGGCATGGCCGAGTGGCTCAACGCCCAGTGCGCGCTGCCGGTGGGCATCGCGCGCGCCGGCGAGCGGCCGCGAATCGGCACCGTGGTCCTGGCGGGCACGAACGATCATCTGCGGTTGATACATGCCGCGCGGATGGCCTACACCCCGGAGCCGGGCGATTACCTGTACCGGCCTTCCATCGACGTGTTCTTCGAATCGGTGGTGGAGCACTGGCGCGGCGAGGCGGTCGGCGTGCTGCTCACCGGCATGGGCCGCGACGGTGCCCTCGGCCTCAAGGCGATGCGCGACCGTGGCTACCTCACCATTGCGCAGGACCAGGCCACCAGCGCGGTGTACGGCATGCCCAAGGCGGCTGCGGCGCTGGACGCCGCCATCGAGATCCTGCCGCTGCCGCGGATTGCCGCGCGGCTGGTGAAGGCGTGCGGCGGCGGCCACCAGAACAAGAACAAAGCACAGGATGCATGAAAATGCCAAGACCTAAACCTCAAGCCGATGCGGCGGCAAATAGCGCGAACAGCACAAAAGGCGCCAACAACGAATACATGGCGATGGTGCTGCTGGTCGACGACCAGGCCATCATCGGCGAAGCGGTGCGCCGCGCGCTGGCCGGCGAGCCCGACATCGACTTCCACTACTGCGCGCAGCCGGACGAGGCCGTGGCCGTGGCGGAGCGCACGCAGCCAACCGTCATCCTGCAGGACCTGGTGATGCCGGGCACCGACGGCCTGACGCTTGTGCGGCGCTATCGGGAGAACCCGGGCACGCGCGACATCCCCATCATCGTGCTCTCCACCAAGGAAGAGGCGACGATGAAGAGCGCCGCGTTCGCGGCTGGCGCCAACGACTATCTCGTGAAGCTGCCGGACACCATCGAACTCGTGGCGCGCATCCGCTATCACTCGCGCTCCTACCTGAACCTGTTGCAGCGCGACGAAGCGTATCGGGCACTCCGGCAGAGCCAGCAGCAGTTGCTCGAAACCAACCTCGAACTGCAGCGGCTGACCAACTCCGACGGCCTGACCGGGCTCTCGAACCGCCGCTATTTCGACGAGTACCTCGGCGCCGAGTGGCGGCGCGCACAGCGCGAGCAGACGCAACTCGCACTGCTGATGATCGACGTGGATGCCTTCAAGGCCTACAACGACACCTACGGCCACGTGGCCGGCGACGAGGTGCTGCGCCGCGTGGCGGGCGTAATCCGCGACAACTGCGCGCGGCCGGCTGACCTGCCCGCGCGTTTTGGGGGCGAGGAGTTCTCGATGATCCTGCCAGCCACCTCGGCGGGCGGTGCAAGGTTGCTCGCGGAGAAGGTGCGGCGCGCGATCGAGTCGCTGCAGATTCCGCACAGCGGGTCGCCCACCAGTGGCGTGGTGACCATCAGCATCGGCGGCGCGGTGATCGTGCCCGATGAAACTGGCGATGCCAGCCGCCTCGTGCAGGCAGCGGATACCGGCCTCTATCAGGCCAAGCGCAACGGCCGCAATCAGGTCGTGATGGTGTAAGTATTTCCCGCGCGCGGCACCGCGCCGCGCGCCACCCCTCTTGCCCCACGGCCGACAACGCCTAGCGCCGTGTAAGAACTACCTCACCCTTTTGGACCACGTGCCGCGCCATGTCTTCGCGCGGCATTCCCCATGCTCGATGCGCGCGACACAACGCGTACTTGTATCAGCTTTGTAACCGAACTGTGGGAATTCTCCGACATTGATATCGGAGTCGCCCGGCTGTCTCCCCTCTCCCCGCATGTCTATCGTTGCATCAGGCAAGCGCATTCACGCACGGCTGCCAGCAGCAACAGTAACGATTGCCCGCGCGGCACGCCACCATCGCCATTCGAGAGAGCACCGGCGCATTGGGTCGGTGTGAGGTCTTGTGCGTGTCGCGCGCCCCAATGATCCCAACGTAAAAGAGGTGAAGAACCATGGAAATCAAGCGGAACATCATTCTGGGCCTGGCGCTCGCGACCACGGCAGTCCTGGCAGCGTGCGGTGGCGGCGATGACGGCATCGACGACCGCGTGGGCCTGAGCAAGCCCTCGGTGCGCGTCATCCACGCCGTGACGGCCGGCCCCAACGTCGACGTGCTGCAGAACGGCGCGCTGACCTCGCTGAGGAACATCCCCTACAAGACAGTCTCGGGCTATTTCAACGTCGAGGAAGGCAATAACCTGTTCGCGTTCAACCTGGCCAACACGTCCACGCAGATCGGTGCGACCACGGTTTCGGCGCACACCGGCCACAAGTACACCGTGGTGGCGCTGCCTGGCACGACGGCCGCCGACGTGCTGCAGATCGACGATCCGTACGGCAAGGGCCTGCTGGACACCTCCGCCCGGATTCGTGGTCTGAACGCCTCGATCAATGCGCAGAACGTGGACATGTACCTGACCACGCCGGCGCAGGACATCGCCGCCGTGAACCCGACGATCGCCGCCATCAGCTATAAGAATGCGGTGCCGGCTTCGGGTCAGGATTCGATCTATGTGGATGGCGGCACCTATCGCCTGCGCGTGACCGCGGCCGGTACCAAGACCGTGATCTTCGATTCGGGCGCGCTGACCGTGAACAAGAACGACGACTGGCTGATTACCACGATCCCGGCCGACGGCTTCGGTGCCGTGGTGCCGAACAAGATCAAGGTCCTGGTGGCACAGAGCAGCACGAGCAACGCCACGGCGCAGGAACTGGTCAGCCAGCAGTAAGCCCCGCTACATAGCAAGAGCCCTCTCCTCGGGCCAGGACGCCGCCGCTTCAGGCGGCGTCTTTCTTTTGCGCGTGGTTGCCTGCGCCCGGCAGGTCGGACTTGAGTACGTCGAGGTGCGAGAGGTACGCGTCCAGTTCGGCGCGACCGCTGTCGGTGATGGTATAGACGCGGCCGTTACCTTCCACGAGTTCCGCCGTGATCGAGCGAGCGATCATCAGGCTGCGCAGAATGGGCCGCAGTGCGCGGATGTTCTTGTCGATGCCGCGCTCGCGCAGCCGCTCCATCAGACTGAAGACGGTAGAGGGGCTGGCCTGGACGAGCTTGAGGATGTAGAGCCGGGAAACGACCCGGTCGAGCGAAGGCGTGATCATGGGCGCAGTCGCTTTGGAAAGTCCTTAAAAAAACGGGGTGCACGAGGCACCCCGAAAGCTTGCGTTGTGTGCCCGGCAAAAGCCGGTGTTGCTCAGGAGAGCGCCACGGAGCGCTATTCCTCCTGGAACGCTTCCTCGCGCTTGGCCTTGATCGACGGCAGTGCCACCACGGCCACCAGTGCGGCAGCAGCAATCAGCAGGCCCATCGACAGCGGACGCGTCACGAATACGGTGAAGTCACCACGCGACAGCAGCAGCGAGCGGCGGAAGTTCTCTTCCATCATCGGTCCCAGCACGAAGCCGAGCAGCAGCGGGGCCGGTTCGCACTTGAGTTTCAGGAACAGATAGCCGATCACGCCGAAGCCAGCCGCCATGAACACGTCGAACGTCTGGTTGTTGACCGAGTACACGCCAATGCCGCAGAACACGAGAATCGCGGGGTACAGGAAGCGATACGGCACGGTCAGCAGCTTCACCCAGATACCGATCATCGGCAGGTTCAGGATGATCAGCATCAGGTTACCGATCCACATCGAGGCGATCAGGCCCCAGAACAGCGCCGGGTTGCTGGTCATCACCTGCGGGCCGGGCTGGATGTTGTGGATGGTCATCGCGCCCACCATCAGCGCCATCACGGCGTTAGGCGGAATGCCCAGCGTCAGCAGCGGGATGAAGGACGTCTGTGCCGCGGCGTTATTGGCCGATTCCGGACCCGCCACGCCTTCGATGGCGCCCTTGCCGAATTCATGCGCGTACTTCGAGGTCTTCTTCTCGAGCGAGTAAGCCGCGAACGAAGCCAGTGCCGCACCGCCGCCGGGGAGAATACCCAGCGCCGAACCCAGGGCCGTGCCACGCAGCACCGCCGGGATCATGCGTCGGAAGTCTTCCTTGGTCGGGAACAGGTTCGTCACCTTGTTCGTGAACGTCTCGCGGGCTTCCTTCTGTTCCAGGTTCGCGATGATTTCCGCGAAGCCGAACATACCCATGGCCAGTGCGACGAAGTCGATGCCGTCGGTCAGCTCAGGCACGTCGAACGAGAAGCGCGCGGCACCCGAGTTCACGTCGGTACCGATCAGGCCCAGCAGCAGACCCAGCACGATCATCGACACGGCCTTCGGCAGCGAGCCCGAGGCCAGCACCACGGCACCGATCAGGCCCAGCACCATCAGCGAGAAGTACTCGGCGGGGCCGAACTTGAATGCCAGTTCCGACAGCGGCGTTGCGAAAGCCGCCAGAATCAGCGTAGCCACGCAACCAGCGAAGAACGAACCGAGACCGGCAGTGGCCAGCGCCACGCCAGCACGGCCGCGCCGCGCCATCTGATAGCCATCGATGGTGGTCACCACCGACGACGACTCACCGGGCAGGTTCACCAGAATGGCGGTGGTGGAACCGCCGTACTGGGCGCCGTAGTAAATACCAGCCAGCATGATCAGCGCAGCCACCGGGGGCAGCGTGTACGTGACCGGCAGCAGCATGGCGATGGTGGCGAGAGGGCCGAGGCCCGGCAGCACGCCAATCAGCGTCCCCAGCACGCACCCGAGGAAGGCGTACGCGAGGTTCTGCAGGGACAATGCCGTGGAGAAGCCCAGGGCAAGGTGATCGAACAATTCCATTTGGACGGGCTCCTTAGCCGGTAATGAAGGCAGGCCACACCGGCATCTGCAGGTTGATGCCGTACACGAAGGCGCCCAGGCTGATCAGCACGAGCACCACGCCGTTCAGGAGTGCGCCCTTCCAGCTGAACTCATGGCTCGCCATCGACGAGACCAGCACCAGCACAAAGACCGACAACACCATGCCGAGCGGCTTGAGCAACAGGCCGAACAGCACCACGGAACCGAGAATCCACAACAGCGTCTTGAGGTCCCAGCGCGCGAGCTGGTCGTCTTCGCCCTTCGTCGAGAGCGAACCCACCGTCACGATCGCGCCCAGCAGGGCGAGCACGAGTCCGAGCAGGAACGGAAAATATCCTGGCCCCATCTTCGCCGCCGTTCCCATGGAATAGCCGCGCGCGACGAAGGAAAAGCCCAGGCCGACCAGGACGAACATCAGGCCGGAGGCAAAGTCCTTTTGGCTGCGTATGCGCAAAATGAATCTCCTCAAAGTGGTGAAAATCGGTACCGCGCGGCACGCCGGCTCTGGCGCCCGCACTGCGGATGCATGACAGGCAAAGCATCCGATGCGACGGAGCGAACAGTAGAGACGCGATCTTTCAGGCGCCTTTCATTTGTCTGGCTTCAGGGTAATTCCTGATTCCGTTATCAGAAGTGGGCCGACTCAAATACATCATGTTGTGATGTATTTAATCGATATGATCGACAGCGCGTGAAAGTCAACTGAAAGGCTGGGCGAAAGGGGACTGAAAGCAAAGAACGCCGCATGAAGCGGCGTTCTGATATTTGGGGAAGGCGTGGCTTTCGAATGCCTTACATTGCTGCACCGCGGCGCGCGCGGCGACTCAAATGTCTCTCAGGTGAAAGCGCACCCACCTGTCATCCGATCACCGCGCGGGCGCCGTTGTGGTATCGGCGTCTTCGCAAGGCGTGCCCATGCTGGTATCGGGCGCGAGGCCGACGGCCTCCGCATGCGGCTCGGCAGGCATGATGTGGCTGCGCTTCCAGTTGCCGAAGCGGTAGTAGGCAAAGGCCAGCGCCACGGACACGATCGAACCAACCGGGAAGCTCCACCAGATCGACTCCGCGCCGATATGCGGCTCCAGCAGCCATGCGAACGGCAGCCGTATCCCCCACATCGACACGAACAGGATGACGAGCGGCGCCATGACCGCCCCGGTGGCGCGCACCGTGCCGAACACGACGATGGTGAAGCCGAACAGGATGAACGACCACAGCACCACGCGGTTGATGTGCTGGGCGATGCCGATTGCCGTGCTGTCATCGCCCAGGAAGATGCCAAGCGAATGCCGGTTGAACAGGTAGATCAGCCCCACAATCGCCCCGGTCATCACCAGATTGAACAGCAGACCCATGCGCGTGATACGGGCCACGCGCGGCCATAGGCCCGCACCGACATTCTGCGCGACCATCGACGACACGCTGGCGCCTACGGCCAGGGCCGGCATCTGCACGTAAGTCCACAACTGAGAGGCCACCCCGTAGGCCGCCGTGGTCTGCGAGCCATAGGTATTGACCAGCGACATCATGACAATCGCGGACGATGAGATCACCACCATCTGCAGGCCCATCGGCAAGCCCTTCGCCACCAGCGCACGGAGAATTGCCGGATCGGGCCACAGCAGCGCCAGTTGCTCCTTGTGCAGCAGCAGGAAATGGCGTCGCCGGTACAGCACCGCGATCATCGCCACGAGGCTCACCAGCTGGGCGATCAGCGTAGCCAGCGCGGAGCCTGCGATGCCCAGCGCCGGCAACGGCCCGACGCCAAAGATCAGCACCGGGTTCAGCACCACGTCGAGCACCACCGACAACAGCATGAAATAGAACGGCGTGCGCGAGTCCCCTGCCCCGCGCAGCGTCATCATCACGAAGTTGTAGAAGTACATGAACGGCAGCGCCACGAAGATGATGCGCAGGTAGATCACCGCCAGTGGCGCGGCATCGTCGGGCGTATGCATCGCCGCGAGGATGTGTGGCGTGAAGACGAAACCGAGCACCGCCGCCAGGATCGACAGGCCCACGAAGAACGTCGTGCCGGTGCCGACCACGCGGCGCGCTTCGTCGATATTCCGGGCGCCCACGGCCTGGCCAATCATGATCGTGTTGGCCATGCTGATGCCGAACACCACGCCAAGCAGGAAGAACAGGATGATATTGGCGTTGGACGTGGCCGTCAGCGCGGCCTCGCCGAGGTAGCGGCCCACCCAGACCGAGTTGATCGACGCGTTCAACGACTGAAGGATGTTGCTGCCCAGCACGGGCAGCGAGAACAGCAACAGCGTGCGGCCGATCGGGCCCGTGGTCAGTCTGGCGTCTGGCTTCATGGAGGGCGGTTGGGACGATATGCGGCATCTCGGGTCCGCCAGTCTAGCGTGGATTCCCGCGGGCAAGTGGCCGATTATCGGCCACTACGACCCCGTGCGCGTTCCGGTCCGACGCGTTAAGCTTGCGGTTTCTCGACCCGACCGACTCAGGAGACACGCATGTACCAGGATCTCGCCCTCTATATTGATGGGGAATTCATCAAGGGAGGCGACCGGCGCGAGCAGGATGTCATCAACCCGGCGACCCAGGAAGTCCTTGGCAAGCTGCCCCACGCCACGCGCGGCGACCTTGATCGCGCCCTGGCCGCGGCGCAGCGCGCTTTCGAGACGTGGAAGAAGACCTCGCCGCTGGAGCGCTCCGCGATCCTGCGCCGCGTGGCAGAACTGACGCGTCAGCGCGCCAAGGAAATCGGCCGCGACATCACGCTGGACCAGGGCAAACCGCTGGCCGAGGCCGTGGGCGAAGTGATGATCTGCGCCGAGCACGCCGAATGGCATGCCGAGGAAGCCCGCCGGATCTACGGCCGCGTGATTCCGCCGCGCAACCCGGCCGTGCGCCAGATCGTCGTGCGGGAGCCGATTGGCGTCTGCGCCGCCTTCACGCCGTGGAACTTCCCGTTCAACCAGGCCATCCGCAAGATCGTGGCGGCCCTGGGCGCCGGCTGCACGCTGATCCTGAAGGGCCCGGAGGATTCGCCGAGTGCCGTAGTGGCGCTGGCGCGCCTGTTCCATGACGCCGGCCTGCCCCCGGGCGTGCTGAACATCGTCTGGGGCGTGCCGAGCGAGGTGTCGACCTACTTGATCGAATCGCCGATCGTGCGCAAGATCTCGTTCACGGGCTCCGTGCCGGTGGGCAAGCAGCTGGCTGCGCTGGCCGGCGCGCACATGAAGCGTGTGACGATGGAACTGGGCGGTCATTCACCGGTGCTCGTCTTCGACGATGCCGACATCGAGCCGGCCGCCGAGATGCTGGCGCGCTTCAAGCTGCGCAACGCCGGCCAGGTGTGCGTCTCCCCGACGCGCTTCTACGTTCAGGAAAAAGCCTACGACAAGTTCCTGGCGCGCTTCACCGAGGTCATCGGTTCGATCAAGGTCGGCAACGGCCTCGACGATGGCACGCAAATGGGCCCGCTCGCACACGAGCGGCGCATCGCATCGATGGAACAGTTCCTCGACGATGCCAACCACCGCGGCGGCAAGATCGTGGCCGGCGGCGCACGCATCGGCGACAAGGGCTTCTTCTTCGCCCCGACCGTGGTGACGGACCTGCCCGACGACGCCAAGCTGATGGTGGACGAGCCGTTCGGCCCGGTAGCGCCGGTCACGCGCTTCAAGGACGCCGAGGAAGTCCTGCGCCGCGCCAACAGCCTGCCCTTCGGCCTGGCCTCGTACGTCTTCACCAACTCGCTGAAGACGGCCCACCTGGTCTCCAACGGCCTGGAAGCCGGCATGGTCAACATCAACCACTTCGGCATGGCCCTCTCCGAAACGCCGTTCGGCGGCATCAAGGACTCCGGCATCGGCAGCGAAGGCGGGATGGAGACGTTCGACGGGTATCTGGTGACGAAGTTTATTACGCAGATTTGAGCGTAAGAGCGGGCGCGCGTCGTCCGCAAGCTGAGAACAAAGGCCGGGGAAACCCAGCCTTTGTTTTGCAACCGAGCATCCAGGTGCCCTTCCCTACTTGAAAAACACCCCCCGCGTCAGGAACGTGTAGTCGGCCTCTTCCGCCATCAGCCATACCAGCACCAGCAGGCACAGCGGCGGCAGCAGGATGGCGCAGATCAGTGCCATGCGCTCCCACGCCATGTGCATGAACACGGCGACGATCAGCCCCGCCTTCAGCCCCATGAAGATCAGGATCAGCGCCCAGCGCAGGAAGCCTTGCACGTGGAAGTAGTCCACCATGTACGACATCGTGGACAGGATGAACAACAGGATCCAGACCTTCAGGTACAGGCCGATCGGATGGGCCTGCCCGCCATGCGACGAGGGTTCGATGGCCGGATCGGGAGCGGTGGGAGTCGATGCCATGGCCAGCCTCACCAGAGATAGAACAGCGCGAAGATAAAGACCCAGACCAGGTCCACGAAGTGCCAGTACAGCCCGGCGATCTCCACGGGCTGGTAGTTGCCCGTCACGTCGTAGTGCCCCTGCCGCACCTTGTTGGCGATGACGAGCAGGTAGATCACACCACACGACACGTGAAAGCCGTGGAAGCCGGTAATCATGAAGAACGTCGATCCGAACTGCGCCGCGCCCATCGGGTTGCCCCACGGCCGCACGCCTTCGTGGATCAGCTTCGACCATTCGAACGCCTGCATGCCGACGAACGATGCTCCGAGGAGCGCCGTGGCCAGCATCAACATTGCGCACTCGCGGCGCTGGCGCCGGTAGGCGAAGTTGACGGCCATCGCCATGGTGCCGCTACTCGTGATCAGCACGAACGTCATGATGGCGATCAGGATCAGCGGCACTTGCCGGCCGGCAATCTCCAGCGCGAACACCTCGCTCGGATTGGGCCACGGCACCGTCGTCGACATCCGCACGGTCATGTAGCCGGTCAGGAAGCAACTGAAGATGAAGGTGTCGGACAGCAGGAAGATCCACATCATGGCCTTGCCCCACGACACCTTGAAGGCCATCTGGTCCGATGACCAGTCCGCGAGCAGGCCCTTCATGCCGGACGGCAGATGGTCCGCCATGCCGTTCGCCGGCGGCGTGGGTGAAGTCGGCGATGTGGGCGACGAAACTTGCGAGGTCATCGGTATTCCCCCTCTCCGCTAGGCGGTGCCGCAGATGTAGCGAACGATCTCGGGCGTCAGCCAGCCCAGCGCCCCTAGCAACACAATCCACAGCGCCAGCAGGAAATGCCAGTACCGGGTGCACAGGCCGATACGCGTCACGGTGCGCGTGCCGCTGCCGCGATCCATCGCCACGTACGCGAACGCGACCAGCCCGCCCACCACGTGCAGGCCATGCATGGCCGTGAGCAGGTAGAAGAAGCTGCCGGCCGGATTATTGGCCGGCACCACGTGCAGCGCGTACAGCGCCTGCCAGGCCCAGAGCTGCGACGCCACAAAGGCCGCAGCGCCAAGACCGCCCAGGCGCAGTGCCCTGCGCGCCCGCTCCATCTGACCCGCCCGCGCGGCACGCGTGGAAACCTGCATCGCCACGCTGGCTGCAGCCAGCAGTCCCGTGGACAGCCACACCTGCCAGGGCAGCGCCACGCGGTGCCAGTCCGGGCTATCCATCCGCATTGCAAAGGCGACGAGAAACAGCGAGAACAGCGACGTAACGACACCAATAAACGCCCACAGGCCAACGCTGCCGGGCGCGCGCACCTCGCGGTCGTGCATGGCGCCGCCCCCGCCGGGGCCGCCGTTCGGCCCCTCGCGTGAGACCCGGAACACGCCTGACGGCGCTTGCGTGGCGATCGATTCGGCGTTCATGCCACGGCCCCCTTGCTTTCGTATGGCTCGGGCTCATGCCCACCGGCCTCAGGCGGCGCGTTCTGGGCGATGAAGTCCTCGGGCGCGTCCGGCACGCTGTATGCATAAGCCCAGCGATAGACCACCGGCTGGTGCGGCCCCCAGTTGCCATGCACGGGTGGCGTCTCCGGCGTCTGCCATTCCAGCGATGCCGCGCGCCAGGGATTCGAGCCGGAGGGCCGTCCGTGCCGCACGCTCCATGCGAGATTGAAGACGAACAGCAACTGTGCGAAGGCCACCACGAACGCGGCGATCGAGATATACATATTCATCACGTGCGCCGACTCGGGAATGAAGCTGTAGTTGTCGAACGCGTAGTAGCGGCGCGGCATGCCCAGCACGCCCAGGTAGTGCATTGGGAAGAAGATGGCGTAGGTGCCGATGAAGGTGACCCAGAAGTGGATATGGCCCAGCGTGTCGTTGAGCATGCGCCCGGTCACCTTGGGATACCAGTGATAGAGGCCGCCAAACACCACCAGGATCGGCGACACGCCCATCACCATGTGGAAGTGCGCGACCACGAAATAGGTGTTGGACAGCGGGATATCCACGCTGACATTGCCGAGGAAAAGGCCGGTCAGCCCGCCGATCACGAAGGTGCTGATAAAGGCAATCGCAAACAGCATCGGCACCGAGAAGTGGATATCGCCGCGCCACAGCGTGATGACCCAGTTGTAGACCTTGATGGCCGTCGGCACCGCGATGATCAGCGTGGTCGTGGCGAAGAAGAAGCCGAAGTACGGATTCATGCCGCTGACGAACATATGGTGCGCCCACACCACCACGGAAAGCAGGCCGATGGCGAGGATGGCCCACACCATCGTGCGATAGCCGAAGATGCTCTTGCGCGAATGCACGCTGACGAGGTCCGAGACGATGCCGAAGGCCGGCAGCGCCACGATATAGACCTCGGGATGCCCGAAGAACCAGAACAGGTGCTGGAACAGCAACGGGCTGCCGCCCTTGTAGTCGAGCTGCTGCCCCATCGACACCATCGCCGGCATGAAGAAACTCGTGTGCAGCGTCTTGTCGAGCAACATCATCACGCCCGAGACGAACAGCGCCGGAAACGCCAGCAGCGCGAGGATGGTCGCCATGAAGATGCCCCACACGGCGAGCGGCATGCGCAGCAGCGTCATGCCCTCGGTGCGCGCCTGGAGCACGGTGGTCACGTAGTTCAGGCCGCCCATCGTGGCCGCGACGATGAAGATGAGCAGCGACACCAGCATCAGGATGATGCCCCAGTCATAGCCAGGCGTGCCGGGCAGGATGGCCTGCGGCGGGTAAAGCGTCCAGCCTGCACCTGTGGGCCCGCCCGGCACGAAGAAGCTCGCCAGCAGCACGATCACCGACAGGAAATAGACCCAGAAGCTGAGCATGTTGAGGAAGGGGAACACCATGTCACGCGCGCCCACCATCAACGGGATCAGGTAGTTGCCAAAGCCACCCAGGAACAGCGCCGTCAGCAGGTAGATCACCATGATCATGCCGTGCATGGTGACGAACTGGTAATAGCGGTTGGCGTCGATGAAATCGAACTTGCCCGGGAAGCCCAGCTGCATCCGCATAAGGTTGGACAGCGCGACGCCGACCAGCCCCACGATGATCGCGACGATGGTGTACTGCACCGCGATCACCTTGTGGTCCTGGCTCCAGATGTAGCGCGCCCCGAAGGTTTGCGGGCCGTGGTGGGCATCATCGGCGTAAGCCATCTCATCCTCCTCCCGCGCGTTACTTGCCCGCCTGCGGCGCGGCGGCCGCGCCGCTGCCGAGCGAACGGATATAGGCGGTCAGCGCGGCGATTTCCGCATCGGTGACCGGCAATGGCGGCATCAGCGGCCCGAAACCCTTGACCAGCCGCGCGTGCGGATCGACGATCTCGGTCTTCAGGAACGCGTCATCCACCGAGGCACTGCTGCCATCGGCAAACGTCTGCGTGCTGCCGTACAGCCCCTTCCACGTCGGCCCCACGCCGGGCTTGCCGTCCACGCTGTGGCACGCCACGCAGCCCTTGCTCTGCGCCAGCGCGCGGCCCTGCTCGACGAGGTCGGTGCCGGAGGCCACCGTGGTCTCCGGCGTGGGCGTTGCCGCCGTGCCCGGCGCCGCGGCGATCGGCGGCGCGGTCTTGGCCATCGTCATCGCGAAGGTCTGCTGCTTGGCGAGCCACGCGTCGAACGAAGCCTGATCCTCCACGACCATGTGGCCGCGCATGTTGTAGTGCCCCACGCCACACAGCTGCGCGCAGAGGATGTCGAACTTGCCGACCTGCGTTGGCGTGAACCAGAACGAGGTGACCATGCCCGGCACCATGTTCATGCGCGCGCGAATCGGCGGTACGTAGAAATCGTGCAGCACATCCTTCGAGCGCAGCAGCACCTTCACCGGCCGGTTCAGCGGCAGATGCACCTCGGGCCCCACCACCACGATGTTGTCCTGCCCGCGCGGATCGTCCGGGTTGATCCCGAGCGGATTGGACGCCGTGACGAAGCGCGCATCGGATGTACCGAGTTGCCCGCTCTTCCCGGGAAAGCGAAATGCCCATTGCCACTGCTGGCCTACCACCTCCACCACCATCGCGTCGCGCGGCGGCCGCACGTAGTCGGCGTAGACGATCAGCCCCGGCGCCAGCATCGCAATGATGCCGATGCCCGTGAGCCCGATCAGCCATAGCTCCAGCTTGCGGTTCTCCGGCTGATAGGCGGCGCGATGCCCCTCGCGATGGCGGTAGCGCCACACGATGTAGCCGACGAACAGGTTGATGACGATGAAGAGAAAGCCCGTGATGACCAGCGTAATGGTCAACGTATCGTCCATCTGTTTCCAGTTGGACGCGAGCGGCGTCGCCCACCACGGGCTCACGAAATGAAAGAGCACCGAAGCAACGACGATGACGACGAGTGCGATGGCTATCGCCATATCCACCCTCCTCCACGCGGAGGCAGTACCGCGAGGGATGCGCAGGTCACGCAGGTGGAATAAGACTAGTGCATGGGCTCAGGTCACTGCAAGGCGACATCGCCGCGTCGTCGTGCGGCGATGCACAAACGCGCCAGGGATCTAGTGCGATACGTCGCGGCTCTCCAGCTTCCAGTAGCAGAGCGCGATGGCCATGCCGAAAACCAGGTGCCCGATCAGCGTGTGCCAGCCGCGCGCATCCACGAACCACGGAAAGGCTCGCGTCATGACATAGAAGTTGAACAGGTAGACCACCAGCCCGAACACGGCGCCGGCCAGCATCGACATACCCACGCTCGAGTCGAGCTGGAACGGCGCGATGAGCGCGCACAGCACCATGCCAAGTATCGCGCCCAGCACGAAGTGAATGATGACGGCCACGGCCACCGTGCCCACGCTGAACAGCGAGGTCTGCAGCACGTCCCGCCCCAGCACGATGGCAGCGATCATGCGCGTGGTGCCCCATGGATGGACCCCCGATACCATCGTCGACCAGAACATTTCGAGCACGATCAGCAGCGCGCCGGCTGCGAGTCCCGATACGGCAGCCGCTGTCCAGTCTGGCAAGCGGCGCACGTAATGGTGCGATTGCATGTGAAGTTCCATGGCGTCCTCCTACGTCGAACATTGATTCCGATCCAACGCGCAGCGCCCGGCAGCGCCGGGGTGTGCGCTGAGTCCAGCATAGGACACGCGCCCCCGCGTAGCAGCCGCCCGTGCCGATATGCGTACCTTGGGGCGGGCAAAGTCTCTTGGGAGATACCTGGGGTGTCGCGTGCACTGCACGCACGTTTCAAACGCTACGGGTGAACCCTGAGAGCGGCGGCCTTGTATTCGCCACACACGGCCTATACTGGAAACACAAAGAAACAAGACAGGAGACCGCCATGATTCACCTACAGGCGCACGATCTTGTATTTCTGATCCCCATGGCGCTCGTCGGACTACTGGCGATGGGCGCGATTCCGGTGGCTGCCAAGGCGCTGCGCATCAGTTGCCGTTGTGCCGGCGCGATCATCGGGGTCTTGCTGGGCGTGCTGGTTCTCGAGGCGCTGCCGCTGCTGATCTAGCCAGGACACGCAGCGAGGCGCCTCTGCGAGAGAGAAGGAGAGGCGCGATGTCACTCACCCTGCTCGCCGCCCTGATGGCGGCGCTGCTCGTCGTGACTGTCGCGAGCGCCATTTGGCGCTGCAGCCATCCGTACCGGATGCGCTACCGGCGCTGTGCGCGCGAGCGCAGGCGCCGCGTGGGCATCTGCCGCGAGCCACCCCACCATCCCGGATGACGGGGCGTTGATGACCGGACCCGGCGTCCGGCCATCCTCCCTCATTGCCGAATCGAGAAGTCGACGCGGTTCGGTCCGCCTTTGTCCTTGATCCCCTCGGCAGTCAGCTTCGGTGCAGTCAGGAACAGTTTCGCGTCCGGCACCTTGCCATCGCGTTCCAGCGCCTGCTTGACGGCCAGCGCGCGCTGGTCGGCCAGCGCCCGCAGCTCGGTATCGGTCACGGGGGCGTGCTCCAGCAGCAGCTTTTCCATCTCCTGCGGGGACAAGGACTTGTTCAGGCCGATGAAGTTGGTGGGCTTCTTGAACGACTCGCGCTTGTACACGGCTTCCACGTACTTCGGATATTCTTGCGGCGACACCGTCACCCGCGCGCCCTGCTGGCCGCCCTCGCCCTCTTCCGCCTGCGCACCGGCTTGTGCGCTGCGGCGCAACTCGCGCTGCTTGGCTTCGGACACCCGCTGATCCAGCCAGACGCGGCGGGCGCCATCGGCATCGGTCGCCGGATCGATGCGCCCGCTGATCTCCAGGCGCAGCGAAGGTCGGTCGTTGAGCGCCTTGCCCACCGTGGCGATCTTGTCGCGTGCGGCATCGGTCAGCGTGGAGGAACCTGGCGCGAACTCGATATAGCCCAGTTCCTCGCCACTGCCACCAAACGCCGAGGCAATCAGCGAGAACGGCGACGTGATGGCCTTGGTCAGCAGGTTGACGATCACGCGCACGATCACGCCGCCGATGCTGAACTCGGGATCGGACAGCGACCCCGACACCGGCAGGTTCACATCGATCACCCCGTTGCGGTCCTTCAGCAGCGACACGGCCAGCAGCACCGGCAGCTTCACCGCGTCCGGGCTGTCCACGCGCTCGCCGAAGGTCAGCTGATCCAGGTAGAGGTGGTTGCGGGCATCCAGCTTGCCGTTCTCGATCTTGTACGCCACGTCCACCGTGAGCTTGCCCTTGGTGATCGGGTAGCCCGCGTACTTGGCCGCGTAGGGCGTCAGGCGCGTCAGCTCCACGCCCGCGGCCTTCGCGGCGATGTCGAGATACAGTTGCTCGCCGAGCGGATTGATCTTGCCGCTGATGCTGACCGGCGCGTCGTCGTCGAGCCGGCCGTCGAGCACGAGATCCGCCGGCGTGGGGTCCGCCGACGACACCTTCGACACCGAGCCCTTCATGTCGGTCAGGTTCGCCGTGTAGTTCGGCTTGACGAAGAAGTCCGAGAAATTGATGTTGCCCTTCTGGATCGCCACGCCGCCGAGCCGGATCTGCGGACGCGGGCCTGCGGGTGCCGGCGCCTTGGCCTGTGCCGCCGGCGTGGAGGCCGCGGGCGCCGAAGCGGGGTTAGCCTGCGTCAGGCTCGTGGAGGGCGCCGCCTCGCCCTTCTCCGCGCCGCCGGCCATTACGTCCTGCAGGTTGAGCCGGCCATTGGCGTTGAGGATCACGCGCGCATAGAAATCGGACAGCGCCACGCTGTTGATCCCCAGTTGCAGCGGCCCCTTGGCCTCGTCCATATTGAAGTCGACGCCCGTCACGGCCAGCGCGCGCCAGCGCAGGAAGTCCTCGCCGCTGATGCGGTCCACGGTGCGGACGTTGCCGGCCAGCACGTTGCCGTTGAAGCGCGCCGCGATCGGCTTGCCGGTTGGCGCCACCACACCGAGTTTGCCCTTCACCGACAGCAACCCGCTACGCAGCGCCGCGTTGAAGCGATCCGCCATGTATGGCTGGAGCGATGTCATGTCGATGTCGCGCAAATCCACCTGCAATTGCGCGGCCGGCAGCGTCGGCGTGACATCGCCGTCCAGGCTCATCACGCCTTTGCGGCCACTCTCCGCGTACAGCTTCATCGGCATCGCGCCGGCCGCGAGCGGCCACGTCACGGTGCCCGTGGTCAGGCCGATATTGCGGAATTGATGGATGACCGGCCGGCCACGATTGCCCTCGGCCGGCGCGTAGTCCGCCAGCCGCGCGGCGCCCCCTTCGACCGACACCTTGCCCAGACGGACTTTCCAGCCCGGCGGGGCGGCGGCGCTGTTGCGGCCATTCGTGGCGCCGGCAGCGGGCGCAGCCGGAGTCGTCGGGACAGCCGGCCTGGCCGGCGCCGCCTTCTGCTCGGCGGATTCCACCGCCCAGATGCGGGCCATTTCCAGCAGTTCGCCGTGAAAGTCGCGCGTGGCGGCGATCTGCGGCTTCACGAGCGAGACCTGCCCGGCCTCGAAGTTCTGCCGCGCCAGGTCGAGGCTGATGTTCTCGAGCACGAGCTTTTCCGCCCGGACCAGCGGCAGCTTGTCGCCCTCCAGATCGGCGGCGCGGCGCGTCACGCGCAGCCCGCGGCCCCTGCCGTTGCCCGCGTTGTTGCCGGCATTGTCGCCTCGGGCAGCCGATTCGGCGCGTGCGGCACGCCGTTCGGCATTCGCCGGACGCTCGGCCGCAGCCGGCGTCGCCGGCAGGACGATCGGCTCGCGCGTGGCCACGTAGACCGGCGACAGTTCCAGCCGCGATTTCTCCAGCGTGAACTGGAACACCGGCTGGGACCACGCCATCTTGTAGTGGAGTTCGGCATTGATGCCGGTATCGCCAAACTGGCTGCGCAGCGCACGCGGCCACCAGGCGGCGAAGCCCTGCGGCCGCAGCCCCGTGGATTCGAGCGTACCCGCCAGCGTGCCCTGGGTCAGCGCCAGTTCCCCGGTGTGCTTGAGCGTCTGGCCGTCGGCGATGGTCACGGTGGCGTCGAGCTTCGCCGGCTTGTCGCCGGTGCTGGCCAGGCCGGCCACGTCCACGTTGATCGGGCCGAGATCGAGCTTGCCGGGGCCAGACGGCGCGAGTTCATCGACAAAGCCAATCCGCGCACTCTTGAGCGCCACGCGCTCCACGGCATAGGACCACGGCACCTCGTCCGCCTTGGGTGGCGCCTGCACGCCGGCAGCGGCCGGGGCGGAGGCGGGCGCAGCGGGCGCGGCGGCGGCAGGTGCCGGCGTCTTCGCGGCTTCCGGCAGGAAAGCCGTGGCGAGGTTCAGCGTGCCGTCGGCGCGCCGGGCGGCCTGCAAACCCAGACCTTCCAGCTCGATGCTGCGAAGCTGAACCTTGTGCGCGAGCGGCTCGAGCCGGCCCACGTCCACGGTCAGCTTCCCGGCCTTGACCAGTTCCGCGCCCGCGTGGGTTCGCACATCGGCATCGCGCAGGGTCACCGTACCGGTGACGAACAGGTCCTGCTTGTCCTTATCCTGCCGGAACCCGATATTCAGGCGCGTATCGACCAGCCCGCCCTTGACCTCGGCATCCTTCAGGCGCGGCGCGAACGCCATATAGCGCGCCACCTCCAGGCCGTCCAGGTTGACGTTGAGATTGGTCTCGCGCGTGTCAGCAAACGGCTGCGTGGTGCCGGCCAGCGCCAGCGGCGTGCCGTTGATCTTCGCGAACAGCGTCGGGCGCGTGTTGATCGTGGCGTCGTGCGGCAGGTTGGAGAGGAACGGCAGCGTCAGCGTGAAATTCTCCACGCGCTGCACCGTATCCAGCACCTTGTCCTCGTAGACGAAGCTGGTGTTGGACACCGCGATATTGCTGACGGAGAACCGCGCCGGCTTGCTATCCGCCGGCTTGGGCGGCTGCGCGGCGAAGCGCTCCTGCACATCGGCGAAATTCATCTGCCCTTGTGCATTACGCACCACATGCACGGCCAGCCGGTCGATATGGAGGAAGTCCACCACCGGCGCGAGGTGCCACACCGAGGCCGCCGAAGTATTGGCCTCGATCTGCCCCAGCGTCACCATCGGCGTCTTGCCGTCCGGCTCGAAGATGGTCAGGTCGTTCAGTGTCGCGGCCAGCTCGAACGGCCGCACCTGTGCCGCACCGAGCGTGACCTTGCGGCCCAGCGCCTCAGTCGCGTTTTTCTCGACCAGATATTTGATCAGCGGCGGCCCGCCAAAATAGCCGGCGAGTCCGAAAATCGCCAGCGCGGCCACCGCACCGCCCGCCACGCGCAACGCCACCCGCCTGCGGGGCGTCGCCATGGCCGCCCCGGTGGCGGCCTGGATGGAATCCTTGAAAGCCATGTCACCCCAGAAGATTTGACCCCACACGCCAATTTGGTCGGCTTTTTATGGTTCGCCGATGGCGCTTTGTATCCCGGATTTCACTTCTTTTGGCATTATTGTGACGGATTATGGCAGGCCGACGGGCGATTTTGAATCCGACAGGGCCAAAACCAAATGGGCGAGGGGTCGTTCTGGTATCTTTACGCCTTTGCGAAGCGTCCCGTGGCGCCCCCGCCGGCCTACCCGCCGGCCACAGGCCTGCCCATTCCGCGCTGTCATCCGTTCGGCCGTCCCCTCCACGTCATCCGTGTTGCGCGCTTCGCATGTGAATTCACCATGCGAGTCATTTCATGCCTACCACCAGCAGTACTGTCGGGGCACCGGGTGCGCAGGACGGCCAAGCCGCCCGCCCGCTGACCGGACAGGATTACAAGACGCTTGCCCTCGCCGCCCTCGGTGGCGCGCTCGAGTTCTACGACTTCATCATTTTCGTCTTCTTCGCCACGGTAATTGGCGAGCTGTTCTTCCCGCCTTCCGTGCCGGACTGGCTGCGCCAGCTCCAGACCTACGGCATTTTTGCCGCCGGTTACCTGGCGCGGCCGCTCGGCGGGATCATCATGGCGCACTTCGGCGACCTGCTCGGCCGCAAGAAGATGTTCACGCTGTCCATCCTGCTGATGTCCGTGCCGACGATGCTGATGGGCCTGCTGCCGACCTACGCGACGATTGGCCTGCTGGCGCCGATCGCGCTGCTGATCCTGCGCATCCTTCAGGGCGCAGCCGTCGGCGGCGAGGTGCCGGGCGCCTGGGTCTTTGTCTCGGAGCACGTGCCGCCGCGCCGCATCGGCTACGCCTGCGGCACGCTCACGGCGGGCCTGACCGCCGGCATCCTGCTCGGCTCGCTCGTGGCCACCGGCATGAACACCGTGTTCACGCCGGCGGAGCTGCATGACTATGGCTGGCGCCTGCCCTTCCTGCTGGGTGGCGTGTTCGGCATCGGCTCGATGTACCTGCGCCGCTGGCTGCACGAGACGCCCGTGTTCGCCGAACTCCAGAAGCGCAAGGCACTCGCCGCCGAAATGCCGCTGAAGTCTGTCGTGCGCGACCATCGCGGCGCGGTAGTCGTGTCGATGCTGCTCACGTGGATGCTGTCCGCCGGCATCGTGGTGGTGATCCTGATGACGCAGGGCTTCCTGCAGAAGTCATATCACTTCGACGGCCGCACCGCGCAACTGGCCACCAGCATCGCCACGCTGTGCCTGTCGGTCGGCTGCATCGTGGCCGGCCTGCTGGCCGACCGTTTCGGCGCCCGGCTGACGCTGTCGGTGGGCGGCACGCTGCTCGCCATCAGCGCCTATGTGCTCTATACGACGATTGGCGCGCGCCCAGACCTGCTGATTCCGCTGTACGCGGTGGCCGGCTTCTTCGTCGGCTCGATCGGTGCCGTGCCATACGTGCTGGTACATGCCTTCCCGCCGCAGGTGCGGTTCTCGGGCCTGTCCTTCTCGTACAACGTGGCCTACGCCATCTTCGGCGGCCTGACGCCGGTGGCAGTGACGCTGATGCTCAAGAACGACCCGCTCGCCCCGGCGCATTACGTGGTGGCGGTGTGTGTGATTGGCGTGGTGACGGCGCTGTTCGTGCGGAAGCGTTCGCACTGACGTCCCGATTACTGACGTCCCGATTCCCGACGCAAAGAAAAACGGGGAAGGCTGCTGGCCTTCCCCGTTTTTTTATGCCCCGCCGCGTCGGTGATCGCGGAAGAACTGCCACATCAGCTTGCTGGCGTCTGGGCCGGTATCGCTGTGATATTGCACCTTGCCGTCGCCGCCGCTCCAGGCATGGCCCAGACCGGCCACTTCCACCAGCCGCACAAGATCGCGATTCCAGCGGCCGAAGCGGGCGTCGCGGAAATCGCCATCCGGTACCGGCGGCGCGTCATTGGCGGCCGTGGCGCCCAGGCGGTCATCGAGACGGTTGTAGGCCAGGAACTGGCGCGCCAGCAGGCGGCCGTTGATCGGGTGCACCGCCTCGTCGGCCAGCCCGTGCAGCACGATGGCCGGCATCACCGGGCCGCCCGGCACCGCACCGGCGGCGTCGAGCAGCCAGGCCGGTTCAGCCTGGGAGCCATGCTGCATTGCCCGGAGCCCGGCCCGGGGCGTATCGGCAGCGCCGATCACCACGCCCGAATGCAGCCCCACGGCCGCCACCTTGCTTGGATAGCGCAGCGCCACTACTGCGGCCATCGCTGCCCCGGCGGAAAGTCCTGCCAGATAGATCTGGTCCGCGCGCACGTCGGGGCGGCTCGCCAGTTCGTCGATCAGCATCGCCACGGCCTGCGCCTCGCGCCCGCCTTCGCCGGCGGCGAGGTCGAACCACTGCCAGCACCGATGTACCGAGCGCCGCAGCGGCTGCTGCGGATAGGCGACGATAAAGCCCTCGCGCTCGGCCAGCGCGTTCATGCGCGTGCCGGCCGCCAGGTCTTCCGGCGTCTGCTGGCAGCCGTGCAGCATCATCACCACGGGCAACGCGCCCTTGGCACCGGCTGGAATATAGAGACGATACGAGAGCTGCGGCACCAGTTCGCCCGGCAATGGGGCGAGGCTGAGCTTCAAGGATTGCCACGTGCCGGGCAGGTCACCCGGCGCGGTATCACCCGGGGCCGGCATGCGGCGGCGGGTTGCCGGAGACGCCAAGTCAAGGCGCCCCAGCCATGTTCGGATTTGCTTTGCGGTCCGGAATTGCGTGCGACCGATTTGTCGCAGTTGCGTTTCCCAGTCCGTCGACAGGCTTTTGGCCATATGAAGACTCCTGCTCATCTAGGAACGGGTCTCCTCCGCTATTGTGCGACGCAGCATACCATAGTCGGCGTGATGGATTAGCGGCATTGTCTGCAAAGCACAACATTAGATTTCGAAACAGTTTTCCCCTTGCCTGGAGGGCGACCAGCTACCATGGAGCCCGGGCGAACCGTTGTGCCGTTTAGCAGGAAAAGAAAGAGAAAGGCGCCATATAGGCGCCTGTTCGACAGATGATGCGGCAGAGTAACCGGATCTACTGTTCCGCTACCCGCGTCCACCCCTCGGGCGAAAATGTGCGCAGTGCGGCAGCCCGGCTGGCGGTGGCTGTTCCCAGGTCGCGCTCATAAAACTGGCGCTCGCTGTCCAGGATGAAGGTGTTGACGCCGCTGTCGCCATAGCGGGCCGGCCACGCGACGATCGCGAACTTCGCGTTGCTGCCCTTCGGCGCGGCGATGATGCGGTACCGGTAGCCGTAGAACGCCTCGTTTGGCGGAGTGTCGGGGCCCATCGCCAGCGCATCGGGGCCCAGCGGGCTGTCATTCTCGGCCGACGAAGACGGCCAGTAGAGCCCGTTGGTCTTGCCCGGGCTGCTAACGAGCTGGGCCGCATAGCGGCCATTGCCGGCCAGCTCGGCGTAGCGCTGCTGCGCGTCCGCCAGCTGGAGCAGCGTGTCCATCGTCACCAGTTCGTTGCGGCCGATGCGCCGCACATGCACCTCGCGCTGACCAGCCGGCATGTCGAACTGCCAGCCCGCCTTGCGCTTGACGATGGGCACGGGGAAGGTCCAGCCGCTCTCCCCCACCGCCACGCGCGCCGTATCCTCGCCCGCGCGCTCCACCGCATGGTGGCGCGCCCACGCGGCCAGGAACTCGTAGATATCCTCCTGATCGACGCCCTGCGGCGGCAGCAGCGTCCGGTAGTTCGGGCCGAGCACGCCCTTGAGCGCGTCATGGTCGCTGCGGGCGATGGCGTCGCCCAGGGCGTCCGAGGCAGCCTCGGGCGAGGGATAGACCCGCTGCGCCTGCGCCGGCACGGACACCGCCAGCAACGGCACGGCCAGCATCGCGGCGCCCAGGACCCGGCGCACGATACGCATCATGGTGGCGGACAACGTCGCTCTCATCATGTCTTATCTCCGACCATGTCCAAGATGACCGCCACCACCGCCGCCTCCTCCACCGAAGTGCGCGCCGCCCCCTCCCCCTCCACCGCCACCACGTTGCGGCATGGACCGCTGCGCCGGATGGCTGGCGCGTTGCATGCCACCGGCATTCCCGCCGCGCTGGAAGCCGCCCGCATTCCCGCCGCGCTGCACCTGCTGCCGCATGCGGTCGCCGTTGCCGGCATCGCGCAAGGCGCTATTACGATTGCTGTCCCGTGCGCGGTCGCGCGCGGCGGACTGATCGGCCCGCTGCCGATCGGCGCCGGCGGGCCGGGGATTCTGCATGCCGCCCCCACCGCCGCGATTGACGTTCGGCCCGTGTCCGGCGATCGACTGGCCCGTGCGGCCCTGGAACGATTGCGCGGCGCGGTCACGCGCGGCATCGCGCGAGCCCGCCTGCGGCGTAGGCCGGCCACCCTGCACGCCCTGGCCGCCCTGCCCAAGCCGCTGCCCGCCCTGCCCCGCCTGCCGGTTCGCCAGCCCCTGCTGCCGCTGCGTGTCGAAGCGATTCGCCACGTTCGAATTCTTGTACGGCACGTTGCCGCGATTGGCCGGGTTGTGCTGCCAGTTCACGTTCGAGCGGTTCACATCGAGCCGCTGATTCACATTGATATTGTTGTAGCGATTGACGTTGATGTTCACGTCGTGCGAGTTCCAGTTGAACCCGCCCCACAGTGAATTGACCGCGGCCACGCCCAGGCCAAAGCCCACGCCCGCCACCACGGCGCTGGCGAAGACCGATCCGGGCGGAGGTGGATAGTAGGCTGGCGGATACGCCGGATAGGGCCACGCGCCGTAGACCACCGTGGGGTTGTAGGTCGGCACATAGACCACTTGCGGATTGGCGGGCTCGATCTGCACGATGGTGGTGCCGCCGGACTGCTGTGTCACCACCTTCTGCTGCTCGGTGGTCTTCAGCGTGCCGGCTTTCTGGGCCTGTACACGCAGGCGCTGCACCGAGTCCATCACATCATCGGGCTGGGCGAGGAAGGCGTCGCCCACCGAGTCCACCCATTGCGGCTGGCGGCCCATCATATCCATCACGGACGGGAAGGCGACGAGCGACTGCACGCTCGGGTCCCACTGTTCGTTGGCCACCGCCTTGGTTGCCGCGTCGCCGGACAGGCTGGCATTGGCCTTCGACCATTCCGCTGCCGCGGCCACGTCGGCCGGGTAGGTCGACGCCATCAGCACCTGCGACAACAGCGCGTCCGGATAGAGCGCCACGGGCGCCAGCAACTGGTCGAGATGCGCATTGTCGAGCTTGGCCTGCGCCCAGGCGGTCCCGCCGCCGAGTAACAACATCCATCCACAGCACCACGCCAGAATACGTCGCAACCGGTACATATTGGCTCCCACAATGACGGATGAGGACGGACGAGGGGGTACTACCTGGCCGACTGCGCGCACTCCTGGCGATAGGCCTCTTCCAGCCGCTTGCGATCAGGCGCGCGTTCCAGCGTGGAATAGGTGCGGCCATCCGCCGTGGTCACGGACGACTTGCCCTGTTCCCACTGCTGCGGCTCCTTGGACAGGCCGTTGATCTGGTCCAGCAGTTGCCGGCAATGCTCGCGTTGCGAGACGCCCGGCGTGGCACCTTCGCCGTTGAGCGTCGCCGTGGCCGGGTCGAGCATGCGCGGGGGCGGCGGCGCGATCATCGGCGTGCCCGGGTCGATCGGCGGCGTCTGCGCCCATGCCATGCCCGCTGTCATCAACAACCCAAACCCCACACCCCACGCTACGAAAAACCTCTTCACCAGGAAACTCCGGAAACTGCCGGCGATGCACGCATGCATCGCCATGATGATAAAAAACACCGGCCCGCGCGCCCGGCAACGGCGATCCGCGCGCTATGCGCTAGCGGTCCTTGCCGTTGCCATCGCCATTGCGGCCGGTACGGTTGCGCAGCAGCTCGAGCTTGAGCAGTGCGTCCGCAAGCATACTCTTAAGACGCGCGTTCTCCTGCTGCAACTGGCGCATGCGGCGCCCGTCCGGCACATCGGACTCGCGTGCCGGGCCGTACTTCGCACGCCATCCGTAGAACGACGCATCGCTGAAACCATAGCGCGCGCAGAGTTCCCGCACGGGCACCCCACTGGCGGCCTCGGCCAGGTACATGCGGATCTGCTCCTCCGAATAGCGTCTGTTCATCCGAATGCCTCCGCTTGCACCAAGCGCTCGCCCCGCGCATGCACGCGGCCAGCCCACCCTGCCGGTAAGGTAGCCCAATGCCCGGGCAAAAGGAATTCAGTGTCTTTGCAGCGCGAGTTAAGCAAATTAACGACCCGGCCGCGTGCCCCGCGTGGTCCGAGTCCGTGTCAGGCGTGTCCGATGTTGACAGGGAAATGGCGCAAATTTCGGTATTCCAAATTGGACAAATTCATGTCATCACTCACTGCCGGACAGCCGCTTCAAACCCGTCGGACATTGCTGGCTCACACTTGCAAACGCCGGTCACGCGGGTCGGCCATCGCCCTGCAAGGCGCGCCAGGCACGGCTTTCGCGTTGTCTGATTGTCCGGACATAAGGCCCGATATGCATCCCTGTTCTGTCAGGAATCGAACCGAGTTCCTAGTAGTTTGCTAAATGATGTATTAAGATTCCTCGGCACCAACTAAATTTCGAAACGCCTGCAAAGAGTGCCACTGCGCGCTCTCGGACAGGCGACTATCGGCGCGGATTTCATTGCCGCCGCCAACCGGCCTGAGGAAGAAGGGGACCACTGCTAACGTCACGTGCCATGCAACGCTTCGGCGTCGCGCGGCGAACCCGTGGCATGCACTGCAGATTTCGGTAACCCGGGCGACTCTTGACCACTTTGCAATTCCCCGCCCTCTAGCAGTTCATAAGTCCTGGCAGTTTCGGCTTGGTCCGGCACGGGGGTGCCGACGCGCTTTCAAGCTGCGACCACACAGGCAGGAAGTCGCAACTTCCTTAGTGCCCACAAAAAATAAAACCAACAATCTGGATCGGGAGAAGTCAGCATGCGGCACGTCAGCACCAAGCTTTTGCACGTCTTTGTCCTGTTGATGGAATATCGGGACCTCAACGCGGTGGCCGCCTGTACCCAGGGCCGTGTCCCCACCGTGGCCTATAGCCTCGCGCGGCTGCGCGAGATCACCGGCGACGCGCTGTTCGTCAAGCGCAATGGCACGTTGGAGCCAACGCCCCATGCGCTGCGGCTCGAGCATACTGCCAGGCAGATTCTTGCAAAGTGGAATCTACTGGTCCGCCCGCTGGCCGAAAGCACACAAACCGGTGCCACCGGACGTCGTATTTCCATTGGTTTTTCATCGTCGATTGGCGATCCGGTCATCACCGAGATCCTCAGCACGCTGTGCGAGCAATTCCCGCAAGACAGTTTTGTGACCCGGCCGGTCATTGCCGATGCCTCCCTGGCCGGCAGCCTGGATACCGGTCAGCTCGATTGCGCCTTCGTGGTGGATGGCGCCACCGTGCCAGACGGCGTGATGCCGCACAGCATCCTCGCCACGCCGCGCCGGCTGGTCAGCGCCGCGCGCGCCCATGGCCCCGACGACGCGGAGAGCGACTGGATCCTGCTGCAGGAAGACTGCGAGGCCGGCAGCCCGCTGCGGGCGTTCCTGGCGCGGCAGGCCAATACGCCGGGGCATCGGGAAACCGTGGTGCCGTCGTGGCACACGCAGATCACCCTGCTGCACGCGGCCGGCGGCATCTGCCCGGTACTCGACTTCAACGTGCCGCTGGTCACGCGCGACCGCAAGACGCGCCTGCTGGCGCCGCCGGGCAGTTTCCCGGGCTGGGCCTCGCTCCAGTTCTGGACCGCCGAGCAAACCCCGGACCGCGTGGCGATGCGCGACATCATGGACGTGGGCGCCGCCGTGCTACGGGACCCCATCCGCGCCATCGAGGACCGCCGGCAGGGCCGGCCAGAGCCGCGCCGCCTGGCGGTGGCCTGACGCTCCTCCCCCGGCGCCCCGGCGCCGGGACACCCTCCGTGACACCCTCGGACCCCGCGCGGTAACCGCCGCGCGGGGTCTTTCCTTTCCGGCCAACCCCTGCCGCGCAAGTCCCGGCTCTCAGCCGCCTGCATTTTCCGAATCGTCTCAAATCATTTGCGCAGGAGTCCGCATTAATCTCAGCGGGCATTGACGTGCGCCGGGTCGTATCCCGTTTGGTCCGCGCGCACGCGTGCACGCAGTTGCCTGCGTGTTTGCGCCGCACGCCCTCCCGCGTGCGGCGCCTTTTTTCACGCCTGCCAAAAGTCGTATCGGACCCATGTGCACAGGAGGCATTGGATGACATTGAGGATTTTGCTGGCCGACGACCATCCCGTCATTACGGCGGCAATCCGCGCGTGCTTGCAGACACAGACGGGTTGGGAAGTCTGCGGGGAAGTGGCAAGCGCAACAGAACTGCATCAACAGGTGGAAATTCTGCAGCCCGACGTGGTGGTCACGGACTACCACATGCCCGGCCCGGCCGAACTGGACGGCGTGCGGCTGATCACCAGCCTGCGGCGGCGCTACCCCGCGCTGTCGATCATCGTGCTGACGATGATCACCAATCCACTGGTCCTGCGCACGATCCTGGACGCGCACGTCCATGGCCTGCTGCTCAAGGATTGCCCATTGACCGAGATCGTCACCGCCATCGCGCGGGCGCAGCGCGGCTTCACCTACATCGGCAAGTCCGCGCTGCGCGCGCTGGCGCCCACCGAGCTGCGCACCATGCTGCCGTGCGGGCGCAACGGCGTGCAGCGCCTGTCCGCGCGCGAAACCGAGGTCCTGCGGCTGTACCTGACCGGGCGCACGGTCACGGAGATCGCCGCCACGCTGTGCCGCAGCGTGAAGACCATCAGCCGGCAAAAGAACTGCGCGATGCACAAGCTCGGCGTCAGCAACGACCGCGAACTGTTCGAATGCGCGGCGCTGCAGGGCGTCGTCCTGCCCCTAGGGCGAAACTGAGACAACACTGAGTCCAAACTGAAGCAAGACCGAAGCAAAACCGAAGCAAAACCGAAGCCATTGCCATCGCGACCGCTCGCTATAATCGATTTCGCCGTATGACACCGTTGTCATGCGCCACCTACCGACATGCCCGAACACCATCCCGCCACAACTGCCACAACCACCCCGCCGTCCCCCGGCACCCCCGGCCGCGCCGTGCCCGCCCTGCTCGTGGCCGCCCCGGCTTCCGGGCAAGGCAAGACCACCGTCACGGCCGCGCTGGCCCGGCTGCATGCCCGCCAGGGCCGCACCGTCCGCGTATTCAAGACTGGCCCGGACTTCCTCGACCCGACGCTGCTGGCGGCGGCCAGCGGCGCGCCGGTGCATTCGATCGATCTCTGGATGACGGGCGAGGCCGACGCGCGCGCGCGGCTGGCCGAGGCGGCGGAAGTGGCCGACCTGATCCTCGTGGAAGGCGTGATGGGCCTGCACGACGGCACGCCGAGCAGCGCCGACGTGGCGCGGCGCTTCGGTCTGCCCGTGCTGGCCGTGATCCAGGCCGGCGCCATGGCGCAGACCTTCGGCGCGCTGGCCTACGGGCTGGCGCACTATGGGGCGCCGCTGCCGCCAATGCGCGTACTGGCCAACGGGGTCGGCACGGCGCGCCACGCCGACCTGCTGCGCGAAAGCCTGCCGGCGGACATCGGCTGGGCCGGTGCGCTGGCGCGCGACGCGGCGGCGAGCCTGCCCGAGCGCCATCTGGGCCTGTTCAGCGCCGACGAACTGCCAGACCTGATCGAGCGCCTCGACCGCATGGCCGACGCGCTGGAAGCCTTGCCGATCGGCCAGTTGCCGCCCGCTGTGCCCTTCCCGGCGCCAGCGCCGCCGGCTGCGCCCGGCCCGCGCCCGCTGGCACATAAGACCGTGGCGATTGCCCGCGACGACGCGTTTCGCTTTATCTATCCCGCCAATGTGGACACGCTGTTCGCGCTCGGCGCCGATGTGGTGTGGTTCTCGCCGCTGCGCGACCGCGCGCTGCCCGCGTGCGACGCGCTGTGGCTGCCCGGCGGCTATCCGGAGCTGCACGGCGCCACGCTCGCGGCCAATGCCGACATGCGCACGGCACTGCGGCGCGCCCATGCGGACGGCCTGCCGATACTGGCCGAGTGCGGCGGCATGATGGCGCTGTTCGATACGTTGGTAGACAAGGAAGGCGTCAGCCACCAGATGGCCGGCCTGTTGCCGGGCACAGTGACGATGCAGCGGCGGCTTGCCGCCATCGGCCACCAGTCCGTAACGTTTCCGGGTCTGCCGGACAAACCCGGAGAACCCCTGCGCGGCCACACCTTCCACTATTCGAAGACCGATTCGCCGCTGGCGCCGGCGGTGCGGGCGGTGTCCCCGCGCGATGGCGCGCCGGGCGAGGCGGTCTACCAGACCGGCTCGCTCACGGCGTCATATGTGCATCTGTATTTTCCGACCAACCCGCTGGCCATTGCGGCGCTGCTGGGCGGGAAGGTGGGATAGCGGGATAGCGGAAGGATGGGGGACCGGCTCAGGCGGCGTCGCGCTCGGCCACGGTGCGGGCCGCGGCATCGGCAATGCCCGCCTCGAGCTGCGCCAGACCCTTGGAGAGGTTGTGCATGGTCGTCTCGGACACATCGGCCAGCACGTCCTGGAGGAAGGTCGAGCGGCGCGGCAGGGCCTGCTCGACGATATCGCGCCCGAGCGGGGTCAGCGTGACATTGGTCATGCGATTGTCGCGCTCGCTCGTGGTGCGTTCGATCCAGCCCAGTTCCTGCAACGCCTTCAACTGGCGCGTGAGGGCGCCGGGGTCCATGCCGACGCGGTCCGCCAGCGGCTTTTGCGCGATGGGGCCATCGTGGCCATGCAGCGCGGACAAGATGCGCCAGCGCGGCAGCGGATGACCGATGCGCTGCTCGAACGCCGCCGCATAGGCGCGGTAAGTGCGTCCAAACTGTTGCAGTACGGCCAGGCTTTGTCGCTCCAGTTCCACTCCGAATCTCCTTTAGGCGGACGCTTGCATCCGCGGGGGCGCCGTGATCTCAGGCGGATCAGTCGGCTGCCATCGCGGGCTCCTGCACCCGCGTCAGCTTCACCGGCGGGACCCGGCGTACGCGCCAGAGCCCCACCAGGGCCGCAATCGCCGCCACGAGCAAGCCAAGATGGATGGCCCCGACGAGCGATTGGCGCGCCTGCTCGAGCAGCAGGGCTCCATTGTGCCCTGCCTCCTGAAGGTTGGTCAGCAATTCTGCTTGCGCGACCTTGTCGATCAGGATCTGGGGGTCGGTCATCCTCCCGGCCCAGTCCGACGCGCCGGCCGCCTGCAACGCACGCTCCACGCCTCCGGTATAGCTGCGCGTCACCATCGTGCCAACCAGCGCGGTGCCGACCATGCCGCCTACCATCCGCAACGATTGCAACATCGCTGTTGCAATGCCGAGGTGGGCGCGGCCGGCCGTCTGCTGGGCGAACACAGTCAGGTTCGGCAGCACGAAGCCGAGCCCGAGGCCGGCCAGCAGCATGGTCCCAAGCAGCACCATGTGATGCATGCCGCGCGTGGCCTGCGACAAACCGAGGCAGGCGAGCGCCAGCAGCGCAAATCCCGCATAAAGCATGCTGTTCGGCACCGGAATGCGCGTGATGATGCGGCCATTGAGAATGCTGCCGATGGTGATGCAGACCACCATCGGCGTCACCAGCAGTCCGGCCTCCTTCGGCGAATAACCAAACCCGCCCTGGAACAGCAGCGGCGCGTAGAGCAGCAGCGCGAACATCGCAAACCCGCCCAGCACGCCAAGCACGAACAGCGAGGCCAGCGCCGGATTGCGGAACATGTCGAGCGGCAGCAGGGGGTCCGCCGCGCGGTGCGACCACTGCCAGAGGCCGACGAACGACGCCACGGACAGCACGGCCAGGCCAATCGTCACGATGTCCAGCCCGCGCTCCGGCAGCCATTCCACCGAGAGCTGGAGGCAACCGAGCCCCGCCGCGATCAGCAGCGCGCCCAGCCAGTCCACGCGAATCGGCCCCTTGTGCGCCTGATGGCGCAGATGCGGCAGGTAGCGCCACGCGAACAGCAGGCCGAGCAGGCCCACCGGCACATTGATATAGAACACCGCGCGCCAGCCATACCATTCGGTCAGCACGCCACCCATGGACGGGCCGATGGCATTGGCGAGCCCGAATGCGGTGCTCATCATCACCTGCCAGCGCAGGCGCACGTGCGGGTCTGGGAACAGATCGGGAATACAGGCGAAGGCGGTGCCCACGAGCATGCCGCCGCCAATGCCCTGCAGGGCGCGCGCCGCCACGAGGAACGGCATGCTGGGCGCCATGCCGCACAGCACCGAGGCCACCAGAAAGACCACGATCGACACCAGCACGAAGGGCTTGCGGCCGTAGTAGTCGCCCAGCCGGCCGAAGATCGGCACGGTGACGACCGACGTCAGCAGGTAGGCCGTGGCGACCCAGGCGTAGTACTCGAAGCCCTGCAGTTCGGCGACCACCGTCGGCAGCGCGGTGGCCACCACGGTCTGGTCCAGCGCCACAAGCATCACCACGAAGGCGATGCCGATCATCGCCAGCAGCGATTCCCGGAACGGCAGGATTTGCCCGTTGCCGGACGTATGTGGAGCGCCCTGCCCTTCTTGCGACGCGGAAGTCATTCTATTGCCCGATCAATCGTTGTGCGGTCAATGATTATAGGTCGAAATTTCCTTAATTTGCAGGGCGGAACGTGGGAGAACTGCGTTGCTTCGATTCGATATTTCGACTACATTCGAATCATGGAATCTTCTCAAATCATCGAAGCGCTGGCCGCCCTCGCCCATGCCTCCCGGCTGGCGGTGTTCCGCGCGCTGGTCCAGGCCGGGCCGGAGGGCCTGCCTGCCGGGCAGATCGCCACGCTCCTGGATGTGCCGGCCTCGTCGCTTTCCTTCCATCTGAAGGAGCTGCACCGGGCCGGCCTCGCCAACAGCCGGCAGGCCGGACGGTCGGTCATCTACACCGCCCGCTACGAAACCATGAACGACCTGATCGGCTTCCTCACCGAGAACTGCTGCGGCGGCAATCCGTGCGGGCCGACGGCGGCTTGCGCCACCCCGCCGTTGCAGGGAGCCGAAGGATGAGCAGCCCGGACATTGCAGCGCCAGCCCGAGCCGCCTCCGCGCCCGCCATAGGATTCTTTGAACGTTATCTCACCGTCTGGGTGGCGTTGTGCATCGTGGTCGGCATCGCGCTCGGCCAGATGCTGCCCGGCGTGTTCCAGGCCATCGGGCGCATGGAGTACGCGCAGGTCAACCTGCCCGTGGGCGTGCTGATCTGGGTGATGATCATCCCGATGCTGCTGAAGATCGATTTCACGGCGCTGGGGCAGGTGAAATCGCACTGGCGCGGCATCGGCGTGACGCTGTTTATCAACTGGGCCGTCAAGCCGTTCTCGATGGCGCTGCTGGGCTGGCTGTTTGTGCGGCATTTATTCGCGCCGCTGCTGCCCGTCGATCAGCTGGACAGCTATGTGGCCGGCCTGATCCTGCTGGCGGCTGCGCCATGCACGGCGATGGTGTTCGTCTGGAGCCAGCTCTGCAAAGGCGATCCGTATTTCACGCTGTCGCAGGTGGCGCTGAACGACGGCATCATGATCGTGGCCTTCGCGCCGGTGGTAGCGCTGCTGCTCGGCCTGTCGTCGATCACGGTGCCGTGGGACACCCTGCTGACCTCGGTCGGCCTGTACATCGTGGTGCCGGTGGTCATCGCGCAGATCGCGCGAAAGCTGCTGCTGGCGCGCGGCGCGGCGCACTTCCAGCGCGTGCTCCGACACCTTGGCCCCTACTCTATTAGTGCGCTGCTGCTGACCCTGGTGCTGCTGTTCGCCTTCCAGGGCAAGGCGATCATCGACCAGCCGATGGTCATCGCGCTGCTGGCGGTGCCGATCCTGATCCAGGTCTTCTTCAATTCCGGTCTCGCCTACCTGCTCAATCGCCGGCTTGGCGTGGCGCACTGCGTGGCGGGGCCGTCCAGCCTGATCGGCGCGAGTAACTTCTTTGAATTGGCCGTGGCCACGGCGATCAGCCTGTTCGGCTTCCAGTCCGGCGCGGCGCTGGCTACGGTGGTCGGCGTGCTGATCGAGGTGCCGGTCATGCTGCTGGTCGTCCACATCGTCAACCGCTCGCAGCGGTGGTACGAGGCCAAGCTCCCCTGAGGAACCAAGATGATTGTCACGATTTATCACAATCCTGATTGCGGCACGTCCCGCAACACGCTGGCGATGATCCGCAATGCCGGGATCGAGCCGCAAGTCATCGAATATCTGCACACGCCGCCGTCGCGGGCGCAGTTGCAGGCCATGATCGGACAAGCCGGGCTGACCGTGCGCGAGGCGATTCGCGAAAAGGGCACGCCCTACGCCGCGCTGGGGCTGGCCGATCCGGCCTTGACGGATGACCAGTTGCTGGACGCCATGCTCGCCCATCCCATCCTGATCAACCGCCCGTTCGTCGTGACCGACCTCGGCGTGCGGCTGTGCCGGCCGTCTGAACTTGTGCTCGATATCCTGCCGTCGCCGCAGCAAAGCCCGTTCACCAAGGAGGATGGCGAGGTGGTCATCGACGCGCAGGGCCGGAGGGTGGGTCCATGACGATTGCCTTGCCCAATGTCGTGCCGGCGCTGCTGGAGACGCCCGACGTCCAGAAGCTCGAGCCCACGCGGGTCAGCACCCATCCGCCCCGCATCCTGCTGCTCTATGGCTCGCTGCGCGAGACGTCCTACAGCCGGCTCCTGACGCTGGAAGCCGAACGCATCCTCCGCCACTTCGGCGCCGAGACGCGCGTGTTCGATCCGAGCGGCCTGCCGGTCACTGACAGCGTGCCCGCCGATCACCCCAAGGTGGTGGAACTGCGCGATCTGTCCGCATGGTCGGAAGGCCAGGTCTGGTGCAGCCCCGAGCGCCACGGCACGCTGACCGCGGTGTTCAAGAACCAGATCGACTGGCTGCCGCTGGAAAGCGCCGGCATCCGCCCTACGCAGGGCCGCACGCTGGCGGTCATGCAGGTCTGCGGCGGATCGCAGTCGTTCAACGCCGTCAACGCGCTGCGCGTGCTGGGCCGCTGGATGCGCATGGTGACGATTCCCAACCAGTCCTCCGTGGCCAAGGCGTACCAGGAATTCGACGACGCCGGGCGCATGAAGCCGTCCGCCTACTACGACCGCGTGGTCGACGTCATGGAGGAGCTGTACAAGTTCACGCTGCTGATCCGGGACCGCTCCGACTACCTGACCGACCGCTACAGCGAGCGCAAGGACGCCGCGCCGGCCCGGGCGGCGGCGCTGGCGGCGGCGGCGATGGACCACGAGCGCCAAGCGGCTGCGGGCGACACCGACGAAGGCGAAGTCGAATAAGGCCAACCATGACCGACGTACCGAATGGCAGCCTCGTGGCACGGCTCGGGGCTGCACAGACGCTCGCCTGGGCATCCTCTTACTATCTAGTGGCCATGCTCGCGGTGCCGATGGCGCGCGACACCGGCGTGTCGGTGCCGACGGTCTTCGCGGCGTTCAGCGCCGCGCTGGTGGTCTCGGCGCTGCTCGGCCCCTACGCGGGCCGGCTGATCGACCGGCTGGGCGGACGGCCGGTGCTGATGGCCACCAGCCTCGTCTTCGCGGCCGGCCTGGCGGGGCTCGGCCTGGCCCGGGAAAGCGTGGGACTGTTCCTGGCGTGGCTCGTCATCGGCATCGGCATGGGCAGCGGGCTCTACGAAGCGGCGTTCGCCACGCTGGTGCGCCTGTACGGCACGCGCTCGCGCAATGCGATCACTGGCATCACGCTGATCGCCGGCTTTGCCAGCACCGTGGGATGGCCGCTGTCATCCTGGCTGGAGAGCCACTATGGCTGGCGCGTGGCCTGTCTGGTCTGGGCCGCCTTGCACCTGACGGTGGGCCTCGCGCTCAATGCGAGCCTGCCGCGCGCGGGGGCCGATCCGGCGCCCCCATCCACGGCACCCGCAGCCGGCAAACCGGCGGCGCCCGGACCGGCGTCGGGCGCGCCGGCCACCTGGGTACTGGCCTTCGTGTTCGCGGCGACGTGGTTCATCAGCACGGCCATGGCCGCGCACCTGCCGCGGCTGTTGCAGGCCGGCGGCGCCACGTTGGCGACGGCCGTGCTCGTCGGCGCGCTGATCGGGCCGTCGCAGGTTGGCGCCCGGCTGCTGGAGTTCGGATTGTTACGCAAGGTTCATCCGCTGCTGTCGGCACGGCTGGCGGCGGCCCTGCACCCGATCGGCGCGGCGGCCTTCATGGTCGCGGGCGCGCCGGCCGCCACGCTGTTCGGGGTGCTGCACGGCGCCGGCAACGGCATCCTGACCATCGCCAAGGGCACGCTGCCGCTCGTCATCTTCGGGCCGCAGGGGTATGGGCATCGGCAGGGTGTGCTGATGGTGCCGGCGCGCATCGCGCAGGCGCTGGCACCGTGGCTGTTCGGGCTCTGTATCGACGTCTGGGGTGCACAGGCGCTCTGGGTCTCGGGCGGGCTGGGGCTGGCGGCCAGCGCGGCCCTGTTCGCCATCCAGTCGGCGCCTATCCACCAGGGCGCGCCGGCCCCGGCGGCGGAATAGCGCCTAATATGGGGAGGAGCCGCAACTACCGGAGCCTCCCATGCATCCTGTCACGCTGATTGGCGCGCCCACCGATGTCGGTGCCAGCATTCGCGGTACGTCGATGGGGCCCGAGGCCCTGCGCGTGGCCGATATTGCCGGGGCGCTGGCGCGCAACGGACTGCAGGTGACCGACTTCGGCAACCTCAGCGGCCCGGGCAACCCCGGCCAGCTTCCCGTCGACGGCATGCGCCACCTGCAGGAAGTGCTGACGTGGAACCAGTTGGTGTTCGACACCGCCTATGCCTGCTTCGCCAGCGGCCAGATGCCGCTGTTGATGGGCGGCGACCACTGCCTGGCCATCGGCTCGATCAGCGCCGCCGCGCGCCATTGCCGCGAGACCGGCAAGCGGCTGCTGGTGCTGTGGCTCGATGCCCACGCGGATGCCAACACCGGCAGCACCAGCCCCACGGGCAATATCCACGGCATGCCGGTGGCCTGCCTGTGCGGCGACGGCCCTGCGCCGCTGACCGCCCTGAGCGGCGTCACGCCGGCCATGTCGGCCCAGTCGATCCGCCAGGTGGGCATCCGCAGCGTGGATGCCGGGGAGAAGCTGCGCCTGCGCGAGCTGGGGCTGACGGTCTACGGCATGCGTTATATCGACGAAAACGGCATGCGTCAGACGATGGAGCAGGCGCTCGCCGGCATCGACGCGAATACGCATCTGCATGTCAGCTTCGATGTGGATTTTCTGGATGCGCAGATCGCGCCGGGGGTGGGTACGCCGGTACGCGGCGGGCCGACGTATCGGGAGGCGCATCTGGCGCTGGAGATGATCGAGGATACCGGGGCGCTGGGGTCGCTCGATGTGCTGGAGCTGAACCCGGCCCGGGACGTCCACAATCAGACGGCCGAGCTGGTGGTGGACCTGCTGGAAAGCTTGTTCGGGAAGTCGACGCTGTAGCAGCGCTGGCTTGGGCTCCCCTCTCCCGCAAGCAGGAGAGGGGAGAACGTCTTCAGCCGCCCTTCGCCTGCGCCGTCACCTCGTTCCACCCACCGCCCAGCGCCTTGTACAGGTTGACCTCGCTGGTCAGCTGGTTGAGGCGCGAGTCGATCAGCACCTGTTGCTGCGCGTACAACTGGCGTTGTGCGTCGAGCAGCGTCAGGTAGTTGTCCACCCCGGTACGATAGCGACCCTCGGCGAGCTGGAAGTAGTCCCGGCTCGCCTCGACCAGGCGCACCTGCGCCTGGAGCTGCTCCGTGTACGTGCCGCGCGCCGCCAGCCCGTCCGCCACTTCGCGGAAGGCCGACTGCACGGTCTGCTCGTACGTCGCCACGTTGATGTCCTTCTGGATCCGCGCGTAATCCAGGCTGGCGCTCAGGCTACCCGCCGTGAAGATCGGCAGGTTGATCTGCGGCGAGAACAGCCACGTGCCCGAACCCGCATCGAACAGCCCCGACAACTGGCGGCTCGCCGTGCCCGCCGAGGCGGTCAGCGAGATGCTCGGGAAGAACGCCGCGCGCGCCGCGCCGATATCGGCGTTGGCCGACAGCAGGCGGTGCTCGGCGGCGAGGATGTCCGGGCGGTTCTGGAGCAGGTCAGACGGCAAACCCGCCGGCACGTCCGCCACCAGCTTGCCATCGAGCGGCAGCCCTTCGGGCAGGTCCGCCGGCAGGCTCGCGCCGAGCAGCAGCGTCAGCGCATTGGTGTCCTGCGCCACCAGCCGCGTATAGCGGCTCAGCGAGGCCCGGGCGTTTTCCACCTGGGTCTGTGACTGGCGCAGGTCCAGCCGCGAGGAAATGCCTTCCTCGTAGCTGCGGCGCGTGAGGTTGTAGGTCCGCTCGTAGGTCACCAGCGTCTCGCGCGTCAGCTTCAGCTGCGCCTCGTCGGCGCGCAGCGTCAGGTAGGCGTTGGCGACGCTGGCCACCAGCGCGATATGCGTGCTGCGCTGGGCTTCGTCGCTGGCGAAATACTGCTCCAGCGCTGCCTGGCTCAGGCTGCGCAGCCGGCCGAACAGGTCGATTTCCCAAACGGTGGTGCCCAGCGACACGCCATACGAACTGCTGATGACCCGCTGGCCCGTGCTGGAGAGGTCGGCCGGCACGCGCTGCCGCGTGCCCTGCGCCGCCACGCCCACCTGCGGGAACAGGTCCGCGCGCTGGATGCGGTACTGCGCGCGGTACGCCTCCACGTTCAGGGCGGCCACGCGCAGGTTGCGGTTGTTCTGCAGCGCGACGTCGATCAGCCGCTGCAGGCGCGGATCGGCGAAGTAGTCGCGCCACCCCAGTTCCGCGGCCGGTGGCACCTGGCCGGCGCCGTTGGCGGCCGGGTAGGCTTCGCCCTGCGGATAGGCGGCTTCCACCGGCGCCGCCGGACGCTCGTAGGTCGGGATCAGGCTGCACCCCGCGAGCGCCGCGCTAGCGGCGACGGCCATGCTGATTAGCGTTTGTCTCATGCTTTGGCCTCCTTTTCGAGGGAGGAGGAATCGTGCTTCTCGCGGCGCTCCTTGAGCGCGTTCACCACCACGAAGAACAGCGGCACCCAGAAGATGGCCAGCACCGTGGCCGTGAGCATGCCGCCGATCACGCCGGTACCGATGGCGTGCTGGCTGCCCGAGCCGGCGCCTTGCGACACCGCCAGCGGGAACACGCCGAGAATGAACGCGAGCGAGGTCATGATGATCGGCCGCAGGCGCATCCGGCACGCCTCCACGGCCGCATCGACCAGGCTCTTGCCCTGCTCGTGCAGTTCCTTGGCGAATTCCACGATCAGGATTGCGTTCTTGGCGGACAGGCCGATGGTCGTCAGCAGGCCCACCTGGAAGAACACGTCGTTGGACAAGCCCCGGCCGATCGTCGCCAGCAGCGCGCCGACCACGCCGAGCGGCACCACCAGCATCACCGAGAACGGAATCGCCCAGCTTTCATACAGCGCGGCGAGGCACAGGAACACCACCAGCAGGGACAGCGCGTAGAGCGCCGGCGCCTGCGAGCCCGACAGCCGCTCTTCGTACGACAGGCCGGTCCACGAGTAGGCAATGCCCTGCGGCATCTGCTTCATGATGGCTTCCACCGCCGCCATGGCCTCGCCGGAGCTCTTGCCCGCCGCCGGTTCGCCCAGGATTTCCACCGCCGGCACGCCGTTGTAGCGCTGGAGCTTGGGCGAGCCATAGCCCCACTTGCCGGTGGCGAAGGTCGAGAACGCCACCATGTCGCCCTTGTCGTTACGCACGAACCACTTGTCCAGATCTTCCGGATTCATGCGCGCGTTGGGGCGGCCCTGCAGGTAGACGCGCTTCACGCGACCGCGGTCGATGAAGTCGTTCACGTAGCTGGAACCCCAGGCGATGGAGATGGTGCTGTTGATGTCCGCCAGCGACACGCCTTGCGCGCGGGCGCGCTCGTCGTCGATCTCCAGCTGGTACTGCGGCTCGTCGTTCAGCCCGTTCGGGCGCACGCGTTGCAGCGCCGGGTCCTTGGCGGCCAGCGACAGGAACTTGTTGCGGGCTTCCATCAGCGCGTCATGCCCCAGGCCGGCCTGGTCCTGCATGTAGAAGTCGAAGCCGGTAGCGTTGCCCAGCTCCTGCACGGCCGGCGGCGCAAAGGCGAAGGCCAGCGAGTCCCGGAAGGTGCTGAACTTGGCCTGGGCGCGCTTGGTGAGGTCGAACACGCTGGTGGCGTCACCCTCGCGCTCCTTGAACGGCTTGAGCAGGATGAACGCCAGGCCCGAACTCTGGCCGCGGCCGGCGAAGTTGAAGCCGTTCACGGTGAAGAGCGAGCTGACGATCTTGCCCTCGTCATTGAGCAGGTAGTTCCGCATCTGGTCGAGCACCGCCTGCGTGCGCTCCGCCGTGGCGCCGGCCGGGGTCTGCACCTGGGCGTAGAGCACGCCCTGGTCTTCTTCCGGCAGGAACGAGGTGGGGATGCGCGTGAACAGGAAGGCCATGCCCGCCACGATCAGCACGTAGATGATCAGGTAGGGCACGCGCCGCTTCAGGATGCCGACCACGCTGCGCTCATAGCGCTGCGTGGAGCGGATGAAGCTGCGGTTGAACCAGCCGAAGAAGCCCTTCTTGTGCTCGCCGTGGTCGCCCTTCTCGATCGGCTTGAGCATGGTCGCGCACAGTGCCGGGGTCAAGATCAGCGCCACCAGCACCGAGAGCACCATCGCCGAGACGATCGTGATCGAGAACTGGCGGTAGATCACGCCCGTGGAGCCGCCGAAGAACGCCATCGGCAGGAACACCGCCGACAGCACCAGCGCGATGCCGACCAGCGCGCCCTGGATCTGCCCCATCGACTTCCGGGCGGCCTCCTTCGGCCCCAGCCCCTCCTCGGACATCACCCGCTCGACGTTCTCCACCACCACGATGGCATCGTCCACCAGCAGGCCGATGGCGAGCACCATGCCGAACATCGTCAGGGTGTTGATCGAGTAGCCGAACGCCGCCAGCACGCCAAACGTGCCCAGCAGCACCACCGGCACGGCGATCGTCGGGATCAGCGTGGCGCGGAAGTTCTGCAGGAACAGATACATCACCAGGAACACGAGCACGATGGCTTCGAGCAGCGTCTTCACCACTTCGTGGATCGAATCGGCGATGACTGGCGTCGTGTCGTACGGGAACACCACCTGCATGCCCGCCGGGAACGACGGCTCGAGCTGGTTCAGCGTGGCGCGGATGGCCTTCACCGTATCCAGCGCGTTAGCGCCCGAGGCCAGCCGGATGGCGATACCCGAAGCCGGGCGGCCGTTGTACTGCGCGTTGATGTTGTAGTCCTGGCCGCCCAGGCCCACGTCGGCCACGTCCTTGAGGCGCACCTGCGAGCCGTCCGGATTGACCTTCAGCAGGATGTTGCCGAACTGCTCGGCGGTCTGGAGACGGGTCTTGCCGATCACCGACGCATTGAGCTGCTGCCCGCGCACGGCCGGCAGGCCGCCCAGCTGGCCGGAGGCCACCTGCACGTTCTGCGCCTTGATGGCAGTGCTCACGTCCAGCGGCGCCAGCTGGAAGCTGTTGAGCTTGGCCGGGTCCAGCCAGATGCGCATGGCGTACTGCGAGCCGAACACCTGGAAGTCACCCACGCCAGCGGTCCGCGAGATCGGATCCTGGAGGTTCGAGACGATGTAGTTCGACAGATCCTCCCGCGTCTGGCTGGGGTCGGTCGACACCAGCCCGACGATGACCAGGAAGTTCCGCACGGACTTGGTCACGCGAATACCCTGCTGCTGCACTTCCTGCGGCAGGAGCGGCGTGGCCAGGGCGAGCTTGTTCTGGACCTGTACCTGGGCGATGTCCGGGCTGGTGCCCTGCTCGAACGTCACGGTGATGGTCATGCTGCCGTCGGAGTTCGACTCCGACGAGATGTAGCGCAGCTTGTCCAGCCCGTTCATCTGCTGTTCGATGACCTGCACCACGGTGTCCTGCACGGTCTGCGCGGACGCACCCGGGTAGTTCACCGAAATGGCGATGGTCGGCGGGGCGATGGCCGGGTACTGGTTGATAGGCAGCGACCGGATGGCCAACCCCCCTGCCAGCATGATGACCAGCGCGATCACCCAGGCAAAGATCGGCCGGTCGATGAAGAAATTAGACATGGCGATTCCTCATGCGTCGGTCCCGGTCAGGACTTGGCCGCGCCGGGCGCGGAAGCGGCGGCCGGGGCCGAGGCGGCATTGGGGGCCGTAACGGCGGTGGCGGTGGCGCTGGCCTCGGTGGCCTTGACCTTGGCGCCGGGGCGCACGAACTGGAGGCCTTCCACGATGACGCGGTCGCCGGCTTTCAGGCCGTCCGTGACCAGCCATTTGTCGCCAATGGTCCGGTCGGTCTTCAGCACGCGCTGCTCGACTTCATTGTTGGCGTTCACCACCAGCGAGGTCGCCTGGCCCTTGAGGTCACGCGTGACGCCGCGCTGCGGCGCCAGGATGGCCGAGGTCTTCACGCCTTCGGCCAGCCGCGCGTGCACGAACATGCCCGGGAGCAGTTCGTGGCGCGGGTTCGGGAACACCGCGCGCAGCGTGACCGAGCCGGTGCTCGGGTCCACGGACACTTCGGAGAACTCCAGCCGGCCTGCTTCCTTATAGGTGCTGCCATCCTCGAGCATCAGCATCACCTTGGCAGCGTTGGCGCCGGCGGCCTGGAGCCGGCCGTCGGCCAGTTCGCGCCGCAGCCGCAGCAGCGTGGTGGACGGTTGCGTCACATCCACGTAGATCGGGTCCAGCTGCTGCACGGTGGTCAGCGCGGTGGCCTGGCCATTGGTGACCAGCGCCCCCTCGGTGACCACCGAGCGGCCGATGCGGCCCGAAATCGGGGACAGCACCTTGGTGTAGCGCAGGTTGATATGGGCGCGGTCCGCCGTCGACTGGGCCTGCAGGTAGGCAGCCTTGGCTTCGTCGTGCTGCTGCTTGCTGACCGCTTCCTCGCCCACCAGGCGCCCGTAGCGCTCCGCGAGCAGGCGCGACGACGCCAGCGTGGCATCGGCGCTCTTGGCCGTGGCTTCGTAGGTAGCCGGGTCGATCTGGTACAGCTGCTGGCCCTGCTTGACGTCGGAGCCTTCCACGAACAGCCGCTTCAGGATGATGCCGTCCACCTGCGGGCGGACTTCGGCGATCCGGAAGGCCGTGGTCCGGCCGGGCAGCGACGAGTCGAGTGTCACGGTCTCGTCCTTCAGCGTCACGACCTTTACTTCCGGCGTCTGGGCTGCGGGCGGCTTGTTTTCCTTGCCGCAGGCGGCAAGGACCGTGACGGCGATGGCCAGCATGCCCGGAATCAAAGCACGCCTGGCGCGCATTGCTTGCATAGCGATTTCCTCGAGGATGAAACGGAATGTTGTGGCCTGGCCCCGTAGACCAGGCGGGCGCCACGGCGCAGCGCGTGGACGCAAGTGGCGTGCCGGGTCGCCGGCACGAAATTCGGTCGTCGGGTTCAGCGGATTGTCGCCATGGGCCCCTGCTTTCGCCATTTGCTGGCCTGGAGGAAAACACAAGACCGGCCGCGCCGCGCGCGCGTGTCCGGCCGCAGGGGGTTCGTGGAACCGCCCTGCTCCCCGTATTCTGAAATGTCCTGCACGTTCCTTCGCTTGTCCGGTTCACCGTGCTTCGCGCCAGCCCGTGCGCCGATCTGAACGTCGCGCTACGTCTTGCCGGCCGCCACAATAATCGGTTTTCCCGATGCCTGCTGGCGGCGCATTGCCACGGTAATGTCTGCACCGCACGGCGGCACCCTTTGTATCAGGGTAAAGACAACCGTCTCCTCCAGGGAAGCCGTCGCCGTCGTGATGCAATGCAGCATTCGGCTAACAGGATTGCAACTAGTTCCATAGCCGAATGACGAGATGCGCGTCATCGTACCAGCTTGAAGAAGAATCTGGATGACAGGACTTGCCGTGTAATGCACTGAAATACACGGCGGGTGAGTACGGATAGCGGCTTTCAGTGGATTATGGCGCACTTTTGTGACGCTCACGGCGTCCGACTGCGCCTTGCCGCCTCAATAAGAAACGCCCCCGTTTTACCGGGGGCGTTTCTTATTTGGGGTCCGATCAACGATCAGGCGCCATCAAGATAGCGATTCCGCTCGCCGATGGGCCGGCCAAGATTCGGCGTGGTCCAGCGCATGTCGCCCTGATAGGCGGCGCTGCCATAGCTACGATTGGTCGTGGTCGTCGCGCCCGGCACCAGATCGTACTTTTGCGAAGGCATCTGCATCTGCTGCTGTTGCTGCGGGGCCAGATCCTGTCGCGTCGGTTGCGCCGCGCCCTGCGAGTACGGGTCGAACTTGTCGCCCGTGCGCGCGCCGCTGGTCGAGGGGTCGACCGGCGTGGACGTGACACCGCCCTGCGTGTAGGGGTCACGCGGGCCCGGCGTCATCTGCGCGAGCGCCGACACCGACATCAGCGCCAGCGCCCCGGCGGCCAACACACTGCTGGCGCGCATCGTCTTCATGGTCTTCATGGCTTACCTCCACATGGCAAATCGTTTGCGGCGGGAGGAAATCACCACCGCTCCCTTCATGAGGTAGCGAAAGCCGTGCCGGTACCGCACGTGCGGTACCGGGCGCCCTGGGGGCCGCGTGCCGGCTAGGGAGCGCTCCGGAATTACAACCGATGGGTAAGGCCTGCACTGGCGTGCTGTCGCCATCGTGCGTGTAACAAGACGTATCTTCCTCGCATATCACGTCATTTAAGTCTGTGTTCAGCTTTCGTCCCCAGTGACCACTTGTGCGGCGCGGTCATTAATAAGAACGATTCGCATTTACTTTAGGATGGGCGCCTCGTTGAAAACGGTACATCCCCGCTGCGGGGAACGCATGGCCCTTCCCATGGAGTTCACATGACAGTGATCGACGATCGCACGCCCCCTGCCCGCGCTGACACGCCCCCTGCGCACGATCCATCCGGCACGGTTTTACACACCTTCATCGCCCAGCGGCGCAGCCTGCTCCACGTGGCCACCCGCATCCTGGGTTGCCCCTGCCTGGCCGAGGACGTATTGCACGACGCGTTTCTCAAGCTCTGCCAGGAGCCCTGCCCCGAAGCCTTGCGCAGCGAGGCGAGTTACATCAGCCGGGTGGTGCGCAATCTCGCGCTGGATAGCTACCGGCGCCAACAATTGGAGAAGCGGCTATTCATCGGCGATGTGCCCGAGCAGGACGCACCGCTCGACACCAACTCGCCGGACTGCATCGCCATGGCGCATGAGCAAACCACCTGCCTGCGTGACGCGATGCGGCGCCTGCCATCACGCACCCGCGACGCGGTGGTGCAGTACTACTACGAGGACCAGACGCAGAAGCGCATCGCCGAGCGGCTGGGCATCTCGGCCACGATGGTGAACTTCATCCTCCAGGATGCGCGCAGCGCCCTCAGTGCGATGAATATCGCGCGCTGAGCGCACGGCTGCGCGATGACCGTCGCCCGCTGATCTCTACGGCCGCGCGGTGGATGCCGCGCGCCGCTCTCCTTCCGCTTGCCGATCTTCCACACGTGCACGCGCCATGCGTGCCTCGCGCGTGCCCGGGCACGCGTAGCACGGCTTCGATGACGCGAGCCCGCACAGCCCCGCATGTTTTAAGTGAATGACATGGCCGAACTAAACGAATTACGAGGCCATTCGTCTTGATGGGTATCCCCCTTCCACTGCGGAAGCCTTCCTGTTTCGCGATCCACCAGGGCTAAACATGAGCAATGAAGATCCTTATGACTTTATCGGCGTCGGACTGGGCCCGTTCAATCTCGGCCTCGCGTGCCTGGCCGATCCGCTGCCCGGCGTACGCAGCCTGTTCCTCGAGAAGAAGGAAGCGTTCGGCTGGCACACGGGCATGCTCGTGGACGGCACGACGTTGCAGAACCCGTTCCTGGCCGACCTCGTGTCGATGGCAGACCCCACCAGCCGCTTCAGCTACCTGAACTACTGCAAGCAGCAGGGCCGCATCTACAACTACTACATCCGCGAGAACTTCTATCTGACGCGGCAGGAGTACGACCGCTACTGCAAGTGGGCCGCCGGGCAGCTGCCCAACGTGCGCTATCGGCAGGACGTGCTCGACATCCGTCACGACCCGTCGCTGCCCGGCTACGTGGTGAGTGGCGTCGATACGCACACCGGAACGCCGTTCCGGCATCGCGCGCGGCGGCTTGTGCTCGGCATCGGCAGCACGCCGAACCTGCCCGCCTGCTGCGCGGGCGAGCACGCGCCGATCCACACCTCCGCCTACCTCGCCAACAAGCGCTGGCTCCAGCAGCGCCGCACCATCACTGTCATCGGCAGCGGGCAGAGCGGCGCCGAGGTCTACCACGACCTGCTCAAGGACTGCGACACCCACGGCTATACGCTGAACTGGGTGACCCGCTCGCCGCGCTTCTTCCAGATGGAGAACGCCAAGCTCACGCTGGAGTTGATCTCGCCGGCCTACAGCGACCACTTCTACGACCTGGGCGAATCCGTGAAGACGCGCGTGCTGGAGGACCAGCGCAGCATCTACAACGGCATCAACAAGACGCTGATCGACCAGATCTACGACACGCTCGACGAAAAGCGCCACCGCGCCGGGGCCCGCACGCAACTGCTGACCAACCTCGCGCTGGACGGCATGCACTTCGACCCCGCCGCGCGCCAGTACGAGATGACGTTCCGCCACATGGATCTGGGCGAGGCCTACCGCCACGTGGCCGACGGCGTGGTCATGGCGACCGGCTACACGCATCGCGTGCCGGCCTTTATCGACGGCATTCGCGAGCGCATCCGCTGGGACGCGGGCGGCCGCTACCAGCAGGCGCGCAACTTCGCGGTAGACGTGCATGGCGACGAGATCTTCGTGCAGAACGCCGGCTTCCACAGCCACGGCCTGACCAACCCGGACCTGGGCATGGCCTGCCATCGCAATGCACGGCTGCTGCACGCGCTGACCGGCGTGGACCACTATCGCGCCGAGGCGCGCACCACGTTCCAGGACTTCGCCCCGCGCGCCAACAGCGGCTTCGAGCGAATCGAGGCGACGGAAGCTTCGGCAACCGTGCCGGCCCCCGGCAACGGCACGCCCATGCCGACCCAGCCAGCGCTGGCGCAGCTGATCACGGTGGCGGGATAGACCATGAGCCTGCGACTCACCATCGTCATCATGTCCGCGTTCGGCGTCATCAGCGACGCCATCCTGATCGCGTTCTACCCGCAGTTCTTCGAAGTGCGCTACGGCATCACCAGCCCGGTGCACGTGGGCGCCTACATCGCCGCCATCTCCATCGCCGTGATGTGCACGCTGCCGCTCTGGGCGCGCGTGGCGCGGCGCGTGGAAACCATGCACCTGCTGGTCTACACCCAGCTCGTAGCCGGCACCTTCGGCGCCCTGAGCGCCTGGGCGGAGACGGTCACCGCCTTCTGGGTGCTGACCATGCTGATGTTCATGACCAAGAGCAGCTACCTGCTGATGTTTCCGTACCTGATGCGGCTGGAGAAGGCCGAGACGCACGGCGCCACCATCGGCCTGCTCTCGGTGGTGGTGCATATCGGCGGCATCTTCGGGGCGATGGCGGGCGGGATGGCGCTCCAGCAGTTCGGCCCGCGCACCTGCCTGTGGATGATGGCCGCTGGCGACTTCGTGCAGATGGCGTTGTGCATCTACCTGATCCGGACCGGCCGGGTGGTGCGCGTGCTGGGCACCGATGCGCCGCCGCCGGCGGCAGGCAGTGCCGCCAGCACGGCGCGGCGCGGCACGCTGGGGCTGATCCTGCGCCTGAGCCTGCTGATGCTGCTGTTCGACTTCAGCGCCTACCTCGTCCGCCCGTTCTTCTCGGTGTACTGGGAGCAGATCTCCGGCATGCACAACCAGATGCTGACGGGGCTGGTGTTCGCGATTCCGGGCGTGGTCGCGCTGGTGGCGCTGATCGCCAACAAGCGGGCCACGCGGGACGGCCGCAAGCTGCTCGACCATACGCTCGGCAACCTGCTGCTGGGCACTGTGGGGCTGCTGTTGCAGGCGGCGCCGTCCCCGGCGCTGGTGCTGATCGGACGCTGCCTGTACGGGTGGTCGATGTTCCAGGTCATCGTGAAGCTGGAGGTGACGCTGTTCAAGGTCAGCACGCCGGACGCCTACGCCAAGGACTTCAGCATCGCCAACTTCTTCCAGAACCTGGGGGTGCTGCTGTCGTCGTTCGGCGCCGGGCTGATCGTGAACCGCTTCGGCATCGAGGTCACCTTCGTGCTGGCCGCCGCCGGCATGCTGCTGACCGCCGCGCTGGACCGCTGGACCTTTGGGGTGGATCGTCGCCACGCGGCGCCAGCCGCGCAGCCTCAGACCGATGCCGCGGGTACCGCCGGACTTGCTGGAGCGCCCCATGCAAGCTGACCGCTGGGACATCACCCGTGGAGGCGCCGAGCCGATTCCCGCCGCGTTGCGCCCGTCGCTCCACCCGGCCATGACGATCCGGGCGCTGTCGCTCGACCACGACATCGGCCTGCTCCATCGCTGGTTCACCATGGACTACGCGCGCTTCTGGAACATGCAGGACCTGACGCTCGACGAGACGCGCCGCTTCTACACGGATCTGCTCGCGAGCGGCCATGGCGGCGCCTACATGGGCCTCTGCGAGGGGACGCCGGCGTTCCTGATCGAATGCTACGACCCCGCGCACGAGCCCGTCGGCACGCACTTCGCGCCGCGCGCCAGTGACATCGGCATGCATTTCTTTGTCGGCCCGCCGGCCGCGCCGATCCGCCACTTCACGCGCGACGTGCTGCGCCACGTCATGGCGCACACGTTCTACACACTGGGCGCCCAGCGCGTGGTGGTGGAGCCCGATGCGCGCAACGACAAGGTCCATGCCCTGAACCGCGCCGTGGGCTTCGCCTACGACCGCCAGATCACCCTGCCGCAGAAGACCGCCTGGCTGGCCTTCTGCACCCGCCCCGATTTCGAACGATCCATCCGAGGAGATTTCACCGATGAACGCCCCGCTTGACGCCACCATCCACGCCACCTTGCAAGCCCAGACCACGCGCGAGCCGCGCCATGTGGTCAGCCACCTCGAACCGGCCGTCTGGGCCAAAGTGAACCGCCTGCTCGTGCGCAAGGCCATCGCCGAATACGCGCACGAGGTAGTCATCACGCCGGCGGCGCAAGGCGCGGCCGATGCGGACGGCTGGACCCGCTACCGCATCGACGCCGACACGCCCAACTGCCACTACACCTTCGACGGCCAGCCGATGGCCCTGCGCCACTGGCGCATCGACCCGGCCAGCATCGAGCGCGTGCTCGACGGCGCCAGCGTGCCGCTGGACGCGTTGACCTTCATCAACGACTTCAAGCACACGCTCGGCATTCCCGCCGACAAGCTGCCGGTCTACCTCGACGAGATCAGCAGCACGCTGTTCGGCGCGGCCTACAAGCACAACCCGCAGGCGCCGAGCGCAGAGGCCCTGCTCGACGCGGATTTCCAGACCTACGAGTGGGCGATGATCGAAGGCCACCCGGGCTTCGTGGCGAACAACGGCCGGCTCGGCTTCGATGCCGAGGACTACCGCGCCTTCGCCCCGGAGACCGGCTCGCGCTTCGCCGTGATCTGGCTGGCCGTGCATCGTGACAACGCCCACTTCGCCAGCATTCCCGGGCTGGACTACGAGGCCCACATGGCGAGCGAACTGGGCGAAGCGCGCCTGGCCGCGTTCCGCCAGGCGCTGGCGCAGGCCGATGTAGCGCCAGAGGACTACCTCTACATGCCGGCCCACCCGTGGCAGTGGTTCAACAAGCTCAGCATCGCGTTTGCCGCCGATGTAGCCAATCGCAAGATCATCCCGCTCGGCTACAGCGACGACCTGTACACCGCCCAGCAGTCGGTGCGCACGTACTTCAACGCCTCCCAGCCGGACAAGTGCTATGTGAAGACCTCGCTGTCGGTGCTGAACATGGGCTTCATGCGCGGGCTGTCGCCGTACTACATGGCCGGCACGCCCGCCATCAACGCCTTCCTGGACGGGCTGATCAACGACGATGCCACGCTGCGCGGCTACGGTTTCAGCATCCTGCGCGAGGTGGCGTCGGTCGGCTATCGCAACCGTTACTACGAGGCTGCGCTCGAGACGGACAGCCCCTACAAGAAGATGCTGTCGGCGCTCTGGCGCGAAAGCCCGCTCGGCAAGCTGCGCGAGGGTGAACGGCTGATGACGATGGCCGCGCTGCTCCACACCGACCCGCAGGGCGACGCCCTGCTGCCGGCGCTGATCCGCCGCTCGGGGCTCTCCGCGCGGACGTGGCTGCGCCAGTACCTGCGCGCCTACCTCGAACCGCTGATGCACTGCTTCTATGCGCACGACCTCGTGTTCATGCCGCATTGCGAAAACCTGATCCTGGTGCTGGAGGGGCATACCGTCGCGCGGGTGTTCATGAAGGACATCGCCGAGGAGTCGGCCATCCTGAACAAGGACGCGGTGCTGCCGGAAGGCATCCAGCGGCTCGCCGTGGACGTGCCCGAGGACTACAAGCTGCTCGGCATCTTCATCGACGTGTTCGACGGCGTGTTCCGGCACATGGCCCAGATCCTCGTGGAGGGCGGCAGCTGTTCCGAGGACGACTTCTGGCAGGTGGTGGCGGACAGCGCGCACGACTACCAGGCGGCGCATCCCGAGTTGCAGCACAAGTTCGCGCGCTACGACTTCTTCGCGCCGGATTTCCTGCACTCGTGCCTGAACCGGCTGCAGCTCAAGAACAACCTGCAGATGGTGAACCTGGCGGATCCGGCATCGAGCCTGACCATGGCGGGGTCGCTGCCCAACCCCGTGGCCGGCCGCGCCCGCTCCGCCAACGTCAAGGCGGCCGCCTGATGCTCGCGCCCGCGCCGGACCGGCTCCACGCGCTGCTGGCCACGGCGGCACGTGTGGTGCCGGGACTTGACGGCACCATCGGCACCATCGGCACGATCGACGGAATCGACGGAATCAACGGAATCGACGATGGCGGCGGCCGGGGCGGGCGCGCGTGGAGTGAGGCGCGCGCGGAGGACATCGCACCGATGGTGCGGCACCTCGGCGCGCATGCCCCCGAAGCCGGGGCGCACTATTGGTCACTTCGCGCTTGGGGATTGCATATCTGGCAACCGGTGTATCTCGGCATAGTCGGCGTGCATTGCTGCGCGTGCGCGCCGGATCTGTCGGCATTGTCCCAGCGCACCGAGGCGGGCGGCATCCACGGTTTCCGCATCGCGCCGCATACGCCGCGGCTGGGCGCGGAGGATGACGGGCTGCGGGGCGTCGCCCGCCAGATCGCCGAAGGCTGGACTCGGCTGCACGCGCAATGGCGTGACGTCGGCCCGCTGCCGGTCAAGGCGGCCGGCCGACTGCTGGCTGATTGCGTCCTCGGCGCCTTACTGTGCGTGCAGCGCGAGCGAACCGATTGGGACGCGCCGCGCATGCATGCGCTGGGACAACGCTGGCTCGAGGCCATCGGCCTGGGCGGCGAATGCGGTTTCCTCGCCTACCGCGATGGCAGCGGCGCCGAACGGCTCGCCCTCGCCCGCAAGGGTTGCTGCCTCCACTACCGCCGCACCGACGGCGAGATGTGCGCCACCTGTCCGCGCCAACGCGTACCCGAGCGCCTGGCACGACTCGCTGCCCGCGACGGGCCCTAGCCCGCCCGCGTCCCCTCTCTCACTTTTTTCTGATTTTTCCTCGTATGCGTCCGCCATGCGCGGCGGCGCTCATCCGTGCAAGGAGAACACCCATGTCCGATCTGAGTCAGTCCTCCCATTTCGAAGCGGAGGCCCTGCAGTTATCGGTTTCAAGTTATTGCGATGAAGACGTCTTTGCAATGGAGATGGAACGCATCTTCCCGCGCAGCTCCAGCTATATCGGCCACGACCGCATGGTGCCCGACCCGGGAGACTGGCGCGCGCTGGGCCATGAGGACAACGCACGCGTCCTGGTGCGCACCGACCATGGCGTGGAATTGATCTCGAATGTCTGCCGGCATCGGCAGGCGCTCATGCTCGGCCAATACGGCCCCGGCGGACCCGGCGCGACTGCCGGCAACGGCCAGGGTAACCTGCGCGAGCGCGGCGGCAACATCGTCTGCCCGCTCCACGGCTGGACCTACGACAGCAGCGGCCAGTTGATCGGCGCACCGCAATTTCCTGAAAAACCGTGCCGGAACCTGGAGCGCTTTCCGCTCCAGAACGTGAATGGCTTCCTGTTCGAGGGCCCGCGCAACGCCGCGCAAGACCTGCGCGGCCTGTTCGACCGGCCCGAACTGGATTTTGGCGACTACGTGCTCGACCACGTGGAAATGCACCGTTGCGACTGCAACTGGAAGACCTTCGTCGAAATCTACAACGACGACTATCACATCGGCCCCTTCCACCCGGGACTGGGCCGCTACGTGCATAGCGAGGGACTGAGCTGGGAATATGGAGACTGGTACAGCGTGCAGCGGATCGACGTGCATCCAACGCTGGAGATCGCAGGCACCGACACGTACCGTACCTGGCATGAGCGACTGCTCGCTTACGGCGATGGCCGGGTACCTGACTTCGGTGCGATCTGGGCGACCTATTATCCGACCCATATGATCGAGGTCTTCCCGTACGCGCTGGTGCTGTCGACGCTTTATCCGAAGGGTGTCCACGAGACGATGAATGTCATCGAGTTCTATTACCCGGAGGAGCTGGCCGCGTTCGACCGCGAACTGGTGGAGGCGCACCGCGCCGCCTATATGGAAACGGCGATCGAGGACGACGAGATTGCCGAGCGCGTAGACGCCGGCCGGCGCGCGCTATATCGACAAGGAAAGACGGACGCGGGTCCGTACCAGACCCCGCTGGAAGATGGCATGCGCCATTTCCACGGCTGGTATCGGAAGCTGATGGATACGCCGGTCGCGGCACCGATGCCGGTACGCGATCCGGAAGCCACGGCGCGACGGACAATTCCGATCGCACGTGCAGTATGCTGAATCGGAAGCCCACAAAGCAAAACCCCCAGCCTTTTGGGGCTGGGGGTTCTGGGTATAAGAGCCTGGCGATGACCTACTTTCACACGGGTAGTCCGCACTATCATCGGCGCAAAGTCGTTTCACGGTCCTGTTCGGGATGGGAAGGGGTGGTTCCGACTCGCT